>PAAH01000003.1 GCA_002698885.1 Nitrososphaerota archaeon | reverse complement strand
TCATCTTGATTTGTAATTTTCATTCTTTTTATCACATCTAATGATGGAATATCTCCAAATCCTTCTGTAGTGATAATTGTAACTGGTTGAATATTCTTAACTTCATTCCGTAAAGAATCTTCAATATTTTTTTGATTTCCATTCTTAATGTCTTCTAATGCTTGAAAATCATATGGTGCATGTGCAGGTACAGACATTACAATACCTGTTCCAGTAGTTGCTGTAACAAAAGATGCAGGAAGAATCAGAAATTCATCCTCATTTGTTGGGCTACGAACTTTCTTTCCAATTAATTCTGAGCCTAAAATATCTTCTATAATCTCAATTTTTTTATTAAGAAATTCTAGTTTGTATGCACATTCTGCACTAATTATCCAAACTTCTCCATCAACTTTGACTTTTTTATATACAATTTCAGGATTAATCCAAAGATTTGTCACACCGAATAATGTTTCAGGTCGGAGTGTTGCAACAGGAATGATATCATCTTCTACGTTAAATTTTATTACAATATATTCAGTGAAGTCTGGTTCAACATCACCTAACGTATCATGCTGTGAAACAGGATTTTGATCATTTGGGCACCAACCTACAGGATGATTTCCTTGAACGATTAGATTCTTCTCTTTTAGATTTCGAAATTGCCATTCAATAAATCTCTGATATGCAGGTATGATTGTTGTAAACTCTCTTCTCCAATCTATGGAGTATCCCATTTCAACCATTCCAGACTTAATCTCTTCATGAAAGTAGTCAGCAATTTTTACAGGATCTACAAACTCTTTGATTTTATCTTCAGGAACATTATATAGTGTTTTGAAAGCTTCGATTAACTCCACATCATTGGCTTGAACTCTTTTTGACATTCCAAGAATTGGTGTTCCTGTATAATGAAATCCCATTGGAAATAACACATTGTATCCTTTCATTCTATAGTAACGGGAATGAACATCTGCTAAGGTGTATGTTCTCCCATGTCCAATGTGTTGAGGTGAATTTGGATATGGATATGCAACTGTTATGAATTTTTTTGGTTTATCATTAGGATCTGTTTCAAAGTCTTTGGAGTCATACCATTTGCTTCTCCATTTGTTATCTATTTGATTCCAGTTTAATTCCATATTGTTAACCTATTCGAAGATTATGGCCTTCGCATTTTTAATTGCATCTTCTTTCTTTGATTTATCAGTTCCACCACCTTGAGCAAATTTAGCACTTCCACCCCCTGCTCCGCCTAAAATCTCTGAAATACGCCTTACAATCTTTCCTGCACTCTTTTCTTTTGAAATTTTATCTCCTGCATATACAATAACTCGAATTTTTTCTCCTTCCTCAAACAAACCACAATATATCAGTCTAGGATCTGTTTTACAAAGTACTTCCCCCAAACCAATATGAAAAACATCATCATAATTACTACTCACCGAATAACAAAAGTTTGCTTTATCAGATTCTGTTATTTCTATAGTAATATCTTCAATTGTGGATATTCCATTTTTGCATTCGGATAATGACTTTGCTATAATTGGAATTCTTTCCTTGACTTGTTGTCTGTTTTCGATTCTTTTCTCTTTAACTTGTTCTTTTATTTTCTGTTCCATCTCTCTATTTTCTGAATCTAATTCTCTTTTTTTAACAAATTCTTTTGCACCATCTCCTGATACAAACTCGATTCTTACAACCCCATCTTGAATTCTTTTTGTTTTAGTAATTTTTATCTGCTTTATCTCTGATGTTTCTTTTACATGTGTTCCTCCACATGCTTCTATATCCAAATCTCCAATTGATACTATACGAACTGATTTTACTGGAACTACACCACCCTGATAAATTCTAAATCCATATTTTTGCTCTGCAGTTCCTCGATCAAAGTTTTCTATTTTTACTGGTATGTTTTTTTGAACAATTGAGTTTGCAGCTTTTTCTATACCTGACACTTCTTTATCAGTAAGTGCAGAATGATGTGTTATATCCAATCTTGCATGATCTTCTTCTTTAAAGGCGGAATGTTGCCATACCCATGAACCTAATACATTTCGTGCTGATGTATTGATTACATGAGTACTGGTATGATTTTTTGTTATTCTATCTCTTCTAGTTGCATCTAATATACAAGAAACTGTCTCACCTTGTTTTGGAATTCCACCTTGTAATTCATGAACTATAATATTACCATGTTTCGTAACATCTACAACTTCATAGTTGTCAATTTTTCCATGATCTGGTTCTTGACCACCACCTCTAGCATAAAATGATGTTTTATCTAGAACAACATATTTTTCAAACGACTTTAAGACTTTAGCATCAAACTCTTTTGGGTCATTGCCATAAAACAAAAGTTCAGTATCAGGAATATTTTCCAATGGAAAATTTATTTGCTCTTTTTGGTTTTTTCCTTGGTGTAATTCTGATAGTTTACTATAGAATTTAGATGGAATCTCTGATATGACATTCATTTCTTTAAGGTAATCAGGTGTGACTCCATCAGATTCATAGAGTCTAATTAAATCGTCAACAGTTGGATCCTTATTTAGATTCGTTACAATTTTTTGCATTCTCTGCTTTGATGCATCATATCTTTTTGTCTCAATCTGAATAATCTCCTTAACATCTTCACGAGTATCTTCCAATTCTGGATATGTATTTTTTAAATAGTCAATTTGTTTATCAATAATCTCGTTTACGTCGAATGATAATGCAAGTCTGTTCATAGTAGAGATAATTCTACGTAGCATTATTCTAAGATTGTATCCGCCACCAACATTACTTGGAAGTGCTCCATCAGATATAGCAAAAATTAATGTCCTAATGTGGTCAATAATTAGGTAAATTCCCTCCAATGGAGTTATAATTTTATTAATTTGCTGTTCTGATAAACCTGTTTTCTTTATTGCATTTTTTCTAACCTGTGTTAAATCTTCATACATCTCCAAGTTTTTTGCAATTTCAGTGAAGTATTGAACTAAAACTTCAGAATTTGTTTCAACTCCTGCCTGCTGAATTAGATTTTTAGTTATTGGTCCAAAACAGCAATCATATGCTGTTGGGGTGCCCATTGTTATCCAAGAAAATCTTTCTAATCCTGCTCCCATGTCAATGATACGCTGATCAAGTGTTTTGTAGTTTGAAAGATCACCTTGAAACTCAGTAAATACTGCATTACCAAGCTCCAAACCTCTAACAAAATATTCTAGAGATGAACCAAATGAACCTCCACCTTCCCACACATCTTCTACAAAAACAATTTCTTTTTTATCAATTCCAAATTGCTGTGTTAGTAAATTATAATCAAGATTAATGCATTCATCTTTCCAGTATCCTTGTTCATTTGGAATACTGTGTTGTCCAATCATACAAAAACTAGAAAAGTGTCGTCCTGTTACACCAACATTTTCTAAATCTTTGAAACGTAAACAAGTTTGTGGAACTATCAATGGATTAGCAGGAAATTCAAATACAACTTTACTTCCCATCACTCTTTGAAAATCAACAACTGATGCAATTGTAAAATACAAATCATCACGCCATCTACAAACTACAGGATATCTATTGACAGATGTATGACCATTTTTTTTAAAAAATGATTCAACTTCTTTCCAGGCTTGTGTATAATCAAATCTTTTGCTAGTTGGAGGATTTCCAATAAATGAATATGTGTCATCAGAATGATCAGGACAATTCGTTCTATTCTCATCAAGTGTCCAGAAAAATCGATTACAAGTAGTACATGATTTACGGATAAATCCTTGCTCTTCAAATAATCCTACTTTGTAGTATCTCTCAGGATCAGAAGAAAATTTTGATAAAATTTCTTTTTTTTCCACAATGAGTTTTGGTTTATAACCGATATTAAGAATTGTCGATTACAAGAAATTAAATAGATAAAAAACTGTTATTTTGTATGTTTGGGAAAAAAGAGAGAAAATTAAAACTAGATGATTATGTCTTTACGTCAAGACCTGATGGAGATTTCACTAATATGATATTTGGAACAGTGACCGGTATTGATGGAAATAAAATTGGAGTTAATGGATTTATTGTCAACCCAGTAGGCCTAAAAAATAAAGTATCTCAGGGAAAGGCTGGAGACCGCTCTCTTGAGATTCTCAAGGAGCCAACTTCTGAAAATTGTATATTTGCATTAATCTATAGAATTGAATATGAAAATTTTACTGATGTTTTAGATCTCGAAACAGAAAAAGTTGAGATTATTTCAAGAAGAATATTTACCATTCTTGATGGTTGGATTAGAGAATCTCTTTCTGAGCTAATTAATAATGTCTTATCGCTACCTGATGGCACTGAAAAAGATCATGCAAAAAGAATTCTACAACAACGAATGGAGAATTTGTACGATAGGAATCTTAAATCACATCTTTATTCTGTTTGCCGAAGTCTGAAGATCTTAACTAATTCATAATTTTTCTGATAGTTTTATATTATGCTGTAGAAGAATTTTTTTAAATGGAATATGTTTACGCTGCACTAATGTTGCATAAATTACAAAAAGAGGTAACTGAGGAAAATGTTACAAATATTGTAAAAGCAAGCGGTGCTGAAGTAAATGAGGCCCAAGTTAAAGCACTTGTTGCATCTTTAGCTGATGTTGATATTGAAGAAGCAATTAAGGCAGCACCAGTAGCAGTAGCCGCTGCAGCACCTGCAGCAGAAGCAGCATCTGGTGGCGAAGAAAAGAAAGAGGCAAAAGCTGAACCTCCTAGTGAAAAGCAAGAGGAAGCAGCAATGGAAGGTCTATCTTCACTCTTTGGTTAGATCAAACCAATTCTATACATATTGTTAATTACTAATTATTTCTTATAGATTTCAAGTTGGTAGATTCCTCTGCTACTATTGAATTATTCATCTACATTTTAGATCTATTTGGAACTATGGCTTTTGCAGTGACTGGTGCTTTCAAAGCAATTGAACATAAAGCTGACATTGTTGGAATAATAATTTTAGCAACAATTACAGGTGTTGCTGGTGGAACTATTAGAGACATAATATTTGGAAATGAATTACCAAACTCGTTAATTGATCCATCTTATGTTATAATTACAGTATCATCTGCAATTGTATTATTTTTATTATATTCAAGAATGAAGAAACATTGGAATGTTTTTCTTAAATTCGATGCCATAGGCTTGGGTGTTTTTACTGTAATTGGTGCAACTTTTGCCTACAATCTATTTGGAATGAATTTTCTTGTAATTATTTTATCTGGTATGTTGACTGGTATTGGTGGTGGTATTCTACGTGATATTTTTGTAAATCAAACCCCAATAGTTTTTGTAAAGGAATTATATGCATCTGCAAGTTTTATAGGCGCAATATCATTTTATTTCACTCTTGTGATTACTGATGAGATTTACGCTGCCACAATTATAGGCATAGTACTTACAACTGGCTTAAGATTGACTGCCATGAAATATAATTGGAATTTACCAAAAGTTAAAAGTAAATATGATTAAGCAGGGGTGTAGTCTTTTGCCTTTGTTGATAGACTCTTAGCTTGACCATGAGCCTTTTGTAGAATTTGTTCTTTTGTTTCATCAGTAATGAAACCTGATTCTATAGATATCGAACGAGCAGACTGTGCTGCTTTTGTAAGTATTTGCTGTATGTTATCACTTGTAATGTATGATGCTTCAATTGATAATGAAACTGCTTCTTGGTGTGCTTGAGCAAGATCGTTTCTAAATTTCTCTAAATCAATTATCATCTCATCTTGAGCATAAAGTAGTCCTTCTTCAAGGGCGGTATTTAGTAAAATCCCAGCTTCAATTGGCTTGATATCTAATTTTCCTAAAAGACCTGCTAATTTTTCTGGAATAGGCTCTCCTTTTTTAACAGGAATTGTTTCCTTCATAATCCATATTGTACCTTGATCAATTTTTGTTGGAACACCAGCTTCTTTAAAGTCAGTTAGCATTGGTCCAGGTGCAATACCGGTATTCTTTGGTGGAATAATTACATCCATACTTGCAATATCTCCACTTCTTGCAGCAAGCATGACTTTATTTTTTCCTAAAAGAACATTAAGTTTGAATGGTGACATATTTGTAAACATGAAAAGACATTGACCTTTCAAATTTTCAGAGAATTTTTCTAAACCTGGAATATCAAGTTTTTTTAATGCAATTTTTGCAATGTTATCCTTAATACTAATAATTTCTACCTCTCCTTTCAATTTTTTTCTAAGTGGTAAAAGTTGTGAAGCTCTTACTTTTTCCATTCTTACTAGTGCAAGTACTTTATACTTTTTAGGAAGTTCTTGTAGTAGTTGATGCATTTCTGCTTTCTTCTTTGGATACGTTGTTCTATTTTCATGCATTTTATTTTCTAACCTTCATTTCTAATTTTATTGCTTTACCCATAGTAGTTTTAACCATAAATTTTCTAATATTCTTATCACCATTAGGTAGTTTTTTTTCAATTGCATTTATGATGGTAATTGCATTAGCAGCAAGATCTTTTTCATCCATTGCCTCATCCCCAATTTTGCACGAAAGAGAAAGTGAATTTTTTAATCTAACTCTAATTGAAGACTTGTATCTATTCAAGAATGATTCAATTGGTGCATTAAATGGAACAGGAGTTGGCATTTTTCCTCTAGGTCCAAGCAATTGTCCTAGTAATTTTCCAACATTTGCCATTAATTTTGTATCTGCCAAAAAGAAATCATACTTATTTATTAATTTCCTTGATTCTCTCTTATTTTCTGCCAATTTAGTTAATCTATCATTATCTATTACTTCATCAGCATTTGCACTTTTAGCTTTAATACCCATATCTCCACTAGCCATAACACAAATTTTTGCAGGTTGACTCATTTGTTTTGGAAGTTGAATTACTTCATTTAATGCAAATCCCTTTTTTACATCTATATCTTTGAAAGTAATATACAATTCAAGTGATTGCTTGAACTTTCTCTCTTTTTCTGATTTTTTAGCCTCCTGAATTAATTCAACTAATTCTGATTCATTTACCATGGAAAATTTTTCTATAGCCTACTTAAAATCGTTTAGAGTAAAAATTTACTTTTTGTGTTTATTTTATAAAAAATGTGTTTTTAGCATAATTTTTCATATACAAATGTGAAATTTGAAAAAACTTACATTTAATACCTCAAAAAATTAATTATGAGAAAATGCATCATTTTGATGATTTAGATCTTAAATTATTATCAGAGTTAAAAAAAGATGGTAGTATTTCTGTACCGGTGCTATCTAAAAAACTTGGAATGAATTCTTCGGTACTTTATAGTAGAATTAACAGACTAGTCAAAAAAAAATTGATAAAAAGATTCACAATTGAAATTGATGAAGCACAGTTAGGTTATGAGGTAAAGGCATCTGTTGGAATTAATCGTGATCCAAAATTTAAAGAAACAATTCAACAGAGTTTGCTAAATACACCAGAAGTTGCTGAAATCTGTGAAATTACTGGTAGGTTTGATATTATTATCAAAGTTCTAGCAGAAGATCTTGAGCAATTACATACAATAATAATTGATAAAATTGGAAAGATTGATGGTATTCAAAATACAGAGACTTTTGTTGAATTAGAGAAGACTGATAAAACTCCAGTTTATTTATCTAAACACTAGTTTATTCGAACTTACTATCCCACTTACCTTCATTAATTTCAAGAGTAATTTCTTTTGGAGTTTTACCTTCAATTTTTACTCCTAGGCATTGACATGTGCCAATTATTTGCTTAACAACTGATTTCAGTTTGGATGCATAAGATGATTCTAGTTTTACATTAGCAACCTTGATAATTGAATCCATTCCAATATCTCCAACCCATTCAGTACCTGAAGTACCACTACCTTTTTGAATATTAATTTCTTTTAAAACCAGAGCCGATGCGGATGGTATTCCTACATCGATTTCCCATTCTTTTGTATCTGCATCAATACTAACTGTAACAGGAACTTTCATTCCTTTAAAATCACCTGTTTTATCATTAATTGCATTAATAACTTCCATAATGTTTACCCCCATTGGTCCTAATGCAGGACCAAGAGGTGGACCAGCTGATGCTTCGCCACCTGTAACTAATGATGAAATTGTTTGTTTGTCTCCCATTAAATAAAACCTTCTTGCATGTGATTTATTCCTTACTATGTTTTAACTGGTTTTAGATAGTTTGCATCTACTGTTACTGGTAATTGATATGGCGCATCAAGTAAAATTACTGTAGCTTCTTCTTTATCATGATCAACTCGTGTTACTGTAGCCTTCATTCCTTTGAAAGGTCCACCAATTATTTCCACTGTTCCATCTACTGCCAATTCTGATACAGTTGATTTTTTAACCAAATAATTTTCTATTTCACTAAATTGTAATCCTCCTCTAAGTTGACCTTTAACGTGTTTTACTCCTTGAATTGCATTGAACATATCTTGTGGTTCTCTTGCCTCAACAACAACATATCCTTTCAAATTATCAACCAATAAAATTGATTGAATACTTTTACTAATTGTTTTCAAGGTAATTTCGGATAATTTTTCATCAAATTGACTACCTGATATTCCATGTTTTTCTTCATAATGTTGTTTAAAATTTGGGCTACATTCTGTATTCGTAGTAAGTAGATTTATTGTAAAATTAGTCTTGATCGTTTTTATCACTCCTTTTTCATCTTTTACTGGTTGATCATCTAGTCCAATTAGAGGAGAGTCAGACTCTTCTTCCTGGCATTCACTACATTTTATCTTTTGAGACCTCATTTGAGCTTCAAGTAATCTTAAAACAACCTTTTCTTGACCACCAGTGGTTCTAACACCAAACAGAGTAGCATCTATACTATTTTGCTTTGTTACTGCATCTGATTTAGTTTCAGTTATTGATTCTGCACTATCTTCAACTTTTTCGTGTGTTTGCTCTGGTTCTGTTTCTGACATTTTACTCACTCAGGTTGTTGCCATTGGACGAGTGAATACTGAAAATGTAAATTGAATGATAAATGCTAGACCACCAATAGCAGAAATTCCAAATAAAACCAATCTTAAATGCTGTTTATAGACTTCCTTGTCTGATTTTTTGGTAAGTTTTATTGTATTTACCATATTTTTGAATGTTAATCTTGGGTTAAACCTCATTAATTTGAAATTAATAAAGTGTCAATATATCTTTTATTCATGGAATTATTGGTTGCATACAAAGAGGATCCTGCAGGCTACAATATGGCCAAATTCATATCTCAAAACCTAGAAAACGAGAATGGGGTATTTCACGGAGAAAATTTTGATTTAGTAATACTATCAACACCTACAATTAATGCTGACTGGTTAGAAGATAAATTTCAGTATGATGGATTTATTTTTCTTTCAAAACATGCTGCAGAATCTGGTACTTTAGCTTTGACATGTCACAGTACTGGGAATTTTGATATAGCAAAATTTGGTGGAAATCCAAAACAAATTGCAATACCACATCCAAATATCCAAAAATCATATCTAAAAAATCTCTCAACTAATCATGAACTGTTCTCTGATTTCCAAATTACAATTGAAGCTACTCATCATGGTCCCACGGCACTTAAAAAACCTACAATATTCATAGAAATTGGTACAACTGAAAAGCAGTGGAATGATATTGAACTATGTAATTCAATTTCCAAAATTATTTTAAAAACGCTCAAATCCCCCATTCCAAATTATCCTTTCGCAATATGCTTTGGAGGAACTCATTATTCTGAAAAATTTTCTAATGAAGTGATAAATGGAGAATTTGCATTAGGAACTGTGATGCCAAAACATGCATTAGATTACTTGGATGAGTCATTATTTTTGCACATATTGGAAAAAAACATAGGTGCTAATACCGCATTACTAGATTGGACTGGTCTAGGAAAACATAAACAAAGAATAGTAGATTTTTTAACAACAACAAATCTTGAGGTGAAAAAACTCTGAAGATTGAACAGCTTGTTTATAAAAAACTTTTACAGGTTCCTAAAGGACATATAATCACATATGGAGATCTAGCAAAGGCAATTGATCTACAGAATGGTCAACGTTTGATTGGTAGAATAATGAAGAATAATCCATTTCCTGTTATAATACCATGTCATAGAGTTGTTAGATCTGATGGTGATGTAGGTGGTTATGCTTTTGGCATAGACATTAAGAAAAATCTTTTGTTGAATGAAGGTATAAAAACTGATAAAAATAAAATTATAAACTTTGAAAAAATAAAATTTAAATTTTAAGATTCTTGAGTATCTTTCACTTCTGCAATTACTGTTCGTAGATGTGCTTTGTTTCTTATTGTGTTTCCATTAATTTTTTTATAAACTGCTTTAAAAACATCATTTGTAATTTCTTTCCTATCCTTTGCAATTCGTAAAATATATCGTAAAGCTCTAACTTTGTTTACATATACTGTTTTCTTGCCAACTCTAGCTCCTTTTCTTCCTTTCTTTGAACCTTGTGTTGCTCCACGTTTTGATTTTTGAGCTTTCTTTGTTTTGGCTCTACCTCTTGATGTTCCTGTAAATGATTTGATTGTAATCGTGTTGGCAGTAATTAAACTTCTAATATCATCTCTAGTGATTGCATCTGCAATATCATCAAGATGGTCAGAATCAAATCGTACTCTATGCACACCAACTCCTACAATTCTAGATACAAGTTGTTTTTTTGCGTGTAAATTAACTGGCATTTTGACTCACTCTTGCATTGAATATTTTAAATTTTTTTTCTAAAATAACTTTCATTAATTCATTTCTTTTTTTAGTACCTACACTATGACCAAATCTAATTCCATCTTGTTTTGGATTCAGATTTTCTAAATCGTTAATTGTATGAACTAAATTATCTGTATAACCTGATGGATGTAATCCTTTTGCAATAGTTGGTGTTCCGTATCCAATTTTAACTAATCCTGGACGACCACGACTTTTTTGTTTTCTTTGGTGATTATCAACTCCTTTTGGTTTTCTCCAATTTGTCTCCAATCTTTTATAGCGCCAGCTCTCAGGACGAATGAATTTTGGTCTATTCTCCGATACCTGTTTTCTGATTTCTAGTTTATCTTTGTTAATTGGCATGGAATTTAGACTTGAATTTTTACATAAATACGTATCTAAGCCATATTTCAATTTCTAGAAAGAGATAAAAGTGAATTGATTTTTTTTAAAAATCTTGGTAAGAACTAGAATTTTTTATTGTGGGGTTAGGGATCTTGTCTGAATCTTCACTTGATCCTAAATTTCTTTTACAATTAAAGGAGTTTGGAATTAATACTGAAAAAATTCATAGAAATCTACCTGTTGAAAAATTAATTGAACATTCCTCAGAAAGAAATGAGGGTATTTTAACATCTACTGGTTCCTTATCAGTCAAAACTGGAAAGTATACTGGTCGTTCGCCTCAAGATAGATACATAATTTTTGACGATGAGACACATGAAACAGTTGATTGGGGGAATGTTAATCGTCAATTTCCATCTGAAAAATTTAATCAGATTTTTGAAAAAATGAAAAAGCATGCTGAAGGAAAAGAACTTTATGTATTTGATGGATTTGTTGGTGCTGATAGTACAAACAGGTTACCAATACGAGTGTTTAATGATCATGCGTGGCAGAATCTATTTTGTAAGCAATTATTTGTTAGACCATCTGCCGCAGAATTAGATACACATATTCCCGAATTTACTATTTTATGTTTAAACGATTTTGAAGCAATACCTGAAATTGATGGAACTAGAACTAATGCATTCATACTAATTAATTTATCAAAAAGAATTGTTCTAATTGGAGCAACAAATTATGCTGGTGAAATGAAAAAATCAATGTTTTCAGTTATGAACTATCTTATGCCATCACAAGGCATTTTCCCCATGCATTGTTCAGCTAATGTAGGACAGGATGGTAGTACGGCATTATTTTTTGGTTTATCTGGAACAGGAAAAACTAGCTTATCTGCAGATCCTCAAAGAATGTTAATTGGGGATGATGAGCACGGATGGTCTGACAATGGAATTTTTAATTTTGAAGGTGGGTGTTATGCAAAATGTATTAATCTAAATGAAGAATCTGAACCTCAAATTTGGAATGCAGTAAAATCTGGTGCTGTACTTGAAAACGTTGTAGTTGATAAGGAATCATTAAAACCTGATTTCAACGATGGTAGTCTAACAGAAAATACTAGAGCAGCTTATCCACTTGATTACATACCTGGTGCAGTGATCCCAAGCGTAGGAATTAGTCCCAAAATAATTATATTTTTGACTGCTGATGCATTAGGTGTTTTACCACCAGTATCAAAATTAACAAAGGAAAGTGCAATGTTTCATTTTATGTCAGGTTATACAAGTAAACTAGCTGGAACTGAAAGAGGAATAAAAGAACCAAAAGCAACATTTTCAGAATGTTTTGGTTCTCCGTTCATGCCAAGATCTGCATCTGTTTATGCTAAAATGTTAGGTGAAAAAATTTCAAAGCATAATGTGGCTGTTTATTTAATTAATACTGGCTGGTCAGGTGGTCCATATGGAGTTGGAAAACGAATTAGCATAAAATACAGTAGAGCAATGGTTACTGCTGCTTTATCTGGTGCATTTGATATTGTCAAATTTAGGCATGATGAACGTTTTAATCTTGATGTACCATTAGAATGTCCTAACGTCCCATCAGATATTTTGGATCCAAAAAATACCTGGATTGATAAAGATTCTTACGATCTCTCAGCAAATAAATTGGCACAGATGTTTGTAGAAAACTTTAGCAAGTTCAACAATGTATCTGACGAAATACGTAGATCTGGACCAAACACATCTTAGTTTTTTATAGTTTTAGCAGTAAATATTGCTACAACACAAATTATCACCATCATGATAAGTATAGGTCGTTCAAGATTATCAAAAATAGAAAGAGTTGGATTGTTACTCTCTAAATACGAATCAATAAAAATAGTATCATAAACATCGAATGTGTTTTTTTCAGTGGTTATATTTGCCTCAATCCAATAATTTCCAGGTTGGTAAATACTCAATGATTGATTGTTTTCAGGAGAAAATGAAACTGAATTTTTTTCTAATGTCTCCATGTTAATTGCGGTAATTTTGACATATGACCATTCTACAGGATTTATAATTTCAAAAAATAATTTTCCATCTTCTTCAATAGTGTTTATTGTTGCCTCTGTGACTCTAATATGAATAGGAACTTGATGTGAAATTTGTTCGTGTGTAATGAATAACCTCCCTTCAAATTCACCAATTTGATTAGATATTAGATTTGAGGTAACACGTAGTGTGCCTCCTTCTAAATTATAATCAAAATTTACATTAGTAAAATCAGAAAATTCAATTTGTATCTGATCATTTAATCCATTGAATTCAAACTGTATATCTTTAGTCTGTATATTTTTTTCCGTAGATAAATTAAACCTTAAACTTGGTGGTAATATTATCAGTTCTGAATTGAATGCCTTTTCAATATTAATTCTACCTGTACCACCTACATCCATTGGAAATTCATTACCATACGGATCAGTAACTAATTCAGATGTAGTGATTAGTTTTGATTTAATTTCTTGATGTGTTAAATCAGGGTTTTTACTTAGTAACAGTGCAATTGCACCAGACACATGTGGTGCAGCGTAACTGGTTCCACTAGTGATACTATATGTATCACCCAAAGAAGTTGTTTCAACAAAAACTCCAGGTGCAACTAAATCTGGTTTATCATAAAATTCTGAAACAGGACCTCTTGAACTAAACATTGCAACAAAATCTGGATGGTTAAATACATCAATGGTTCCTACCGTTTTATTTTCTAACATTTGTTTGAGAATAAGACCATCTTCTAAAGTTATAGACAATGCTGGAATTTTTGGAACATAATTTTCTGGAATGTTTTCATGAATTAATTCGCCATAAAATATCCCTGGTTCATTATTATAAACAATAATGGCTTGTGCATTATTAATCGCTGCAACTCTTTCTTTTTCTGAAAAGAATACTACTTCATCCTCAGTTTCTCCTCCCCTTTCAACCAGAATGATTTTATCCGCTGCATTGATCTTTTTCAAGTCTTTCTCTCTACCAAACTCACCAAATTGAATTTCTGCAGCAATTTTTTTAGAAATTACTTCTGTTCCTAACATAGGTAAAACCTGAAATTGTTTTCCCTCTACTTCTAATGTTGAAACAATACTAGAGCCAGTATCATTATATGTAGCACCAACTGTAATTGCATTTGGATTTGCTCCTGGACTACCAATAGTTTTTTCATCAGGCCCACTGTTTCCTGCTGCAACAACAACTATCACACCACTATCTACTGCTTCATTCACAGCATGATCAATATCATTGTGTATTACATCAACACCTAAACTAATGTTAATTATGTCTGCTTCATCAATTATTGCTTGTTTTATTGCTTTAATTATCAAATCTGAAGAAACTGCTTCACCATCTTCTGAAACTCTATAAGCTAAAATCTTTGATTTTGGTGCTATACCATTAATTTCACCGTCAGCTGCAATTATTCCTGCTACTTGTGTTCCGTGTCCACTAGTATCTTGAGGTGTACTATCATTTTCTATAAAATCATAACCTGCTAAAATTTTCTGTTCATCTCCAATCCCTAAAAGATCTGGATGTTCAAAATTAACACCAGTATCTATCACAGCAATTTTTATTCCTTCTCCGTTAATACCAATACTAGATGGATATTCTGCACCTATATGCGGTCTACTGTTTTCTAAAAACAGTTCAAACGTGATATCATCATTTATGGAATTCATGAATAATACAACAAATACTAGAGTAAAACACGAAAAAATGATACTTTTTTGCCACATACTTCTAATCAATTTAATATCTAAAATTACTTCCTTGTAAAACAATAAATTGTATTCTGTAAATGACTTCTTATGGGAAAATACACACTTCCTGAGATGCCTTATGCATATGACGCACTAGAGCCTCATATCGATGCTCAAACAATGGAAATTCATCATACCAAGCATCATCAGAAATATACTGACACTATGAATGGTGCTTTGGAAAAACTCAGTCCAGAATTACAAAGCAAAGACATCATTGATATTTTATCAAACATCAATGATGTACCTGAAGATGTTAGAGGTGCAATTAATTTCAATGGTGGTGGATACGATAACCATAAGCTATTTTGGAATAATATGAAACCAAATGGCGGTGGTGAACCAGGTGGAGCATTAGCAGATGCTATCAACTCTTCCTTTGGATCTTTTGCTGAATTTAAAGAACAATTCTCAAGCAAAACAGCTCCAATACAAGGAAGCGGATGGGGATGGCTCGTATATAATCCATCAACTGGTAATGTTGAATACAAAGCAATGCCAAACCAAACTAGTCCTAGAACTGAAGGTCTTATTCCTTTATTGGGTCTAGATGTTTGGGAGCATGCATATTATCTCAAGTATCAAAACAAACGCCCTGATTACATATCCGCATGGTGGAATGTTGTCAATTGGGACGAAGTGGATGATCGACTTTCAAAAGCCAAGTAATTCACTATTCTCTTTTTCTTTTCAAAACTTTAATTTTTATACCGTCATACAATTTTACATATATGAGTGAACAGCAAGCCCAACAATTGATTCAACAGATGCAGATGCTTGAGAATCATTTTGCTCAATTAACCCAACAACAGAATTCTATTATTAGTATTATCCGTGAAGCAAATTCTGCAATACATTCCATTAATGGAACCAAGACAGAAACTGAATCAGATGGTTTAGTTCCAATTGGAATGGGAGTGTATGTAAAATCAAAAATCCAATCAAATGATAAAGTTATAATCAATGTTGGTTCTGGTGTGGCAATTGAAAAGGATCAGGATGCAGCGATTAATTGGTTAGAATCTAGATTAAAAGAATTAGAAGTTGCACTACAAAATGTTAATTCACAGAGACAGCAAGTATCTGATAATTTGGAGATTGGAAAACAACAAATGCAAAGTATAATGCAAAAATCACAAGAATCACAAAAATAAACTATGTTTGATAATCTAAAAAAAGCATTTTCTGATGTATCAAAGGGATTTAGTGAAAAAGAGCTTAAAGAAAAAGATATTGAGGATGTTTTATTTGAATTAGAAATTAATTTATTAGAATCTGATGTTGCAACAGAGGTAATTGATTCTATAAAAGATTCTCTTAAAGAAAAGCTAATTGGAACAAAGGTTGAAAAGAAGACTATTGGGGATTTTATTAAAAAAAGTTTAGTTCAATATATAGATGAAACATTTTCTTCTGCTGGAAATATAGATTTAATTTCTAATATAAGATCTAAGAAAGAATCTGGGGAGCCTTACATTATTGTGTTTGTTGTTATTAATGGAACTGGAAAAACTACTACTCTTGCAAAAATAGCTAATTTATTGAAAAATTCAAAGTTCTCTCTTGTTATTGCTGCTGCTGATACTTATCGTGCTGGTGCGATTGAACAGATCCGTGAGCATGCAAATAGATTAAACCTAAAAATCATTGCTCAAAATTATGGTTCTGATCCTGCAGCAGTATCTAAAGACGCTGTATTATATGCTAAATCACATAAGATTGACTGTGTTTTAGTTGATACAGCTGGTAGAATGCAAACCAGTGCTAATTTGATGGAACAGATAGAAAAAATTACGAAAGTAGTTCAACCTGATTTAAAAATTTTTGTTGGTGATTCACTTGCCGGAAATGATACGGTAAATCAAGCAAGAGAATTTCATAATCGTGTAAAACTTGATGGTTCAATTTTAACTAAAAGCGATGCAGATGCACGTGGTGGCGCAGCACTATCAATTGTAAGGGTAACTGCTACACCTGTAATTTATGTTGGTATAGGTCAGGAATATGATGACATTGCTTTGTTTGACAAAAATGTATTTCTAAAAAATGTTTTTGAAGAACATGAAAATATTACATCTTTACCAGAACCAGAACCAGAACCAGAACCAACACCAGAACCAACACCAGAACCAACACCAGAACCAACACCAGAACCAACACCAGAACCAACACCAG
>PAAH01000002.1 GCA_002698885.1 Nitrososphaerota archaeon | reverse complement strand
TTGTTAATTCTAATGTTTTTTATTACCAAATTTTGATGATAAATTGTGGAAATTTCTGTTGGGCATACCCCTGATTCAGATGATGCGTTCATGTTTTATGCTATGCTTACTGGTAAGATAAAATCTGATGATTTTACTGTTAAACATGTAATAGGTGATATTGAGGACCTAAATTCTAGAGCAAAAAACCCTGAACTTGATGTCACGGCAGTTTCAGTTCATGCATGCGCATACATTCCTGATTACACAATTCTACGTAGTGGGGGAAGTTTTGGAATAGGATATGGTCCAATTGTTACTGCAACAAAGCAAATGTCAATAGATGAAATAAAAAAATCCAAAATTGCAATACCAGGAAAAATGACATCAGCATTTTTATTATTACAATTAATGATTGGAAAATTCGATTATGTTGAAATGAATTTTAGTGAAATACCAAATGCTGTTAAAACTGGTCAGGTTGATGTTGGCTTGGTTATTCATGAAACTCAATTATCATTTGAACAGGAAGGAATTATGAAAATACTTGATGTTGGTGAATGGTGGGACAAAGAAACTAATGGTCTTCCTGTTCCATTGGGAATTAATGTCATGAGTAATAAATTTGATAATGATATCATCAAAAAATTTGACACATATCTGAAAAACTCAATTGAATTTGCACTGGAACATGACAAAGATGCATTGGAATATGCAATGCAGTATAGTAGAGGAAAATCGGAAGAATTAATAGAAAAATTTGTCAAAATGTACGTAAATCCTGTCACTGTAAACATGGGAGAGGATGGAGAAAAGTCTATTCGAAAAATGTTTGAAATGGCTAGTGAAAAAGATCTGGTACCTGAATTTGAAATTAAAATTTCAGAACCTCTAGACTGAAACTGTTTGTACTAATATTTTTTTCAATTCATCGATATCCCTAGTTGTTGTGAGTCGTTTTCGTAATACACCACCACCAACAGTGCCTTTTGTGAATCGAATTGCCTGTTCCTTAATGTTTACAAATTTTATTTTATATTTTGATGTCTCACTAACATAATCCAAAAATGCATTAAGTCTATCAGAAAAATTATAATTTTTGTATACACCGTATTTTAGGTAATCGTTAATTTGTTCAAAAATAAATGGATTACCCATCGCACCGCGTCCTATCATAACATAATCACATCCAGTTTGCTCAATCATACTTTTAGCAATTTCAGGTGTTGTAATATCGCCATTTCCAACAACTGGAACATCTACAATTTCTTTTAATTTCTTTATCATGGTCCAATCAGAATGACCCGAATACCCCTGTGAGACAGTCCTAGGATGGAGCGTTATCATTTTAATTCCCTCCTGCTCTGCAATTTTTGCAATTTCTTTAAACAGTAATTTGTTAGAATCAGAAACACCTATGCGCATTTTCAATGATACCGGTCTTGTTGTTGAATTTACCATCGTTCTAAAAATCTGACGTGTTAAATCAGAATTTTGTAAAAGTGCACCTCCTGCCATTTGCTTTGTTATATGTGGTGCGGGACAACCCATATTGTAATCAATCATGTCAAAAAATGGTTCTACAATCTTTGTTGCCTTTTCCAGTGCAATAAGATCAGATCCAAATAATTGCACTGACAGTGGTCTCTCTTTTTCAGAGAATTCTAAAAATTCTGTGATGTTTTTCATTTGAGTTTTTAATTGCTCTTCTTTCGCAATGATTGCGTGAATACTAGTTAATTCAGTAATGACCAGACCTGCACCCATATTTTTACAGATTAATCGTAATGCTGGATCACTCACACCTGCCATTGGTGCCAAAAATGCCCTGCTTGAAAAATGTGGTAATTCAGACATGTAATTCGTCATATTTTTTTATTTTTAAATGTGCATTTTAGTTTGATTTATTTCGCTTTTCTTAAATTATGCAGATAACTAATAATTGTAAATGCTCATTGATAAGAAAATTCTAACTGGTGGATTAGTAATGATTGCTGTTGGTATTGCGTTATCAGCTATTCTTGGCGAATCTACACCAATCGGTGAAGGTGGGATGACTCCCGAGGAAGAACTGGAATTCCTGATGGCAGAGCAACAAAATACTGATTCTAAGACACTGTCTGGAATTTTAATCGGTGTTGGATTTCTGCTTGTTCTAATCAGTTTTGGTGCAAGAAGAAAGAAAAAAGGTGGGGCAAAAAAAACAGAGAAAAAGCCAGCTACTTGAAATACTGAAGGTTGTCAAAAAATGTATTTCTTTGAATTGGATTCCTATTGATTTCTTTTACCAAGTTAGATAATTCAACTAACGATGAGTTTGTTGGTTTGCCAGCGGCGCGATAAATTTCTTCAGAAAATGCAGTGCCAACCAAGTCATTTCCACCGTTACACAATGCAACTTGCGCTAGTTTTTTCCCATATGCAACCCAATAAACAGAAATGTTGTTCAATGCACCAGCAAGCATAAGTCGTGATAGTGCAATAATTTTTAGGTCATACAAAGATGAACATTCCTGGGTAACTTGATGCTCATTTTCTAACTCTGTATTATCAAGACTAAATTTTAATGGTATGAAAGTAAGAAACCCATTGGTTCTTTTTTGTAACTCACGAATTTTGATTAAATGATCAACAATATGTTCAGGCTTTTCAATGTGACCATACAGCATGGTTGCATTACTTTTTATCCCAAGATTATGCGCTTGTTCAATTGTGTCAAGCCATTCCTGACCAGTACATTTCCCCCTAACAATTTTACCTCTTATATCAGGATGAAACAATTCAGCACCTCCACCTGGCATTGAATCTAATCCTGCGTCTTTTAGTCTGGCAAGAATTTCTTTGATTGAATTTTTTGTAAGTTTAGATAAATAAAAAATCTCAGCAGCGGTAAATGCCTTAATTGTTAAATTCTTATGTTTTTCTTTTATCACCTTCATCATTTCTTCATAATAATCTAATGGTAAATCAGGATGAAATCCACCTACGATGTGTACTTCAGTAGCACCTAATTGCTCTGCTGATGATACACGTTGTTCAATCTGATCTGGAGTTAGTGTGTATGCATCATCCTCATCACCCTTTCTATAGAATGCACACATCTGACAGCTTGCAGCACAGACGTTTGTATAGTTCATGTAATATGAGGCTGTAAATGTTACATCATCTCCGACTAATTTTTTCCTAGTAATTTCGGCAGTTGCTCCAAGCATGTGAATATTATCATAATTCATTAATTCCATTCCATCATCAAATGTAAGCTCTTTTCCTGCCATGACACGATCAATAGCAGTTGATTTTCCAATCATATTTTCTAGCATAACAGGCATATTTTTGATCAAAATATAAAACATGACAATTTACAGATAGTATGGTACTGCCTTTAGTTGACGAAGATAAGCCAAAGTGTTTTTTGTGCCATGATATGTTTGAAAATATAGAAGATTTACAAAAACACCAAAAAACAGTACATAAAGATTTCTTTGAATTTCATGAGGATGATCAAAAACGTCAACCTGCTCCCGGTGATGTATCTATTTTTTAGTTTTTCTAGAATCTAATAGGTTCAGAGCTGTCTCTTTACTGATTTTTGCCAATTCTAGATCTTTATCAATTGAGAGTGCTTTCTTGAAATGTTCTAGTGCATTGCTGGTATTTCCTTTTTCTCCTAACGCCAATCCTTTGTATGCATATGCTAATGCGAATTTCTTATTGATTTTTAGTGCCTTATCGTAAAGAACTATCGCATCATCATATTTTTCTAATGCATGTAAAACAGAACCTTTTCCAATTAATACATCAATATTTTTTGGTGCTATTCTTAATGCTACATTAAATAATTTTAATGATTTTTTATTGTCTCCAATTCTTTGTAATGTGGTTGCCTTGTCAATTAACGCACCGATGTTTTCTGGGTATGTGTCTAAAATTTTATCATAGATTTTGATTGCTTCTGCAAATTCCTGTTCATCACATAATTCTGCTGCATTCTCTAACATGTCATTCAAAAATTTCTTCATTACTATAGATTATTTTAGCTAAATTATATGAGTTAGGAATTTTTCATATATTTATGATGAATCCTTGTCACGTGGATCTAATTCAAGCGATTTATTATAACATTCTAGAGCTTCATCATATCTGCCAAGGCTACGTAATGCAGCGCCCTTAAGGTTCAATAAGTTTGGATTTGTTGGATCAGATAATAATGACTGTTCAAAACAATCTAATGCATCAGCGAATTTTCCTTCGGTAAGAAATTTTTTCCCAGTTTGTACTAATTCTTCATCTGAACTCATAACAATGTATACAACAAACTAATAGATAATCTATGGTGTAACTCTGTAATAATCCCATTTTTCGGGATCAAATTTCTTCACAAATTCAATATTCTTATCATTCTTTTTTCGGTGTTCTATAACTTCCCTCATTGCAAAACTGCTCATAAACTTGTATCCCTTAGAATGGACTTGCATCATGAACAACTGACGAATTTCACGACCGCCATGAAATCCCCAATATCCATTTTTTATTGCAATAGGCTCCAAAAATATTGTGTTGTTCTTTCCATAATTGATATCATTGATTTCAGATTGGAAATTATACGATTCGAGTGGCCCTCCTTTTGCAAATCCAATGATTGGTCCTTTTGAATCTGCAACCCTTAATGTATTTAGAATAGTTTGTTCATCATGAACTGATTCAACAAAATCTTCTCGTGTGAATTGAAGTGGTCTGGGTAATTCCCTGTAGATTTCCAATAATGAATCAATTAATTCCTCATTAGAGCTTTTTTCAATACAGGGAACTAAATTCAACCCTTCATACGTAAATTTGTTATAAATTTGAATTTCTTCTTGGCGTAGTTTCATAAAACTTGTTATATTATCAAGAAAGTTTTTTCGCATGTGTTTTGGAAGGCCGTTGAGAAGTGACTCACACATTTCTGCATCATTATTTAGCATGTCCTCAAAAAATGAAACAGACCTTCTAACAATTAGTGCAGGATGCCATGCTGATGCATGTGCGTTCATCTTTGCCATCTCCATTGCTTTTCCAAAGTCACCTAGGGAGTATCCGCCAACACGGTCTGCTACTGAAAGAAAATGTCCCAGCATACTAAAATGCTGCTGTAGCTCGGAATTATTTTTTGTAACAGATGATGTATTAAAATAATGCATCATTTGTTTCTCTGTGATAACTTTTGTTTCGCCAGACCATGGATAAACTGTTCTCGATATGAGTGCGCAAATGAGTAAAGGATCTAACTCCATATTTTTTAAAAGGTCTTGAATTGTTTTATCTTTTGAAATAAATTGAATGACATTTTTTTCATGTGGCTTATCAGCAGATTTTGAAGGATCAAAATCATGTAATAATGCAGATGCAAATAGATATTTTACATCATCAAGTGAAAATTTTTTTTCATTTACTAGGTTAACTGCAGACAATAATGTAACATAAGTAACCTCTAACTCATGATCAATGTTATGATATCCATAATAATCACTAGATAGTCCATTCTTATTGAATAATTCAGTGGTATAGTCTAACAACTTAACATTTTCATCAGTTGCCAGTTTGACAGAAGACAGAAGATCAAATATACCATTTCTTAGTGAGTGAGGGTTTGCAAATTCCTGCATTACGATCGGATCTAATAGCTTGTTTTTAAGTTATTTACTAGGGATGAAAATAAGTTATAAACTGAATTATGTCTTTTAGAGCATTGGGCCTGAAAGCATATCTTGCAAAAAGAGCAATTACCATGTTTGCTGTATTGATGATAACATTACTTTTGACAATTTTATTAGTTGGGTCAAACATGGACACAATTCTGAAACAGGGAGTAATGTTTCAGGTTAGAGCAGAAATTGTTGAGAATCCTTCAATTGCAGAAAGTTTTACAGATCCAGAAGAATTTGAGGCATTCATTCAACAAAAAATTGATGAGCGTGTTAAATCATTAGGGCTTGATACGCCATGGTATTCACCTCAAAGAGTTGGGTTAACAATGTATAAGATTTTGATTTTAGATTTTGGTAATGCGACTTTTTTAACAAGTGATTCAGGTTCTTCCAATATTGCAGATATTCTTCTAGAAAAAATACCAAGAACTATCTTACTGTTCACAACCGCAACAATAATTATTTCAATTATTGGAATTTTTCTGGGTGCAGCATCTAGTAATAAAATTGGTTCAAAAACTGATAGGTTTACGTCTACATTTGCAATTGTTAGTAGTAGTTTTCCTGTTTGGTGGATCGGAATGTTAATGATTTTTCTATTTGCGTTTGTATATCAAATTTTTCCTGCAAGGGCAACACCTTCAATTGGTCCAGAAGAACCTGGATATATTTTCTCATTACTATATCATATGGCACTTCCATTAATCACAATATCACTAATTGGATTTGGTTCGTGGGCATATCTAGTAAGAAATTTTATGGTAGGGATTTTACAGGAGGATTTTATTACTGCAAAAAAAATTATGGGAATAAATAAGAAAAAAATAGTTTACAAACATGCATTAAAAAATGCTGCACCCCCAATTGTAACAATTTTAGCATTAAGTCTATCTGGTTCATTAGGTGGTGCTATTATCACAGAAGCAGTTTTTGATTGGCCTGGAATGGGACGTCTATATTTTGATGCTATTGGAGTAATGGATTTACCTGTGATCATTGGTTCAACATACATTCTTACAGTCTTATTTTTAATCAGTATTTTTGTTGCTGATTTGTTATATGGGTATTTTGATCCTAGAGTGAGGACTAAAAATTGAGTGCAGATTTAGCTGTTGACATAAAACGTGAATTCCTTAAGAGTAAAATAGGAATTAGTGGAGTTTTAATTCTTCTAACATTAATTGTAATCTCAATTTTTGCTTTAATCTCAATCCCTTCAGCAGAATTCCAAGATTGGAATAATCCTGAGAAATGGATTTCATATCCAAAAACCTCAGTGCCAGCATGGGTCAATATTTTTATGTTTGAAAAAATTCCAGAGCATAAAATTATTCAATCAGAGAATATTACCAATGAAAAAGATGGAATTTTCATATCATCACAACAGTTTAGATTCAATTATGCTTTTGATGACTTTCCAAATGATTTTATGTACAACTTTGAGTTAACCTATACTGGGTCACCACTTCTCGAGATGACTGTTATTAGACCAGATGGAATAAAACTAGAATTATTAAACATGTCATTACCACATTCATCTGAATCAACAAATTTTAAACAGACAATTTTTTCTACTGATAGCTTATTAAGAAAAAACCTTGATCTTCAATCAAACATATATGAATATGAAGCAAGAAACCTAGGGTCAACAGAACTAATCTTTTCAGAAAAAACAGATAGACGTGTTCTAACCGGTGATTATGTTTTCATTATGAATGCATATAATCTAGAAACCAAGAATGTGTTCCTTGATTCTAATTTGATTATTGGTGGAAAAGCGTTTGGTGTAATGGGAACAGATGAATTGAGAAGAGATCTAGCAGTTGGATTACTATATGGAACGCCATTAGCATTATTCATTGGAATATCTGTTTCAATCGGTTCAGTTGTTGCAGGATTAATCTATGGAGTTTATTCTGGCTACAAAGGAAAGAAAACAGACGAAGTTATGATGCGCTTTAATGATGTCATTTATGCTTTGCCAGCACTTCCATTTTTGATTATTTTAGCAGTGACAATAAGTAACAGCATATTCCTTATGATAGGATTTTTAATGATTTTCAGCTGGGTTGGAATTGCCAAGGTTTCTAGGAGTATATCATTACAGATTAAAACACGACAATACGTTGAGGCAGCAAAAATTATGGGTCAAAAGGACTCTAAAATAATTTTCAAGCATATTATACCACAAATGCTACCATATGTTTTCGCTAGCATTGCAATTTCAGTTCCAGCTGCAATTACTACAGAAGCAGGGTTAAGCTTTCTTGGTTTAGGTGATCCATCATTTCCTACATGGGGACAGATTCTTCATGATGCAAATACATATGGTGCTGCAGCACAAGGATTTTGGTGGTGGATTATGCCACCAGGTCTTCTCATAGCAATAACAGGACTTGCATTTGTTTTCATAGGAAACACACTTGATACAATCATAAATCCAAAATTAAAACGCTAATTAATTTTCAAACTTGAATTTTCTGATAACATCAATAGTGTTATCATTAAGTTTTATAGTATATGTTGCAGAATTAGGATCAGTATCTTTTGTTTCAGCTAGGCTGTCAGCAAATTTCGTTTTTTTCTCTTCAGTTGCACCTGCCTCATGTGCACAAAGATTGAAAGCTTTCAAATGTAAATTATTTTTTAGCAAATATGAAATGAATTTTTTGTATTGTTCAATATCAAACCATTCGATATTTTTTTCTTCACATGCTGATATCCATACGTCAATAGAATTATGAAAAAAGACTTTTTTGCGTATTACATCTAATGATAATTCTGTTGTAGACATTTGATCGACTAAAACATTGCACGCTTCATTGTAGAACCGCATCGTGGACATTCTCTAGCGTTATACACTTTATGGCATACAAGACATTCATACTTTATCTTGGATGAACTTTCAGAGTTTTGACCGAACAATCCACCAAAACCACCACCAGAACCAGAACCTGAACCAGTGCCGCCACCATAACCTCCACGCATTCTATTCATCATTCTACGTCTAAGAATTAATGGGAATGCAATAAACAATGCTAATGCTGCACCTAATCCATATGGAAATGGTAAGACCATCTGTAAACCTATGCTTACAGCCAATGATGCAAATAGAAATATCAAATAAGATTTGTAGTTAATCAAGATAGGTAAATTTATTTTAAAAAGAATATAAGGTTTATTCAAAAATTCTCTTTCAAATTTGAATTAATCAGAAAAAGTGAGTGAAATTTGATTTCCACTACTGTCCCATGCAAATATGTCATCATCATTGTAGGGTGATTTGACAGTTAATAAAACAAGACCAAAAAAATTATTCAGTTCCTCAATTAACGGCTTTTCTGAACCAGTTGGATGCGAATGAACGATTCCAATATAGCTTAGATCTAATGGAAGAAATGACGCAGGAAACCCTGCAAAAGTTGGACCTATATGATCAAAAGGAGGAATTACCAGGCCATTAATTTCCATAATTGAATTTTTGGACTTTCCTTTTAGTATCAAAACCATCCCATTTGGATGATTAATCTTACAATACGAAATAATCCCATCTCTTACATCATTTTTTACTACTACCTTACGCTCAGATTTTTTTTGTTTGAAAAGCATATCATTCTTGAATAATTTTATATGAAACTGATGATGCACTTTTAAGGTTAATTTCAAGCGTGATAAAAATGTCAGATAACAGTTTCTCATTTTCCTGAATCTGTTCTTTCAATGTATTTTTTTTAGATTCAATATTAGAAATTTCATTTTCAGATTTTACTAATTCATGTTTACATGTATCAAAGGTAGCAGAATCAAATTTGTCTAAATCATTCAAATATGCAGATTTATTTTTGAAGAAACTTGCTTTTTGATTAATTAGGTCAGGTAAAATCTGCTTAACACTTGATAACTGTTCAATAGATTTTTCAGTGTCTTTTACAGATATTGCTCCAGTAGAAATTGCTGATTGAACAGAATCTAAGATTGTTGTGATATCAGGTAAATTATTTTCAGATAATATATCATATGGTGACTTCAATAATTTTTCATTTAGGATCTTTAATGGTTTATCAAGTGCTGATATGTGGATATACTTGTTTAATGGCCTTGAGATTTTTACAAAATACTCGTCTAATTTATAGCGCAATTTTTTTTCTTCTGGTACCAAATCATCTAGATTCTCCTTAGTCTTAACATATTCATTATATTCAGAAGACGAAATAATTTTAGACTCCTTTTTCTTCAAATCATCTAATCTAGAAATTTCTTGTTCTAATGAATTATCTAATTCGCTACTTCTTTTATTCTGTGTAGTAATAGCATCACGAGTGAAAGAAATCTTTTCAATATTTTCATTTATTATTGCTAAGAATTCTTGATTTGACTTGTAATTTGAAATTAAATCCTTAATTTCCTTAAGATAATTATCAAGTATTTGGAGATCTGACTTTAATTGTTTTGCATATTTTTTTGCAAAAATATGAATCACTCTAGTATGTCTGCCTAATACGTCACCAACTTTCTTTATTGCTTTAGAGGCATTTTTTTCAAACTGCATAACATCATTAAGTGAATTGATTTCTGTAAATGAAGTTTGAAATTCTTTTTGAATTGTTGAGATTACTTCAGATTTTCCTCTATTAACAATAAGTTTTAAATGAATGTCAATATCATCAGTTTTTAAATTATCATTTTTTAATTTATTTGCAATTGATAGTAAGTTTTTTCTATCAGAATCAATCTTATTTCTAAATACCTTTATTTCAGAAACAAGTGTTTTCTGTCTTAAATTTTCAATATTATCTATAATTTTGGGGATTTCTGTGAGTTTTATTTCTGAAGTGACTGGCTCAATGGGTTCAACTTCATGTTCTATAACATCTTTTTTCTTTCCCCATCCAAATACCATAAAGATGTTTTTTATTTTGCATGATTAAATGTTTTAGAATTAATTATATCAAATATAATAACAGGTCATATCGAGTGATATCATGGAAAAATCATACCACGCTGACACGTTAAAAAAATCAGTCATAATTGCTGCTAACCTCCAAAAAACATGGAATGTTGTAAGTAAAATTGTTGATTTAAAGTGGCTAGATAATATTAAAACAGCAAAATTCCTATCAGCCAAAACACGAGGTATCGGTGCAACTAGACATATTTCATTCATTGATGGAACAAACGTTGAAGAAATCATAGTGGGTTGGAAACCTAAAAAATACTTCTCATATATTGCAATTTCTGGTCTACCGTTAAGAGGATACCATGCAACAATTACTATCACTGCTAAAAATAAGAATTCAGTTATTGTTGAGTGGCAGTCGTTTTTCTCAAGTGAGTTAATGACCAAGAGTGAATTTAGAGAATTTCATAAATTACTATCAAATTTCTACTCTAAATCATTAAAAAATCTACGAATCAGTTTAGAGAAATAACTACTTTTCTTCAACTATAACTCTAGGCTTGAGTTGTCCTGGTTCATAAATTTCAGTTTTTAGTCCAATAATTCCAAATTCTGAATGTTTAATTTCTAAAGTAACTGGAGTGGTTTCCCAACCATATTTTGGAATCTCTTCTAATTTCATTTTTTCAATAAAGTTTGAGTTATTACTGAACACATACTCTTGATGATATGTGGTATCCATTCCTAGAATTTCTAAAATTGCAGATTCTGTGTTATTAGATTTATCATTAAATGAAACTTGTACAATATGATCATTTTCTAAATAAACTGCATCAAACTCAATTTGCTTTAAAATATCTTCTGACATTGTATACGATTTATCATCAAAATAATTTATTACGATTATAACTAAAACTAGTAATAAAATTGCGGCAATTAGTTTAGATTTACTTTTATGTTTAAGCGATACCATTTATCTAAATTCTTTTTTTAATGATGTAAGGAATTTTGAGCGAATACGCACTCTCTCCAATGTTTGCTCTAGCGTCATTTCTGTTCCACGTACTGGGTTATTTTTAAAAAACTGCCTCACTTCTTTTTCTTGATTTGCTGTTACAACATGACCAATACTATCAACAACTCGTTTTAATAGTGGATTTCCAATTCCAGCCTTTCTATGAATTTTTTTCCAGTTATTTTTTAGCCATGACCACATGAATTCTTTACCATAAATATTTGAAGTAATTCTCATTATAGGTAATTGTATATTTTGTGAACGAACATCTGGTCCTAATGTAAATTGAAGTGTTTTCAAAAGAAGTTTCTTTTGCTTGAAATTGCACATTGCTGCAAGGAATCGTAATTTTTCCTCCTGTGAGTTTGCCTGTTTAAACAGAGTGATAAATTTTTTGTGTAGTTTCTCATCACCATTCCACGCAACTAAACTAAAAACAGATTCTTGAATATCTGCAGGAAGTGAATTATTATTCTTCAAGTATTTCTTAAAACGTAACTGAGCCTCTGAAATAATATTCGTATCTCCGAGTTTTCCCAAGCCTACTATTGCAAAACTTCGTAATAACGCATCAGTATGTGGTTCATTTTTCTTCTTATCCCATCCAAGTCTATCATGAATTGCTCCCAGAAAATTCACTGCATATTCCCTTAATTCATCAGAAAATTTTTCTTTTCTGGTAATAATGTAAAGTGAAAACAGATTTTGTGCTAGACTTAATGATGAAATGTAGTTATCTTCATCATAATATGCAGTAATAAAATCAAGATACCCCCTCAGACTCTTTTTTGTCGAAACGACCTGAGCAAAATAATCATTTTGAAGACTCCAACGATCTATATGATCAAGGATTTTTTCATCAACCAGTAATGATAAATTATCGAGAGATTCGTTATCGTATTGAACGCGATAAAAACCAGTTCTGCCCGAATTTATGATAAAGTTTCTATCCTTATTTTTAAGATTAATTTTTTCAGACTTTTTTGTCATTAGTTTTTTTATTCTTTGATTCCCCTCTTCTATAACAAGCGGAATAGACCATGTTCCTTTCTTGGACTGTTTAGTTTCTTCAAGCAAAAATCTAGATTGTGTCATGGATAAAGTTGAATCTTTTCGTGTCACTTCAAGTAATGGAAATCCTACCTGATTAATCCATGTCTTCATCATTTTAGTAATTGGTTGTTTGGCAACTTTACCAATTGCATTCCATAAATCACTTCCTTCTGCATTATCATATTGATGATTTGTTAGATATTTTTTTAGACCCAACTGAAAATTTTTCTCTCCAACAAAATGTTCAAGCATTCGTAATATACAACCACCTTTGTCATATGATATAGAATCAAAAATTTCACGTATTTCTGATGGATGATTTACTTTTACATCAATTGGATGTGATGTTTTTAATGCATCTAAACTCATAGCGGTGTTCATTGCATCATCAAGAAACTGATCCCAATAGTCCCATTCAGGATAAAACCTATCCACGACTTTAGTAGCCATGAAGGTAGCAAAACTTTCATTCAGCCACAAGTCATTCCACCACTTCATTGTAACTAAATTACCAAACCACTGATGAGCTAATTCATGTGATATGACTTCTGCGATATACTGTTTTGTTCTGGTTGATGATGTTTTTGAATCATAAAGTAAAATTGTCTCACGAAAAGTTATTGCACCCCAATTTTCCATTGCACCTGCTGCGAAATCAGGAATTGCGAGCATGTCTAATTTTGGTAAAGGATATTTTATACCAAAATATTTTTCATACTCAGCAAGAAATTTTTTTGTTAGTTCTAATGATAATTTACCCTTACTTTTTTTTCCTTTTGTTGTCACCACTCTAATTTTTATATTTCGTAATTTGGTTTCTAAAAATTCAAACTCACCTACACCTAAATAAAGAAGGTAAGTCGACATCACAGGTGTTCTTTCAAACTCAATCAATATTTTAGAGCCTAAATTACTTCGTGATTTCTCAGGCATGTTTGAAATTGCAGTAAGTTTCTTGCCAATTAGTAAAGATACATCAAATGTTGCTTTTAACGCAGGTTCGTCCCAACATGGAAATGCCCTTCTTGCATCTGCAGCTTCAAATTGTGTTGTAGCAAGATATTTTATCTTACCTGTTTTGTCCTTATACTGACTCCGATAAAATCCTAATAGGCGGTCATTAAGAGTTCCTAAAAAGTCAATACAAATTCTAACTTTTCCACTAATCTTCTTTTCAAATATAATTGATAATTCCTCTTTTTTCTCATTAAGAGAAAATTTTGTATGTATTGTTTTAGAATTTTTAATTACATAGCATTTTTTAATTTTTAGTTCTGCAGAGTTTAACTTAATATTTTTTATTGGCTTTGATATAGATACAGAGATAATCTCTTTGCCATTAAATGTAAAATTACTAAAAAGTGGTTCAAATATTAGATCATAATTAATTTTTGAGATTAATGACATCACTATAAATAAAATTTAAGGCTATAAATTCTGAGCTAAATATCAGGTAAAGTTCCTAAATTGTCAAGTGTCACTTTATTATCATCACTGCGAATAAATGCTTCACCGTCCTTAACAAATGCTCGAACATATTCACCTGGCTCCCAGTTAGTTTCACTAATTTTGAATACAGTGATGTATTTTTTGCCTTTTTTGATATTATGTGCAACGTGTAATTTATCAACAATTTCAGGTTGCCCGAGTGATTTCCCTAGATCTTTATGAACCTGAACTTGGCTAATTTTACCTGATCCTGGGCCTCTTTTTACCGCAGTTATTACAAAATCTGCCCATTTACTCTCTGACATACCAGAATTTTTACTCGGTATAATATAATGTTACAGAAAAGTTAGTAAATTTATTGAAAAATATATTTATTCGGTCAAGATTAACTGAACATAGGTAGTGTTCTCACCAGAGTTTCATACTCACATATCAGAGTATGAAATTCTCCATTTAATCTGAAAAATGATGTATTATTCCTTAAAAATAATGCTAACTTCTAAAATCTAAATAATTCATTAAATATTCAAGTTACAACATTCTAGTATGAGTGATATACGTTTTATCATGATCGGTGTTGTGGTTATTACGATTGGTTTTATCTTTCTAGGCGTAATTGGTTCAGAATATACAGGGATTACTGTACAAACAAATGAATTTTCAACATGTTATGAATATACAGATGATCAGTTACCAGTAGAAATTGATTGTGATGAGGTCTTACAGGATAAAACATTAGTATTCACTGTTGTAGCAATTATAATTTCAGCAGGAGTTTTAGCACTGATTAAAGGTGTTAAGGGTACATGGGATCAGGATGTAAAACCAGAAGAGATGCTAGGTCCTGGTGGAGATTCTAAAGATCCAAAAAATAATGATGATGAATCAAATAACTAATTTTATCAATATAGAAAATAAGTTGTTAGTCATAAATTTCTCTACATGATCGAACCAATTTTTGACTTAATCTTGAAAATACTTTATTGATTTATTGATATTGTGAGTTCTTCAGTAGTGTTTACAACAAAAGACATACAAAATATAATTTCATGGTTTGAGAGGATCTACAGTTCAGATGAAGAGTTATCAGATTATGAGAGAGAAACATACTTGAAACTTGCAAAATACTTCATCTTAGATGAAAAGGCAATGTCCTAAATCCAGGCTAAATTTTTCTTTCATTATGGAAATGACTTGATAGTTCGAGCATAACTTACAAACCGATGATTTCTTGGTTTAACCATTATTTGTGTATATTTAGAAACGGATGCCCCAGACGCTCCATTATAGCCAAGTGGTGAATCTACCCAACATTCATCATTTGCTACCTTCAAAACATCATCATATGGACTAAAATAGTTTGTAATTTTTTTATTAACAATTTTTTGAAATATGGAGCCAGTTTTTCGTGGGTTAAATGAGTTTGCTGGTATTGATGCACCAAATAGGTGAATTGACTCAATAGTTCCTTTATTGTTTAGATTTTTTGAAAGTATCTGAACAGTAGATAGGATAACTTGTGCGCCTAACGAGTGACCCATTAACCGAATTTTTTGTGATGGATTTTTTTTCTTCATATCTAAAATGAATTTTGAGAGGTTACGACCGTTCTTTTTTGCGATAACAATTCCAGTTTTTAATGCAGAAATTGCTGTAGATTTGTACTGTACTCCCGTAGTGTTTGAATCATAACTATAACCTATTACAGGGTGATTGTAATGTAATGTCTTGAGGCGTTTCTGGGCAATGACATACTTAGCAAGTGCCCCAGACCTATCATTTCGAAGACCATGAATCATTATGGTGAATTCAGATTTATTTGAAAGACCACTAAATGTTTTTGGTGGATAAATCTCATATGATATTTTTTTGAGAGCTTTTCCAGTTTTTAGGTCATAGAATCCTCTGGTCGATATCTTAGGGAAAATTTTTTGTGTTATTTTTAACCACCTAACTTGGCTTTTTGTTCATCTATAATAGAAGATTCAATTTTAGCAAACAGTGGTTCTACTTTTCCTATTTTATGATCTGGTTTTAGGGAAATCTCTGACATCTCGTTCCATTCCATGTCAGAAACATTTCCATCCATTCCAACCTGTGACCAAATTTGCTGTGATGCCTTTGGTAAGAATGAGTGTATGGCAATTGCCAATGAGCGAACTGCATTAACTGATAGATAAATACATGAAGCTGTACCAGGTCCTTTTTTCCAAGGCTCTTTATGTTGAAAGTACTGGTTAAAATGTGCAGAAAATTCCATGATTTGTTTTAATGCACGGTCAAGATGATTGCCAACCATTAATTTTGAAATATCATCTGCAAGCGATTTGATTCTTTTCTCTGCCTCGGAATCTTTTTCATCAAAGTCTTCAGGCTCTGGTAATACACCATCAAATGCTTTGTTTGTAAAACCCAATGCACGATTAACTAAATTTCCTAGATTTCCAATCAATTCAGAATTAATTTTAGTTGTAAACTGATCCCAATCAAAATTCAAATCATCTTGTGAATATGGGTTAATAGAAATTAGATAGAATCTAAGATAGTCTGCAGGGAATATTTCTAAAAATTCCTTTAATCCTATATACCAATTTCTGCTCTTTGAAATCTTTTTTGATTCAAGTGTTAGGTGCCCTCTAGTGGGAATGTAATCTGGTAACTTGAACTCTTTGTTGATTCCTAAACGCATTGCAGGTAAAAACAGATAATGATGATATACTATGTCTTTTCCAATGAAATGATAGATATCTGCATCATTCCAAAATGACTTACCATCTACTCCTTTATCGTTTAGAAACTTGATTGAAGATGAAATGTATGCCAGATGATTGTCAAACCATCCATAGAATACCTTATTGTCTAATCCATCAATTGGGATTGGAACGCCCCAAGAAATATCACGTGTGATATCCCAATCAACTAATCCCTCTTCAATCCAGTTTTCAACATACTTCTTTACATCTTTTTGTAGATATGGTGCATTATTCAGATAATCAAGAAGTGGTGCTGAGAAATTTTTTAGTTTGAAAAAATAATGATTTGTAGATTTCTTTACAGGTGTCTGACCACAGATTGAACAGTGTGGATTTTCAATCTCTTCAGGAACTCT
>PAAH01000001.1 GCA_002698885.1 Nitrososphaerota archaeon | reverse complement strand
TTTAACAGTATCATTCTGGAATTTTATCTCGAATTCTGCAGTTTTTGTTAAATTCTTTCTATTGACATAAATTTCATTTAGTGCTGGCGCAAATTCCTCACCATTACATGATGCAGCTACTCTTGTTCTCTTATCCAACCAAATCTTATTTTTAATTACACTTTCCAGCGCCTTATCAAAATCATCCAGTGTGATTTCAGATAAAATTCCTCTATTTCCTCCAACATTTATTGTTAGGATTGGTGTTTCATTTTGTAAATTCCTAAAAGTTCTTAGTGTTGTTCCGTCTCCACCTAGTGTAATTACTAAATCTAATTTGATTTTCCGTAATTCGTCTAATGATTCTACTTGTTTTGCCCCAGTAACTTTGACTGGTGAAATAGTAGTAACTTTTGTTTTTTTTGCAAGTAATTTTTTTGAAATAAGCTTTGCGGCATCCTCTGATATTTTTGAGCCAAATTTGCTGACTATGGCTACATTCTTTAGTTTCACGGTGATCCGTTCAAAGTTTACTACATAAAAATTATAGAGATAGTCGTAGGCAGAGCCATTTTTTGAAAGGTTTTTAACTAATTTCTACTAAATGATGTTAAATGTCTCTCTTACTAAAGGAACGAGTCTACACTATGGAATCTCCTACGGCTAAGCGTGGTGTATATCCTCTACATGGCTACAAGTTAGGTCTTTACAGATTACCAATTAAATTAGACGATCCTGCAGAAATGAAATCAATTCATGATGGTCTCAAAAGTACTTTTGAGATGGATATGTATGCAGATAGAATTTTTGCCACATACACATGGTCTGAAGAAAACATGGAGGACAAATTTTCCAAAGATTATGAAAAAGTTGATCTTAGTATTACTGTAGAAATTGTTTCTGGAGAAGTTGTTGATATTATTTATCAAATTTTCCCATTAGACAAATTTGGTGATCCCCAGTGGATAACAGATTATAGGAAAAAGGCAGATCATTTTGCAAAAATGATAATTGATACTATTTTGAGAAATACAATATTATCTGATAAAATGGTTGAATCTTTAATCAAAACAGAAAAAATTTCTGAAGATCAAGCGTTGGTTAGATTAGAGGAACTTACCCCACTAGCACAAATAGTACCTGATGCAAAACCAAAACCTGTTGAAGAAAAACTTGAAGTACCAACAGCAGGTGCCATCAAGAATGAAATAAAGCGTGATGGAAATGAACCAGTTGCTGGACCAATTGATGTTGAATACAAATCAAAAATGCAGCCTTCTGGATCCTACAAAGCACCATCTGACTATGAAATAAAGACATGGGGACGTGTTGGAACTGATAACAAAGTCTTGGGGGTATGGGGAGAATTTGTCTCAGTTGATTATGATATTTGTGTAGGTGATGGTGGATGTATTGACGCATGTCCCGTTGGAGTTTATGAATGGGCAGAATTTCCTGGAAATGCAGGGTCTGCAAAGAAACCTCTTATGCAGGGTGAACCAGATTGTATATTTTGTTTAGCATGTGAAGGAGTTTGTCCTCCTGAAGCAATTAAAATATTTGAGCAAAAATAATGCTCAATTTCAAATATAAATAGCCAGAAACTTTCAGTAGTGTTAGATTATGGAAGGTAATCCATTCACACAATTTGTATTTCAGATTTTCCTATTTTGTGCAATTGTTATAATTGGTTATACTTGTAATTTCTATTATTTGGCATTTTTATCTAGTAGAAGAAAAGATGAAAATACTGTATCTGAGATAGGTGAGCCTACAATAACAATACAACTTCCTATTTACAATGAAAAATATGTTGCAACTAGATTAGTGGATGCAGTTTGTGCACAGGATTATTCTAAAGAAAAAATGAGAATCATGGTCTTAGATGATTCTGATGATGAAACAGTGAATTTAATGCACAAAACTGTTCTTAAATATCAAAGCCAAGGATTTGATATTTCACATGTAAGAAGAGGAACTAGAACAGGATACAAAGCTGGAGCATTAAAACATGCAATGAAATCTACAACAAGTGATTTTGTTGCAATATTTGACGCTGATTTTATACCACCAAAATGGTATTTGAAAAGAGCTATACCACATTTTACAAATTCAAAAATAGGTTTGGTTCAATGTAGATGGGGACATGTCAACAAGAATTATTCTGCACTTACTCAGGCTCAGGCTTTGAATCTAGACTTTCACTTTTTAGTTGAGCAGAAAGCCAAGAGTAATTCTCATCTTTTTATGAATTTTAATGGTACAGCAGGTATCTGGAGAAAAGAATGTATCGAGGATGCTGGAGGCTGGCATACTGCTACACTTGTAGAGGATTTAGATCTAAGTTATAGAGCACAGATGAAAGGTTGGAAATGTTTATTCTTACCAGACATAGTAGTTGATGCAGAACTTCCTGTACAAATGAATGGTGCAAAAAGACAACAATTTCGGTGGGCGAAAGGATCTATACAATGTGCAATTAAATTACTTGGTGATATTCTTCTAAAAAGAAAGATTGCATTTGATGCAAAGTTACAAGCATTTATTCAACTCACACGACATATTGTTTTTCCATTAATGCTTATACAATTTATTACATTACCTATACTACTTGCATCTGAAATAAATCTCTACATTGTTAGTTTCTTGCCAGCAGTGACATTAGCAACATATCTTGCTATGGGCCCAGGTGCATATCTTCTAGTAATCCATAAAATGTATAAAAATAACTGGAAAGCTCACGCAAAAGCATTACCATATCTTCTTGTTTACTCAATTGGCATGTCTGTAAATAACACAGTAGCGGTTTTTGATGGTGCATTAGGTAAGAAAAATGAGTTTCTTAGGACTCCAAAGTATGGAATTATCAAAAATAACGATGATTGGAGAGATAAAGCCTACAATCTTCCATTCTCAAAGACTACACTTTTGGAATTATTCTTTGCTGTTTATGGTATATTGGGAATTTTCATTGCAATATTTTCTAATAATCCAATTTTTGCGCCTATTATTGCCTTACAAGCAGTAGGCTTCTTCTATATTGCTTGGTTAAGCTTTTCACATACAAGATTTAAAAGACCAAAGTTTAGTGAGCTTAAAATATCAAAGGAAGAAAAAATGGCAGATTATTTTTATAAATTAGCACTTGGAGGAATTTTTGCAATAATTGTAATTGGTGGATATATGGCATTTGTAGGGTATAGCACTGATGTATACCCACTTGATATGTCAGTTGGATTATTGGATAGAACTATGGCATCATCTGATCCACAATCAATTTTAACTGATCTTAAAGCAATTAAGGGTCATCTTCCAGTAGATGGTAATCCAGTTTGGATATTTCCAACTGATAGTACAAACTTTACAAGAATTCAGACTGATCTAAATATAATGATTATCAGTGCTGAAAAGATTACAGCTGTACCAACTGATAGTGCTGCATTTCATACTGGAATAACAGACATTCGCGATAGAGCAGAAGTTTTACAAGAAAATCTGGCTGATGCAATACCTTACATGTATGTTAGTTTTTCAAATATAATTTTTAGTTCAATCTGGATTGCTGCACTACTTGTTATATTTGCTGTATTAAATAGAAAGAAACAGCAGATGAAAGAATATGATTTCTCAAAAGATGTCTAAGAAATATTTAATTCAGTTCTTACTTCATCAACTGCTCTGATCCCAAAAATATCTCTAACTTGCTTTATTCGTATTGTCTCTTTCAATAATTCTTTCCCTAGATTATCTTTCAAAACATTAAACACATCAGAAAATCTTAACTCCCATCTATCAGCACAGTCAAAGATTTTTCCTATTGCCCACTGCCTAACTTCATGTGGTAATGGAATTTTTTCATCTGCCTCAATTGATAATCTATCAAAGAGGTTTACAATATCTGTAGTTTGAGTAGTCATTTTCTCTATATCTTTAATATCGCCATATTTTGATTCTGCTTGCATTCTAACACTGGATTGATATTCAGATAATTTTAAAATTGCAAGAACTTCTTTCGATGAATCATCAGCAGTTTTGTTTGTAACATTTTTGATTCCTTGTAGTTCTTGGAATACTTTGTCTGTTTTTTTATGAAAATCTGAGGCTAATTCATCTGATCTATCTATAATATTTGATAGATTTGAAATTTTTTCTTCAATCTGTGATCTGAATGTTTTCATTCCTTCCCCTATTACTGAACTTGTATCAGGATTTTTGATAATCCCACCTATCTCATTCTTAAGATTAGACATATCTTCACTTATTGCCCCAGTTCTACTAGTGATAGACTGAATATTTTTTCTTAGCTCATCAATCTGATTTGTAATTCCAGATGAGGAAATTGTTTTACTTGAAACTGATTTAATCTGTTCTTTAACATCGTCTACTCTATCTGCCACCTTCATTATCATTTTTGAATTATTTCTTATGGAATCAACACTTTGTGTCACAGTTTGAATTAATTCTTCAGTTTTTGGAGATGATTTTTCCAAATCTTCAATTTTTTTAATTTTTTCTTGTAAGTTGTTTGTTTGTTCATTTAATCTGGATATTATTCCTGTATTTGCTTTTGCTTCATTTAATCCTGAAAATAGTCTTTGTGTATCTTCCTCTATAATGTTTATCTGCTTTGATTGTTTTTGAATTTGATTCATTGTTGAACCTAACGTGTCAATCATTTTTTTCATTGATACTAGGATTTTTTGGTTATCTGCAAAAATCTTGGTCATTAATTTGATCTCTTTTGATAGCGTTTTTGTTGAATCAGAAACTGATGCTACCTTTTTTAATAATTGGTTGTTACTTGGTTCTTTTTTTAGATTAGGTTTCTTTTTTACTTTTTTTGCAGTATTTTTTCTACTTTTTTTTACTGCCATGTATTATTAACAATATTTTACTGATTAAAAAAGCTCCAGATAAAATAAAATAAGATTTATCGAGGTTACTTATTGACAGTTTCTGGGTCATGAAGCAGTTCATGAAATGTTTTTTCAGCTAATCCATTTCTATTCTCGATGAAATGTTGTTCACAATATTCACATTCTAACATATATTACCGTATAGTACGGTACTATTAATAATATAGGTTCTCTTAGAATTACCAAACCTGGTCAGATACCCCAGAGCTTATTTCTTCATAAATCAGTCACTCTGATCATCATCCCAGATTATTAGTCATAGAAAATGTCATAATAAAGCCATTATCCTCAAAATTGTTTTAAGGAAATTAGATCTAATGAATAAATGCAAAACTTTTTTCTGCAGGTTGAATCAGATGGAAATCTTCAGTCTTCACTTACAGGCGGTTTATGGGATATTGTAGATAAAATTAATCCATTACAAATGCCTCATGATACATTTGTAACTGATTTGGCAATAATTATGATCCTTGCAGGTATTGTTACATTAGCATTTTTCAAAATTCGTCAGCCATTAATTATAGGATATTTGTTTGCAGGAATGTTAATTGGTCCACTGTCACCTCTATGGGCACCATTTTTGTCAGATGATATTGGAACTTCAGATACGACTGCAGTTGGGCTATTATCTGACATTTCCGCACTGAATGTATTTGCAGAAATTGGCGTGATTTTATTACTTTTTGTTATTGGAATTGAGTTTCCATTTGCAAAGATACGGTCAATTGGAAAAGTGGCTATTGGAGTAGGAACATTAGGTCTGTTTATGACGTTAGGATTAGTGTTCTATGTATGTACTAGCATGGGGTTAGAGTTCATGGATTCATTATTCTTGGCAGCTGCATTATCAATAAGTAGTACTGCTATAATCGTCAAGGTCTTAGAAGAATCAGGTAAGATAAAAAAGGAATCTTCAATTCTTGTTTTAGGAATTCTTATTGTAGAAGATGTAATAGCAGTAATTCTAATAGCATCACTTGAATCAATTGCATTAGTAGGTAATGTATCTATAGAAGGTATTGTTGCAGTGGTTGTTGTTGCAGGAATTTTAATCGTTGGTACTTTTACAGTAGGAATTAGGGTTATACCAAAACTGGTTGACAAAGTTGCTAGTGCTGAAAATAGAGAAATTCTACTTTTGGCGATTTTGGGCGTTTGTTTTGGTTACTCATTACTAGCTAATGTTGTAGGATTATCCGTTGCTATAGGTGCATTCCTTGCGGGAGTTCTTATTGCAGAATCAAAATCTGCTGAAGTTTCAAAAATACTTTCTAGTCCAATTAAAGATATGTTTGTAGCAATATTTTTTGTTTCTGTAGGTGCACTAATGGATGTAAGACAACTTGAAAATTATATTTTTGTTGCAATTGCTCTAATTGTTGTAGCATTATTAATGAAATTTGGTGGAAATATGTTAGGTAATGTTATTTTCAGACAAGAGCGTGGGAAATCTCTTAGATCTGCGTTCACCCTAGCAGCCCCACGTGGTGAATTCTCAATCGTAATAATTAAAGTTGGAGTTGACGCGGGTGTTGTTAGTGCATTTTTATTCCCATTAATTGGTGTAATTACAATTATTACAGCAATCATAACACCATTTCTAGTAAAACTTGGAGACAGAGTAATTCCAAAGATGCTGAGGAAATAAGTTGTCAAGTGAGGAATTAAAAAAACTTCAAGATGAATGTCATGATGATTTATCAATTCAAGATTTTAATGGAAAACAAATACCGTGTATAGGTTTTGAACAAAAACATTTTAATGAAATTTTGGCAAAAATAGCTGGCAAGCCTCTATCTGTTGATACAAATTTAAATATTTTACAAGATGGGATTGGCCATGTATTCGTAGAGATTTTACTTACATTTTCAAATGGTGGAATTAAGGAAAGGGTATTAGTTAATGCAAATACCCATTTCAAGTTTTTTGAATATTTAGCTCAGAACTATATACTTGCAATTGCATCAAAAGATTCTCCAGAAAATATTTTCATGATTCAACTACCAAAACCTGAAAAAGTGATTGAGGCGTTAGATATTATAAAAAATGGGTTAGAAGTCAACACAAATTAAAATGCAGTCGCCGGGATTCGAACCCGGGTCACTAACTTGGCAAGCTAGAATAATAACCAAACTATACGACGACTGCTCAATCGTTAAATCAAAAATAGGATATTAAAGCTTAATGATTTTTTCAACATTGTTTTTAATCACACAGTTATACTACATGTATGGACGAAAAAATTCTTAAGATATTACATGATAAACTAGATGAAATTTTTGTAAAAAATGATGAAATTCGAAAAATTACAGACTCCGTTGTGGACTATCAAATCACATACTCGCTTGATTCTCAATCATTATGGTTAGGTATTCTCATAGGACGCCTTTACAACTCGTTTTATTATCAACATCGAAGAGTATTAGATAGAAACCCAACAAATGATGAATTCTTAGAATTTGTTGATTTGATAAAATCAAATCAAAAGAATTTTCAGGAAAAATTAGGTTTTTGATTTTTTTAATTCTATTACTTTGATTGTAGGCGTACCTGGTAGTTTGACACATGCACCTTTCAATGCTTTTTTTGCAGCTTCCAAGTGTTGTTTTTTCACATTCATCTCCATTATGACTTGCCCTTGCTTTACTCTTGCTGCAAGACTGTTTGCTTTACCAAATGCCCTTCTCATTCCTTCTGAAAGTCTATCTGCTCCTGCTGCTGCAATTGTTTTATTTTCTCTAAGTCTGATATGTGGATAAATTCTTAGACGTGATGAATAACCTGATTCACCAGTTGTTTTTTCTAAAGTTTTGTTAGCAGCTAATCTGGTCGATTCTATAGCCATATGTCTAATCTGAACTTTTTCGTTAATTAATAATTGAACACATACATCGAAATCACCTTTGGTGTTCCCGCTGTTAAATTTAGCAATTTTGATCTGTGGCTTACCTTTTATGTGCCTAGTATTCGCATAAGGTTGTCCTCTACCCTGTCTATAACATGCTCCATGCATAATGATGAAAATTAAATTGCCCTATTTTAACGGTTAGAAAATTGGGTTAATTTCATGTAATATACCTAAAAATTGTATTTATTCTTATATTGGAAAAATCCTCAGCCAATTCATAATGTCATCAGATTTAGAATTCCAAATACACGGAAATTTATCTAAAAATAAAACGCTGATAAAAAACCAAAAAATGCAAAATGAACTAAAGCAAAAAGGATATGGAGAAAATAATGATTGTGATTACTTCCTCAACACTTTTGAAACATTATATCTGTTATATTTAAAAAAATTGAAACTTACCAAAGGAAGTCGTATTGTTGATTTTGACAGTTTAATGCAATTCTGTATTAAGACTGATGAAGATATTCTTACAAAATTTCTAATATTTCGAGATCTAAGAACTCGTGGTTATGTTGTCAAAGATGGATTTGGATTTGGTTCTGATTTTCGAGTTTATGAACGTGGTAATTTCGGAACAAAGTCTTCAAAATATCTTGTATTTGCACTAAATGAAGGTGCACAAGAAAAGATTGGCCAGATCCAAAAAAATATCTATGAAATAACACAGATGGGTAAAGAACCAATTATTGCAGTTATAGAACGCAGGGGTGAGATAATCTATTATAAAATCTCAAAAATGAATTTCAATGAAAATAAGCCTGAGTTACAAATGAATGATTTTAATTTTTAAAAAGAAATGGTCCCCACTGAAGGATTTGAGCCTTCGACAACCCGGTTTCTGTATGCCTGATAGACTGCTGTTTTTCAGCCCTAAGCCGACAACTACA
>PAAH01000038.1 GCA_002698885.1 Nitrososphaerota archaeon | reverse complement strand
TGCTTTTCTTGTCTTTGGTTTAGCTTTTGCTTTTCTTGTCTTTGGTTTAGCTTTTGCTTTTCTTGTCTTTGGTTTAGCTTTTGCTTTCTTCTTCAAAATTTCAGACAGTTCGGATGAAATCTTAACAAGTCTATTTTTAGCAGAGTTTTCACGAGATTTACTAGAATTAAATTTTTTTGCTGTTACTTCGACCTTGTTCTTGCTAGTTTTTACCATTTTAACTAATGTAGGTTTTGATTCTAGATTTTTCTTGATTTTACTAGAAATTGTTGATTTTGATTTGTTATACTCGTCAATTGATTGTTGTAATTTTTTCTCCATTGACGTTCGTTGCTTTATTTCACTCTTGATATCGTCTATAGTGCTAAGAATAATTTGTAATCTTGATTCGATTGAGTGTTTTTCTTCATCAGTGTTTGCAAAATCAGATTCACCTTCTAATTGCTCTTTGCTTTGTGTCTCTAACCCTAATTTCTCAATAGCTGCATTCTTTAACCTTTGAACACTTTCTATCTGGGCTATTTTTTGGTTAAGAATTTGACCTAAATCTTCTGCCTGTTCTCTTGAAGAATTAACTCTTTTCTGTAACGATGTTAATGATGATGAATATTTTCTAGAAACTGCTTTTGCCTTCTTAAACTCCTTTTCACTTGAACGTCTTATTTTACTTAATTCTAATTTCTGTTTTGTAAGTTTTTTTGCAGTTGATACTAACGTTGCCATAGAAAAATTAGATTTTTTCCATCCTTAAATTTATGTAAGTGTTAGGTTTTGACTTTCCAGTAAAGAAATTTAACACTGTTTCTTGGGTTGGTTATAAAAAATATTAGTTAGTCTATTAAAATTCTAATATGGACTTTCATCCATCACAGATCCCAATAAGAAAAACCTTTGAGGTTAAAGATGAGAAAAGTGCGTCTGATGCAGCTCATGAGATGGTCAAGATCGGTTTTTTTTCTGAAAATAATGGTTTTAAAGTAATTATGCCGAAAAGTGATGATAAGATCGCTAGACGAATTGGATACACAGTGACAACAACTGTAACATATGAACTACGAAAAACAGATCAGGATCAAAATATTCGATACTGGACTTACCATGAGAACAAAGAGAACTATGCAATAGTTTTGGTTAGTCTAAGTGTCTTAGAAAATTTAGGTTTTGGCTGAATTGAAAATTTGTGATAATCTCAATTTATTTGAAACAATTCCTGCAAGAAATATACCCAGAATTGTACCACCTATTACATCAAGTGGGTAATGCTGAAGAATGTAAATTCTACTAAAAGAAATCAATATTGGGTATATCCAAATTAGATTCCACCATTTTGGAAATCTATCAGAAAGTACATAGCCAATAANAAATGCAAACATTGCTGCACGCGCAGCGTGACCTGAAGGGAATCCTGCTGTCCAGCTCTTACCTTCACAGAATAATGAGAAGCTATCAGGTTCAACTGGCATTGGAAATTCAGTTCCTTCCCAAGTTAAGAATGGTCTGTCTCTATCAATACCACATTTTATGTAACCTGTCAGTATTGTGGAAATAACTAGCAAAATTAAAAGCGTCATGCCTATTCTTCTAGTNCGACGAATAATTAGTAATATTACACTAAATGGAAGCATAACAAATACGTTACCTGATTCTGTTACTAACCATATACCAATATCCACTAGATTATTTCCAGAAGAATTCTGAACCAAATTCATAAAATTTTTCTCAGATTCAAAGGTAACCTCAGATAATGCAATAATTGAACATATCAAAAATGCAGCAAGTAATAGAAAAAATGGTCTAGAGCGAATGCCAAACAACATATTTTGCAATTAGTATCTAAATTATTAGTAATCTCACATATAATATATGAACTATGAAATAAGAAATTGAAAATCAAATTAAAATTTTGATCGGATAAACGAATTTTAACTAGATTGAAAGAGAAAAAATGTGAAGATTAGAACAATAAACGATTTCGATGTTAAAGGAAAGACTGTTCTTCTGAGAGTTGATATGAATGTGCCAATAGATCCTAATACTAAACAAATTACAGGGAACAAAAGAATTGAAGATGTTTCTATTACAATCAAAGCTCTTGATGGTGCAAAGATTGTAATTATATCTCATCAAGGTAGAGTTGGCAGGGACGATTTTGTTGGAATGGAGAATCATGCAAAAGAGTTAGAAAAATTCTGTGGTAAGAAAGTTAGNTATGTTTCTGATGTAATTGGAACTCATGCTCAAAATGAAATTAAAAATATGAATGATAATGAAATAATTTTACTAGATAACTTACGTCTTTGTGCTGAAGAAAATTATGAATTTACATTGGAAGAGAGTGCAAAAACAATAATGGTTCAACGATTAAAAGATCTATTTGATTTATTTGTACTTGATTCATTTCCCAGTGCACATAGAACACATCCATCACTTGTAGGATTTGCTCAAGTTCTTCCTACATGTGCAGGTAAATTAGTTGAAAAGGAGGTTAAAGAATTAGAAAATATTCTAACAGTTGCAAAATCACCTTTTGTAATAATTTTGGGAGGTTCAAAAGTTGATGACAGATTACGATCACTAAATATGCTAATTGCAAAAGAAAGAGCTGATCATGTTCTACTAACAGGTCTAATAGCAAATGTATTTCTTCGTGCACAAGGACGAATTAAATTTCCACTAAATATTAAAAATGAAGAAAAATTAGTTGCAGATGCACATTCACTTATTGGTCAATACCCAGATGTTTTTTCAACTCCTGTTGATATTGCAGTAAATAAAAATGGGGAAAGATTGGAAATTGATGTTCGTGATCTAAACAAAGATGATCAGATTTTTGATGTAGGTCAAAAAACGTTAGATTACTATTCAAAAATGATTACTGGTGCTGGAACAATATTCATTAGTGGTCCTGCTGGATTTTTTGAGAAAGAAAACTTCCAATTTGGAACAAAATCACTACTAGAATCAGTAGCAAATTCGATGGCAACTTCAATTGTGAGTGGTGGACATCTAACTTTTGCCCTAAAAAAATATGAATTGTCAGATAAAGTAAATCATATCAGTACTGCAGGAGGTGCACTGGTTAGATATCTTACAGGACAAACATTACCTATGATTAAATGCCTTGAAGATGCAGCCAATGGAAATAATTCTACAGCGTAGCGCCGCATTCATCATTATAACAAATCTTTGATTCGTCATTACCTAAAAATACAACACCATTACAAGAACTGCAATTCAATTGTTCCATTTTTTCGTATAGTTTGAACCATTTAGTTGTAAAATTCTGTGCAATACAACGAACTAATCCGTCATCTTCAATTTTTACGAATTGAGATTCAAGATCGTCAATTGTGATTGTTTGGTCAAATGCCTCATCTCTTTTTAGTAATTCAAGTACTTGGTCATTGTTAAATCTGGTATCTACATCGTTAAAATTATCAAATATAACTTTCCTAATTTGTGACATCAATAAATTCAGAGCATTCAATAGAGATTTGCCGCCTCGTCTTTCAAATTACCTGCTGACTCTATGTCATTCATTTTCTCAGCAAAATAAGAATAAATCCCATATTTTAATGCCTTTAGTGATAATAATGCACATTTTATTCTTACAGGACTTGTTTTGATGAGATGTTCCAGACCTAACTCAGAAAGTAATTCATCCTTTTCAAATTTCTTAACATCATCAAGATCTTTTCCTTTAATCAATTCAGTAAGAACAGAAGAACATGCCATGCATATCGCACATCCCTTTCCATCAAATTTTACATCAGATATTTTATTGTCATCAATGTTAAGATAAAGATCTATACTATCACCACAAAGTGGGTTACTATCATGTCGTGTTATATGAGGATTTTCTAATTTTCCATAGTTAGAGGGGTTTCGAGAATACTCAATTATCATTTCAGTATAGATAGGATCCCCACTCATAATTTGAACACCTCTGCAACATGCTGTAGTGAATCAATTAAAACATCAACTTCTTGCTTTGTAGTGTAAATGTAAAAACTAGCACGATTAGTTGCAGCNACATTTAGTTTTTCCATCAAAACTTGTGCGCAATGATGACCAGATCTAATCGCAACCCCATTTTTATCAATTATTGTTGCAACATCATGTGGATGAACATCATTAAAGTTAAATGAAATTACACCACTAGCTTTCTGAGAATCTTTTGGTCCATAGATTGTCAAGCCTTTAACATTTTTCATTTTGTCAAGTGCATATTGAGTTAACTCAATCTCATGTTTTCTAATATTATCCATTCCTATCGTTTCAAGATAATCAATTGCTGCTGCAAAGCTAATAACATCTGCAACATTAGGTGTTCCTGCTTCAAACTTGTATGGTAAATCATTCCATGTTGTTTCATATTTATGAACTTCTCTTATCATATCTCCACCACCTTGAAATGGTTTCATATTTTCTAGTAATTCTTTACGAGCCCATAAAACACCAACACCCGTTGGACCTAACATTTTATGAGCTGAAAAGGCATAGAAATCACATCCCAAGTTATCAATGTCCACTTTCATGTGTGGTACTGCTTGTGCACCATCCACTAAAATTTTAGAACCAGCATTTTTGCATTTCTTAATTACCTCTTGAATATCAGTTATAGTTCCAAGAACATTTGAAACATGACTAATAGCAACTAGTTTAACCTTACCTGTTGCTAAATATTCATCAAGCTGCTCCAACATTAATTCACCATTATCATTAATATCGATATATTTGAGTTCTGCACCAGTCTCTTTAGTGAGCATCTGCCATGGAACTATGTTTGAATGATGTTCATATTCTGTGGTGATAACAATATCATCATTCTTTATGTTATCTCTTCCCCATGCATATGCAACTAAATTGATAGCCTCTGTTGTTCCTTTAACAAAAACAATCTCTTCACGATTTTGTATGTTAAGGAATTTGGCTATTTTATCTCTGGTAATCTCAAATGCTTCAGTTGATTCTTCTGCAAGTGCATGAACTGCTCTATGTATATTGGAATTGTGGTTTTTNTAATAATCAGAAATAGCATCTATAACCTGATTTGGTTTTTGAGTGGTTGCTGCATTATCTAAATAAACAAGTTTTTTTCCATCTCTAACTATTCGTTCCAAAACGGGAAAATCATGTCTTAAATTTTCAAATATTTCAGATGTAGATTCTGCTGCGGCTGCTGACATTATGATACCTCAACCATGACATTTTGTCCTTCTANTTTGATTTTGTATGTTTCTAATGCGGTTTCTGCTGGTGGATTCTCAGGTTTTCCAGTATTAAGATCAAAAACAGAAAGATGTAATGGNCATGTCAGTCCATTTTCTGATAATATTCCATTTGATAAATCGGCCTCTGCATGTGTGCATATTCGATCTGTAGCAAGTATTTTCCCATTAAGGTTTGATAGAAGAATTTTCTTATTGTTATGATCAAAACTAACCATTTTACCTTCACTCAAACTATCAATAGTACATGCCTTTATCCAATTATTCAGTTTAATCACCTGTATTTGTAATGCTGCTCAATTTCGGCATGTTCATTATATCTTGTTTCTTCAACTTCAACTAATGCCTTTAATTGTTCATCATTATTAATTGACAATTCCTTACCATCCCATTTTGATTCTATGAGATATGCAATCCATGCACGTACCTGATATGACATTGAACGTGATAGTGGTTCCAAAAATCCCTCAACAATTATCCTTTCAGCTTCTCTACGATTAAGACAACGTGAACCCAGATAGAATATTTGTTCCTCATCAATCTGTGCAACTGATGCCGAATGTGTTGCTTTAACATCATTTGTTAGAATTTCAAGTCCTGGTATTGCGTCAGATTTTGCACCTTTATCTAATAATATAGAACGCCCTGATAAGAAAGAGTTAGAATGTGCTGCATCTTCATTAATTCTAATCATTCCCTTGAAAAGAGATTTTGATTTATCTTTTAGAATTGATTTTTCTACAACTTTTCCTTCTGTTGACTCTTTATGATGATTAACAATTGTATTAAGATCGAATGATTGTTCATTATTTCCAAATGCAACTTCTGAGTCATTTGCAGATGCACCAGTACCATTTAGATGATAGTCAATTCTATATCTTGACAGCATGGTACCAAACAATCCAAGATACCAGTTAACTTTTGCATCTTGAGACAAATCAGTTCGTCTAGTTGAAAAATTTACAGAGTTTTGTTCCATCATTTGAAGAGTGGTAACATCAAGATTACTATTTGATCCTACTTTGGTGTTCAATAATTCAAGATATGCTTGTTGTGTTTGTGTTTCTGGAGAATATAATTCTTGAACAATAGTTGCTTTTGTATTATCTTCTGCAACAATCAGATTTCGTGAAATGGTTGAAATTCCATCATTTGATAAACAAGAAAGTAAATGAATTGGTTCTTCGATTATAAGATTTTTTGGAATGTGAACAAAAATCCCTGAATTAAATGCTGCATTATTTAATGCAGTGTATTTGTCTTCTTTCGAATTGGATGATTTTATGATTTTTTCTACTAACTCATTGTTATCTTTTAATGCATCATTAATTGAGGAAATTATTAATCCGGATGAGCGCAGATTTTCAGGAATATTGACTGAATGTATACTTGAACCAATCTGAATTATGCCTACATCATTTTTTACATCTTCAATCCTTTTTGTTAAAAATTCAGGTATCCTAGAATCTGTGTTAATTGATAATGAAACTTGTTCTGGATTCATTCTCTTAGCATCTGTGTATTTATTATACAATGGAGAGACTTCATGTGGTAATTCTTGGTAAATACTTAGTGAACTGTTTCGGTATTCCTTGAGCCATTTAGGTTCATTTCTAGAAGATGAAATTTCATCAATTAATGAATTCTCAATTGACGATAGAGCAATTTGTTGCATTTGAATCAATCGTATTAGAAATCTAGCCTACTGAATTATCCATCTCTAATTTGATGAGTCTATTCAGTTCTACAGCATATTCCATTGGTAATTCTTTGGTGAATGGTTCCATGAAGCCATTAACAATTAGTGTCAATGCTTCCTCTTCAGAGAATCCACGTGTCATGAGATAGAATATTTGTTCGTCACCAATCTTACCCACAGTTGCTTCATGTGTTATGGTTGCATCTTCTTGGTTAATTTCCATATATGGATATGTATCAGTCTTTGAAGTATCGTCTAATAGCAATGCATCGCAACGAACAGTTGACTTGACGTTTGTTGCACCTTTTGCAACATTTAGCAATCCCCTGTATGTTGAGCGACCATCTGAACGACTAACTGATTTGGATGTAATTTTAGATGTTGTGTCAGGTGCTAAATGAACCATCTTCGCTCCTGTATCTTGATGTTGTCCTTTTCCTGCAAATGCAATAGAAAGTGTTTCACCATATGCCTTTTGACCCATTAAATAAATTCCAGGATATTTCATTGTGATTTTACTTCCAATGTTACCGTCAATCCATTCTACTGTTGCTCCTTCGTATGCATAAGCACGTTTTGTAACTAGATTGTAAACATCATTACTCCAATTTTGTATTGTTGTGTATCTTAACTTTGCATCCTTGTGGGCAACTAGCTCTACAACTGCTGAGTGTAATGACTCTGAAGAATATACTGGTGCAGTACACCCTTCAATATAATGAACTTCTGAACCCTCATCAGCAATAATTAAAGTCCTTTCAAATTGACCAATATTTTCTGCATTGATTCTAAAGTATGCTTGTAATGGCATATCTACTTTGACTCCTGGTGGAATGTAGATGAATGATCCACCACTCCAAACTGCACTGTTAAGTGCTGCAAATTTATTATCTTCGGGAGGAATCATTTTTCCAAAGTATTTTTTGAAAATCTCAGGTTGTTCTTTAAGTGCACTGTCTGTATCTAAAAATAGAACACCTTGTTTTGCCAAATCTTCTCTCAAATTGTGATAAACTACTTCTGATTCGTATTGAGCACCAACTCCTGCTAAAAATTTCTTTTCAGCCTCAGGAATACCTAGTTTATCAAATGTATTTTTTACATCTTCAGGAACATCATCCCAATTTTTTTCTGTTTTTTCAGAGGCCTTTGCATAATAGTAAATATTCTGAAAATCAATATGACTCAGATCTGCCCCCCATGTTGGCATTGGTTTTTTCATAAATGCTTCATATGAACGAAGTCTGAAATCTAGCATCCACTGTGGCTCATCTTTCATTTTGCTGATTCCTATCACAGTTTCTTTTGAAAGACCTTTTTTACTCAAATGTACATACATTTCTGTTGAATCTTTGAAATCATATTTTGAATAATCCATATCAAAATTTTCGGTTGCCATACACACATTACAACACTGTTATTATAAAAATCCGAGTAAAATTAGGTAATACTAAATAGGTTAAGCTAATGAAAACTCTTCTAGAATTGCATCAACCGATCCCTTAACGGTATGAACATCTGCAATAATATTTTGAATATAGAATTTTTTCAATTCATCAGCAGTAAAAGGACCTATAGCAATAACTTTAGTATTTGTCAATAATTGAACTAAATTTTCTTGAGTGTAATCATTTGTCATAATTTCAAAAAATGCCCTAACAGATGATGCACTGGTAAAAATTATTCCATCTATTTGACTGTCAGAAAACATTTTTCTAAATTCATTCCATTCAGTTGGATCTCGAAATGCACAAACATCGTACAAATAAAGTTCAACAACATTAAGTCCAATCTTCTCTAATAGATTCTTCAAGAATGGAGTTGATGCACCACTTCTTGGAATAATAGTTGTTTTCCCAACAGCATTAAGNTTNGTGAACACCTCACCTACACCTACAGATGAATATCTTTGAGGCATNTGTGCAACTTTNATATTTTCTCTTTCTAATGCATCTTTAGTTTTTGGACCAACTGCAATAACAGTAGTATTAGCAATTGCAAGCTGAAGANCTTCAAATTTTGAAATACTTTTTGCACTATCAATCAACAATGTAACTGCTTTTGAACTCATAAATACAGAAAAATCTGGAGATTCTTTTTCAATTGTCTCTAAAAATTCATCAACAATTTTTTCTCCTTTACTAACTAATTCAATTGTAGGAAGTGTTATTGGTGTTGCATTGTGTTTTGAGATTAATTCTATGAATTCTTCGGCATCATCCTTTGAACGAGTAATTGCTATTGTTTTTCCATCAATCATTTTCTCCACCCGATTATATCTGAAAGATCAACTACACGGCCTATAATAATATTAGTTGGGGGTCGAATCTTATTTCTCTTGATTTTATTAGATATGTTTGAAATTGTTCCTTTGATCATCTTTTGCTTGGGTGTTGTACCATTTTGTATAACCGCAACTGGTGTAGTTTTATCCATTCCACCCTCAATCAATTTTTTAGAAATTTCCTCAATTCTTGAAAGACCCATCATAATCACTATTGTNTCAACTGATTTAGCCAATTTTTTCCATTTTACAACTTCAGTCTTCTTTTCAGGATCCTCATGGCCTGTTACAAAGACAACTGATGATGCAAATTGTCTNTGAGTCAATGGAATTCCTGCGTACGTTGCAGAACCTATTCCAGAGGTTATTCCAGGAATAATTTCATATTTTATTTTAAATGATTTCAAAAATTCTGCCTCTTCACCACCTCTACCAAAAATTATGGGGTCACCGCCTTTGAGCCGAACCACGGTTTTTTTCAATTTTGCATATTTCACCATTAATTCATTTGTACTATCTTGATGAGTGGTATCATCACCAACTGCTCTACCAACGTAAATTGACTTACAACGTTTTGGAATCATTGTAAGAATTTTCTTACTGACTAATCTATCATATAATACAACATCAGCTTTTTTGATTAACTCAATTGCTTTCAGTGTGATTAAATCAGGATCACCTGGACCAGCACCCACAAGATATACTTTACCTATCATTGCTTATTCCATTCCTCCAATTCCTTTCTCCAATTAGAAGCAATCTCTGAAACGCCCCTATTTTGTAATTCTGTACCAAGTAGTTTTCCAAGTTCTTTAGGTTGATTTACACTTCCAGTTTTTTCCAGAATTATTGATTTCTTTCCGTCCATTGAGTATACTGCAACCTTTAATGTTAATGAATTATCATGTGCAACTGCAAATGCACCGACAGGAAACCTACATCCGGAATCAACTGAATCCGATAATGCACGCTCAGCTTCTATTTCCGTTCTAGATTTAGTATCTTCTATCTTTTTTAATAATTCCAAAGTCTTAGAATCATCCTTTCTACACACAATTGCAAGTGCACCCTGACCTGGTGATGGTGGAAAATCATCTGTTGATAATTTTGAAAATTTTACTTTATTTTCAAGTCGTGTAATTCCAGCTTGTGCTAAAACAATTCCATCAAATTTCCCTTCTGTTACCTTATTGATTCGCGTTTCAATATTACCTCTTACAGGTTTTACAATAAGATCTGGTCTTTTACGAGTTACTTGNACTGCTCGTCTTAAACTACTGCTTCCAATTACAGANGCAGANGGAATAGAATCGATACTAAATCCATCTTTAGTTATTAAAACATCATTAATTGACTCGCGTTTTGGTATACAGGAAATTACTAAGTCTCCATCTATTTGTGATGGGACATCCTTCAAACTATGAACAGCAAAATCAATTTCCTTATTGGCAACTGCTCTATCAATCTCTTTTTCAAAAATACCTTTCTGTTCCATTGCAAATAGTGGTCGCGTGTCTGTATCTCCTTTTGTAGTTATAGTCTTAAACTCAAATGATAACGAGGAATCTATCTTTTGTAATTCAGATATCACCCAATTTGTCTGTGCTTGGGATAATTTACTTCCACGAGCACCAACTATAAAATTCAATTTTTCACCTGTTTTAATGATAAACCATATGCGCCTAATGTACTTGTGATATCCATATCTGTATGTGCATCTGAGAGAAAAACTGTCTCATATTGCGATGGTGCAATAAAAACACCATTTTTTAGAAGATTTGTAAAAAGTTTTTGGAATTTTTTTGTGTTTGATTTTTTTGCACTGTCATAATCAATAACTCTCTGATTTGTAAAGAAAATCTGAAACATTGATGATATTGAATTTATTGTATGTGGTATTCTATAATCAGTTGCCAGATCATCAATCTCATCAACCATAGTTTTACAATAACGTTCAAGTTTTGGATATAATTTATTTTTAATCTTGTTAATTGTTTTAATTGAATTAATAGCAGCCACTACTGAAATAGGATTACCCGCAAATGTACTTGCTTGATAAACTTTCCCTCCAGGTGATAATTTATTCATAATTTCCTGCTTTCCACCTACTGCTGCAATTGTAAAACCATTACCTAGTGCTTTTCCTAGTGTAGTAATATCAGGTTCTATTTGAAATAATTTTTGTGCACCACCTTCAGAAATTCTAAAGCCATTCACTACTTCATCAAAAATTAAAGGTATATTGTATTGTTTAGTAATTTTTCTTACAGCAGAAAGATAATTCTTTTCTGGTAATACCAAGCCCATATTTGCAAGAACTGGTTCTATAATAAGNCCTGCAATATCTTTATTTTTTGTTATAGTCTTTTCTAACTCATTGATATCATTGTAAGGNACAACCAATGTATTTTTTGAAACTTCATCTAATCCACCNTCTGATATTGATATACCNTTATGTGCAGACCCAGAACCTGCTTTCACTAGAACTGTATCATATGCACCATGATAACACCCTTCAAATTTTATTATCTTCTTCTTCTTTGTAAATCCTCTAGCAAGTCTAATTGCCGTCATAGTTGCTTCAGCCCCAGTGTTTACTATTCTAACTTTTTTGATAGATGGAAAGTTTTTAATAATTAGTTTAGATAATTCAATTTCTAATGAAGTTGGTGCAGTGTATAATGTACCTTTTTTTAACTGTCTAGATACAGCAGAGATAATTTCTTTTCTGGTGTGACCTAAAAGCAATGCACCATAACCGTTACAAAAATCAGTGTATCTATTTCCATCTTCATCCCATAANGAACTTCCTTCTGAGTGTTTAACAAAGAATGGNTATGGCTCAATGTATCTTACAGGACTATTAACTCCAGATGGAATCACTTTTTTTGCATCTGANAATAATTTCTTAGATTTTGTCAATACNTCTAATTTGTTTGCAGGTATTATAATTCTAAACTTATTCGTTAGTCTCACAATTTAAGACTAAATCATTNTTTGATTCATCAANATTCTTNTAGACATCAGNNCCATCACCACCGTCTACAATATCCAATCCGAANCCACCTTGTAAAATATCCTCACCTGATTGTCCTTTTATTATGTCGTTGCCAGAACCACCAGAAATATTGTCATTACCTTCATTACCAAATATTATATCATCACCTTCACCTGCCAAAATACAATCATCACCATTATCACCAGAAATTATGTCATCACCATAGAAAGAAAAGATCAAATCTGGCATGTTGGTTCCTAGTAAAAGATCATCATCATTGCTACCTAAGATTAGATTATAGTAAGATGGGGTCTCACCACATGCTTGAACTACAATATTTTGAGTAGATGATGACGAATTACCTAATTCATCAGTTGCAGTCCATGTAACTATGGTTTCACCAAGTGGGAATACTTCAGGTGCATCGTTAGTTATGATAGGATTTTCATCAACAAAATCGGAAGCGCTAGCATTACCAATATCTATAATATTTTCTAAAGATGTCGCATCTAAAATAATATTATTAGGAATATCTAATATTGGTCCACTTTCGTCAATTATCATAACATTTTGAGTAACACTTGAAGAATTACCTGATTCATCAGTTGCAGTCCATGTAACTATGGTTTCACCAAATCCAAATGAATTACTTGTATTGCTTTCTAATTTTACATCACTTACTGAATCAAAAACTTGTGGTGGTGGTAATTCAACCATTGTATTTGAAAGTGATGTTGCATCTGCAACAATTTCCAATGGCTGTGTTATTATTGGTGCTATGGTATCTACTAACCTGATTGTCTGTGTGTCAGATGATGAATTACCTGATTCATCAGTTGCAGTCCATGTAACTATGGTTTCACCAAGTGGAAATACTTCAGGGGCATCGTTTGTTATGGATGAAATTCCTACAGAGTCAATTGCATCAGGAATTCCTAAATTGATAATATTTTGATCTCTAGATGTAGCCTCAATTTCTATATCAACTGGAGATGCTATAATAGGTAATGTAGTGTCAGTTAACAAAATTATTTGCATAGTACTTGAAGAATTACCTGATTCATCAGTTGCAGTCCATGTAACTATGGTTTCACCAAGTGGNAATACTTCAGGGGCATCGTTTGTTATGGATGAAATTCCAACTGCATCATCTGCTAAAATCATTCCTAATTCAACAATATTGTTTTGTTTTGTTTCAGCTTCAATGCTTAAAGATTCTGGAATTTGAATTGTTGGTGAAGTTGTATCTATAACAGTAACTAACTGTGTCTCATATATTGAATTATTTGAAGTGTCAGTTGCAGTCCATGTAACTATGGTTTCACCTAGTGGGAATACTTCAGGGGCATCGTTGGTTATGGATGATATTTCAACTGTGTCAAATGCTATGGCATCTTC
>PAAH01000037.1 GCA_002698885.1 Nitrososphaerota archaeon | reverse complement strand
CTGCAACATGTGCTGCATCATAATTGATGTGCATGTCATGACCTTTCAAAAAGTCAGCCAGTTCTTTTACAGGATGAGGAAATAAGAAAACAGAACCGCCAAACATTGCAATCTTTGGAAGTCTGTTTTGACTTTTCAAATCTTCAACTTTGGCTTTTGTCTTATCAACATCAAGTGTCATTTCTTCTGGGTCAAATGCAAAAAATTCAATATCAAGACCGTGGACTAAACCGGCAGTTCCAGAGTGTTCCTTTTTTCCGTGTGATATATGCCCGCCAGCTGGAATTGATGATGCCATCATAACATCGCCGGGATTTGAATATGATGAATAAATTGCCAGATTTGCAACAACTCCAGAAACTGCTCGTACATCTGCAAATTCAGCGTCAAACAGTTTTTGTGCCAACTCCATACATTGAATCTCAACTTCATCAATGTGGGTACACCCTGCATAAACCCGCTCACCGGGCCAGCCTTCTGCATATCTATTACCAAAATCAGACATTACTGCCTCTCTCACAGCCGGGCTTGGAATATTCTCACTGGCAATCAATGGGATAGAGTTTTCAAACCAAGTGTGGTGTTTTTGGAGACTAGAAAATACCTTATCATAAGAATCTCTAGGCGTGTCTGTCATGTATTTCAGCCTTGTTTTCCTAATTTAAGAACAGCGATCTTTTTTGAAATTTAGCCAATTTACAATAATTAACTATAAATTTAGAAAAACTTGATTTTTGTTGTATGTCAGCACAAACACCAAAAGGAAACATGCCAGTTGTTTTGCTCAAAGATGGCGCATCAGAACAAAAAGGTAGAGATGCACAAAAAAACAATATTGCTGCAGCTAAAATTATTGCAGAAATAGTTCACACCAGTTTGGGACCTAGAGGCATGGATAAAATGTTGGTTGACACTTTAGGCGATGTTACAATTACTAATGATGGCGCTACAATTCTCAAAGAAATTGATGTTCAACATCCAGCAGCTAAAATGCTAGTTGAAATTTCAAAAACAACTGATAATGAAGTAGGTGATGGAACAACATCTGCAGTTGTACTTGCAGGAGCATTACTTGAACATGCAGAATCACTAATTCTTCAAGATGTTCACCCAACAATCATTGTTGATGGATATAGAAAAGCTGGAAAGAAAACAAAACAATTCTTGAAAGACATCTCCGAACAAATTTCTCCAAATGACAAATCATACTTGTTAAAAATTGCAAAAACTTCAATGCAAACAAAACTCGTAAGAAAAGACTCTGACCAATTAGCAGAAATGGTTGTAAAATCAGTTTTAGCAATAGCAGAAAGAAACGGCGAAAAATATACAGCTGACATTGATGATATTAAAGTTGAAAAGAAATCAGGAGGTTCAATTAAAGACTCTGCAATTATTCAGGGCATCGTACTGGATAAAGAAATTGTCCACTCTGGAATGCCAACAAAAGTTTCTGAGGGAAAAATCGCCCTATTGAATACTGCACTTGAAATTAACAAAACTGAGACTGATGCAAAAATTAACATTTCAAACCCACAACAAATGAAATCATTTCTAGATGAAGAAAATAAAATGTTGAAAACCATGGTTGACAAAGTAATTGGTTCTGGTGCAACAGTTGTTGTATGTCAGAAAGGAATTGACGACATGGCACAACATTATCTTGCAAAGGCTGGAATTTTGGCTGTTAGACGAGTTAAAGAAAGCGATATGACAAAACTTGCAAAAGCTACGGGTGCAAGAATAGTTACAAACCTTGATGATCTTTTTGAAAAAGATTTGGGCTCTGCTCAAACTATTCAAGAAAAGAAAATTGAAGAAGACAAATGGGTATTCATCGAGGGATGCAGACATCCAAAATCTGTGACCATATTACTTCGTGCAGGTTCACAAAGAGTAGTAGACGAAGTCGAAAGATCAATTCATGATTCTCTTATGGTAGTCAAAGATGTTATGGAAATGCCTTCCATAGTTGCAGGCGGTGGTTCACCTGAAACATTTGCTGCAACAAAAATCCGTTCATGGGCAAAATCACTTGAGGGACGTGAGCAATTGGCAGCAGAAAAATTTGCTGATGCATTAGAATCAATACCATTGGCCTTGGCAGAAAATGCAGGCATGGATCCTATTGATACACTAACAAACTTACGCTCAAAACAGGTCAAAGGTGACAAATGGATTGGAATTGACGTAATGAAGGCCAGAGTGGGAAATATGAAAGCAAGTGATATCATCGAACCATTGGCAGTTAAAGAGCAAATTGTATCTGCAGCAACTGAAGCTGCTTGTATGATACTAAGAATTGATGATGTTATAGCAACTGCAAAATCAGCAGGTCCACCACCAGGAGCTGAAGGTGGAATGCCACCAGGAATGGGAGGCATGGGCGGAATGCCACCAGGAATGGGCATGCCTGATATGGGCGGAATGATGTAAGATTTCTAAAATATGATATTTCTTCTTTTTGAGCATTAACAATTATTCTACAAAGTTCATATTTCATTCTCATAGGCTTTACGAATATCTTCTTTGATTAAACTTTCATCTTCTACGTCCTTAATTTTTTTTGCAGGATTGCCAACAACAATAATTCGTGAAGAAACATCTTTCGTAACTACAGTACCTGCAGCAACAATAGACTCACTACCAATTTCAACTCCAGGACAAATTGTTGCTCCACCACCTATAGCACAGCCAAAGCGCAATTTTGCACCTCTAATGGTTGCTGGAACATTACGTAAGTGCCCAATTGGAGAATTGTTTGTAAATGACACACCAGGCCCTATGAATACACATGATTCAATCAAGGTTTCCGCACAAATCATAGTATTGTTATGAATTGCACATCTATTTCCTATTGAAACATTATTTTCACAAATTGTATTTGATCCAATAGTACAATCATTTAAGATTTTCACATTTTCCCTGATAATTGCATTATGATTAATCCAGCAATTATTACCAATTTGAACATCCGAATAAATTACAGCACCATTTCTGATTAGAACATTCTTTCCAACAACTACATGAAACTTTGATTCATCGGAATTAATTTTAGTCTTATTTGATTTTTCTTGATCATAAAAATGTCCAGTAATTGTATCATAGCCTATAACAACATTATCTTGAATTATTGCGTCATGATCAATAGAGACTGAATTTAGATAAACATTATTTCCAATTTTACAGTTATTGCCGATTTTTACACTTCCTACGAATTTTACATTTTCACCAATTTTACAATTGTCACCAATTTCTCTTTGTTCACTAACCATGTTATTTCATTTCCTTTACACTAAGAAATCAACAAGTTTTCCTGTTTGAAATCCCTCAGCATAATCATTTCCTGAAACATGACCCCAATAACGTTCGCGTTCAAAAATTTCTCTTGACCATCTATCTTTTCTTCGACTCCATTCATTTTCATATTGAGATAGAAATTTCTCTTTCATACCATATTCTTCATTACTAAAACCAAAATAGAAATTTGGTTTGAATACATCCACATTATCACTGTAAGAATTAGACTGATACATGAAACAATTTTTTATATTCCTAAATGCGGTTCTAGAAATTTCCCAAACTGCCTTGTGATCCGTATTTACATCTCCAAACCAATGAGTAAAAACACCATCAATCTTGTTATTACTGGCTATTTCCTCCAGTTCCTGCATTATCTTCTTGCCGTAGACCAATTTACTATTAGGCTCTTTTTCAGTAGGAATGTAATTTGCTCCCATCATACCAAATGATTTTAATCCGTATTCTAACGCATTGTCCTCATTCATGCCTTCGTCTTCATTCTTTCCATATTGAGAACTACACACAACAACTGTGAAAATTTTATGCCCTTTTTCTCCTAACTTCTTCAGGGTTAGGCTACAACCCAATTCAATATCATCCCAATGTGCTCCCACTGCAAGAATATTCATTATTAGTCAACACAATTGAAAATAAATCACTCTTATATTTGCTGATTCTCTCTGAAAATTTTAAAATATCTTATACATCAAAGTAGAGATAAAATTCATGAGGATGAGGTCTGATAGAGATTTCTCTCTGATCCCTTCTTTCCAAATCAATTATTTTATCTAAAACAGGAGTAGTGAAAATTGGTGATAGGAATTTTCTATCACTTTCTAATTCATCTAAAGCTCTTCCAAGATTTGCAGGTAATGTATCAATACCACGTTTCCTTCTTTCTGATCTTGACATTTTGTAAATGTCTTCTTGAACTGGATCACCGGGATCCATTTTTTTCTTTATTCCNTCTAGACCCGCTGCTAAAACTGCAGAGAATACTAGATATGGATTAGAAGCAGGATCAGGAACACGATACTCTAATCTTTTCATAAACGCATATTTTTCACCTTTAAAGTGAGCAGGGATTCTAATTGTAGCAGATCTGTTACTTGAACTCCATGCAATGTAAACTGGTGCTTCATAACCTGGAACTAATCTGTGATAGGAATTTGTTGTTGGGTTTGTAATTGCTGTAAGAGCTTTTGCATGAGACATTATACCACCACAGAAATAACGACCTACCTGACTTAGTTCCAAATCTGACTCTTGATCAAAAAATGTATTTTGATCATTTTTCCAAAGACTAACATTTGTATGCATACCAGAACCAGAATCCATTGATATTGGTTTTGGCATCATAGTTGCAACCTTTCCAAATTTTTGAGCAATATTTCTNACAACATATTTGTAAGACTGTGCACCATCTGCTGAATTTGTCATGTAGTCATATTTNATATCAATTTCACATTGACCAGCTGTTGCTACNTCATGGTGGTGATTATCGCATAAAATTCCAAAACTATTATTGAGAATATCAACACATTCATTTCTAAATGGCGTTAATGTATCTGATGGAGTACTAGGATAGTATCCCTCCTGTAATCCCATAGGATAACCAGTTCCTTCTTGACTCCATGGTGCTTCTACTGATTCAATTGAATATGACTGACCTTTGTATGGTGTTAATACATCCCAATTCACTTTATCAAAAACAAAAAACTCTACTTCTGGTCCCCATGTACTATAATCAAATCCCTGTGATTTTACATATTTTTCAGCTTTTTGGCAAATTCCTCTGGGGTCATTTTCAAGTCTTCCTCTACCTCCTCCCCAGTAAACATCACAAAGAAGTCGTGCAGTTTTTTTATCATCAATCCAAGGAATAACAGCAAATGTACTAGGATCNGGTTTTAAGATAAGATCAGAATCATGAATACTTGTAAAACCTACAATTGANGANCCGTCAAGTTTAGGCAAACCATCTTCCATCTGTTCTGGTGTGAATGTGTCTGCTGAGATCGTAGTATGATGGAATCTTCCTGGCAGACTAGTAAACTGGAGATCAATAAACTTGATTCCCTCATGTTTTATTCGTGCAAATACTTCATCAGATGAGTATTTCACATGNGTAGCTTTTCCACCAATTACTTTATACGGCATTTAATTTCGACAAACTAAAAGAATTAAACGTGCCTTTTAAGATTAACTACATACAAATGTCTAAGAATGAAAATTATGATCTCACTGCTTTATACAGAATTGCATTAAATGAAATTGAAAATAATGACATTCAACAAATAAATCCAGAATTTTACACTACATTATCCCAGCTTATTGGAAAACTAAAAACTGAAGAATATAGCGGATTAGAAGCAAAACTCAAAAATAATCTTGTTGAAAAAACGAGCCTATTAACATCACTAATAATGAAATTTCGTTTGGAAAAGGCATCCATTAACACAAAAANAGAAAAAGGAAATTTAATTGATGAAGAACGATTTGTTTTAGATTCAAGTGATGAAATGGAGGAAAGAAACGAAATGATTCTATCTAGTACTTTGAGTGGGAAAACCAAGGTTTTAGAGTCTATTTCCCAAAAGCATAAAACAAAACCTNTTTCTATTAGATTTTTAAAAGATGTTGAAGAAATTGTTGCTGTAGATTCTGAAAAATATGGGCCATTCAAATCAGAGGATATAGCCACAATACCTAACAAAGACGCACAGGAATTTATTACAAAAAACCTGGCAGTTAAAATCCATTTAGATAACTGAGAAATAAAATGTCACATGCTGGTTCAGTTGATATAATTGATTTTATTCTCTTGACAGTTTATCCTGTAGTTGCATTATTTATCATAGAAGCTATTTTCAGACTTGTTAAAATTATTCCAACATGGACAAAGCTTAGTATTCAAGGNGTAACGATGATTGCATTTTCAATTGCCTATATTGGTTTCATGCCATACATAGCAACAAGTTCTGATAAACACATTAATGCTGAACCCCATTGGCTCTCAGCTTTTGTTCTACTTGCATTAGCAATAACATTATTCTATCAAGCTAGACGTTCNAAAATTGATCCAGAAAAATCTGANTATTAGTTACTTAAATTTTCTAAAAAATTTTTTTAATCCGGAATCGTTTGGTCCACCATCTCTGACTACTCCACGCTGACCAAATTTTTTGGCTCGTATTTGTGTTAACTTCACACATCGATGATCTTCTGGAAGTCTATGTTCTGCACAAAAAGGATCTTTGCAGTAATTACATTCGAATGGCAAATCTACCATATCACCACAATATGCACATTTCTCAGGCTTCATAATTGATNTATGATTTTTGATCTAATAAATCTGCAATAATATTTCAATAGAGGTAAACACATTTACACGTAAAAACTTGAGAAAAACTGCTTTGATAAAAGACAAGGTTGTAATTATTACTGGAGCAAGTAGTGGAATTGGGTATGCTACTGCAAAAATTTTAGCACAAAGTGGTGCAAAAGTAGCAGTAGGAGCTAGAAGGTTAGATAGATTAGAAAAACTACAAAAAGAAATCAACGAACAAGATGGAGAGATACTAATTTCAAAACTAGACGTCACTAAAAAATCTGAATGTGATTCTTTTGTTACCAAAGTTATAGAAAAATGGGGNCANGTTGATGTTATAGTAAANAATGCNGGNNTNATGCCNCTAAGNTTNATNAAAAATCTCAAAATTGANGANTGGGATAGAATGGTTGATGTAAANATCAANGGNGTTNTGTATTGTACAGCAGCAGTATTNCCTACAATGCTTGAAAAAAAATCNGGNCANATAATCAATATNTCATCAGTNGCNGGNAGAATNGTNTTTCCTGCAGGTAGCNTATATTGTGCTACAAAACATGCTGTTACNGCATTTACTGAGGGTNTACGGCANGAACTNAGNCCAAGAAAGAACATACGNGTTACAAGNATAGAGCCAGGNGTNGTNGAAACAGAACTAACAAATACAATTACTGATGAATCACTTGAAAAATTTGTTGAAACCTCTAAACAAATGGAAGCGCTGAAAGCAGAAGATATTGCAAACGCAATTGTTTTTGCAATCGATGCACCAAATCATATGAATGTAAACGAAATTCTTGTAAGACCTACCACACAAGACAGATAATTTTTTACTCAGAAGTTTTTTCTTTCTCTTTTGTTAAATGTTCCAAAACAGCTTTGATCTCCACACCGATATCATTTGGATCCTTTTGCATGTCTAGTTTTTCTGCCAAACTTTCTTTCAAGCCTCCATCTTCTAATTCAACCCGTCTTTTTTCTAAACAGTCCAAGTGATCATTGTCAGTTCCAGAAATTTTTTTACAAATTGAACAAATTTTCATATTATTACTTTGTGATACCACGATTTAATTATTTCATAATTTGTAAAAGTTTTCAGGGGTCGTCGTCTAGTATGGCTATGATGCCAGCCTGGGGTGCTGGAGGTCGGAGGTTCAAATCCTCCCGATCCCATTATCCAATAGAATTAATTTTTTGACTTTTCCAAATATACCAGCAAGCAATACTACGATTTGGTTTCCATCTAGCAGAAAATTTTTCCATAGTTTCTGGATTTGGTAATTCTTTTAGTAAAAACAAATCTCTAATTCCTTTTTTTATTCCCAGATCATCTACAGGAAAAATATCCTTTCGTTGTAAGCAAAACATTAGATAAATCTGAGCAGTCCAATTCCCAATACCTTTTATTTTTGTCAGTTCTGCAATAACTTCTCTGTCATTTAATTTTGAAATTTTTCTAAAATCAATCTTTTTTTCAAGAATTTGTTTTGATAAACCTTTAATGTAATTTACCTTTGTGCCAGAAATTCCCGTATCTTTTAATTTCTTATTAGAAGTTTTCATAACTTCTTTTGGAGTTGGAAATTTTCCATAGATCTTCAGAAATCTATTTGCAATTGCTGTAGCCGATGCCTCTGATAATTGCTGATAAATTANTGCCTCTACTAGTGTCTGATATGGGTTTTTTGTAATCCTCATTGTACATGGACCAATTTTTCTAATCAATGNCTCAAGTGTCTTGTCTGAATAAAGCATTTGAACTTCTTTTTCAAATTTACCTGGTGCTTGTAATTTTAATCCAATAGTAATTTTTTCAAAATTTTCTAATGTTGGATTTTTCTTATACTGGCGAATTAGATTAATTATCTTTGTTCTTGTGGGCAACCTTATTTTTTTTTGAATGATTTTAGCAAGACCTGTCCCAATGAATATTGCCTGTGTCGCACTTGTCACATTAGATGATTTCCTATTTGTACTAGAACTCTCAAAATCGATGATTGTGTTTCTATTTTTTCCAACAATGACGTGTTTGTCAATCTTGCTTAATTCTCCGTGATCCAATGCTGAATTATCCAAGAGAAAACATTCTCTCAAAATACTATTGAGAATTGAACGTATACCTTTTGCAGTACATCGTGTTTTCTTTGCCCAATCAATAATTTTCTCACCTTCTATGTACTCCATTATCAAAAAGTTTTTTGAATTTTTGATAAACCTTGGACCAACACCNACTTTATTTGCAGTTTTAAGTAATTTAGCCTCATTTGCCATGTTTTTTCTTGGTGAGTCTACCCTCCTAATTTTTAGTGCTATTACATTACCATCTTTTTTTGCAAGAACCACCATTCCAACATATCCCTTTCCAAGTATGCAACATTTCTCAATTTGCAGTGGTCCTGTAAACGAAACATGTGTAACACCTAATTTTTTTAATTCGACTATTCGTCTTTCAATCTCAGATTCTTTTACTTTAGGAAAAGCAAGAATTTTCTTGTAAAGGTCTTTTTTAAAAACACTAACTGGTTGAAAATGCTGTTTCATCAGTAGTTATCAGTTTTGAAATGCTCTTTTTAACGGATTTGTTTTGTTTGTCTTTTCCGGTTGTAATTTTAAATCCATTTTTAAAATCAGATCTTAGTCCTTTTGGTATTCCAGATTCACCAATATGATTCTTAATTAGATCATTAAGATACAACTTGGCATTTTCATATCTTCTAGTTTGTATTGTTTGTAATTTTCCATCTTTATCTGTCCACATTAATTTAGATTTTTTTGAATTTATGTGAATGAATTTACTTGAGTAGTCAGTAGAAAATACATCAGGACCCGTTCTAATTTCATTTTTTGAAATTATCGGTGATTCCAACAAGAACAACAAATCAGCTTTATTTTCGTTATATGCAATTACATCGTTTCTGAGAACATTAAATCCCTCTTTTACCATTTGAGATTCAATTGAGCTTGCTGCTCGTTTTATCTGCCCATAAATTATGTCATCACTTCTTTTTTTGTATTTGAAATTTACAATTAACACATTCTTTGCCAAATCAGCAGAGATTCTCTTCTCTGATTTTTCCTTAAAATATGNAATTGAATTTTTCTTCAAGAAATTTCTTGCAATCAAGATAAAAGCTGTAACATTTTGAATTGATATTGCTGCACCGAGATTTCTATTCCTATCTATTGGATCAATAATGACTATAGGCGATTCAAATTTTCTTGGTGAATCACCAATCATTTGATTATTTTGTAATTTTGAAATTTCCTTTAGTACATTTTCAAAACTTCCCAAATAGTAAACTAAAACCTCACAAACATAGCCACTAAATCCCTGTTTTGCGATTTCTGCACCATACATTCCATTTATTTTTAAAAAACATTTTAGAATCCTAATATCATCTTTCATTGAACCAGTTAATTTTTCGCTCATAAATTCAGTATGAAACGTTGATCTATCAGCTGCACTTTTCCATTCACCTTTTTTGATNTCATAACATGGTACAACATTTACTCCTACGCCATCAATGTCTGCTTCAACAAATGGATGTTCAGAGTATCTAATGTATGGTTTGAATTTTTTTAGTGAATCAAATCCAATTTTTTTGCCGATTCTTTCAAAATTTTTTTCGCTTGTNGTTTTTTTGAATTTTACAAAAATATCAATATCAATTTTTTCTGGAGTCCAAGTTTCTTTAGCGTAAGATCCTCCAAAATGTACTGACACGATTGATTTTTGTTTTTCAGCTTCCTTGTTTACTAAACTAAAAACTTGATTTGCAATTTTATCAACTTTTTTTCTTTGCCTATTATTTGGAATTGCAATTTCCTTTGATTTTTTTATAACATCACTTTTCATTTTCATTTATCACCAGTAAATCAGAATATTCCGGTCCTTCCTGTTTTAATATGCTTCTCTTTAGTTTGATTTTTGTTATAGACTGAGTCCCAAACTCAATTGCCTCATATTCTTTCATTTGTGATGTAATATCATCAATCTTGTTTTTTACTCTGAAAACTGTCAAATGAGGCTTAAATTTTTTATTTTTTTCAAAGCCTAACGAGGCAAGTTTCATTCCAATTTCTTCAGTTATCTTGACTAGTTTTTCAGCTCCTTTTTTATCAATTCCAATCCATANCACTCGAGGATTTTTCAAATTTGGAAATCCACCTATTCCTTTTAGTGATAATTCAAACTCTGAAAATGNAATTGCCTTTAACAACTCTTTCACTTTTTCACACTTTTCTTCATCAATTTCACCCAAGAATTGTAAAGTAAAATGAATTTGGTTAATTTTTGTAGGTTTTGCATTAATCTCTAAATTCTTTTGAAATGTTTGAATTTTATTTAGAATTTTTTCATCAGATATTTCAACTGCAACAAACACTCTCATAGAAAATAAAATATTTCTAATTATTTATCGCTACCTTCATAGACTAGTCATTCAAAAACAATCTGTTGCAAAAACTTGTTGTATGTTTGACTGGAATGCCGGGTGCTGGTAAATCAACTATTGTATCTAAATTAAAAGAACAAGGTTATCAAGCATTTAATCTTGGGGATGGAGTCAGAGCGGAAGCTAAGAGAAGAAATCTTGAACCTACAGGAGAAAATTTGGGCAAGTTAATGTTGGAATTACGAGAAAAAAACGGTCCTGGTGCAGTTGCAGAATTAATCAAAGAGCCAATACAGAACTCAANTCATGAAATTATAATCATTGATGGAATACGCTCTATACACGAAATCAATGTCTTAAAAGAAACTGGAAATCTAAAACTGTTAGCGGTAGAAGCATCTTCTAATACTAGATTCAATTTTTTAAGTGAACGCAAAAGATCTGATGATCCACTAACCAGAGAAAAATTTGAAGAGCGCGATAATCGTGAAATTAGTGTAGGATTACAAGAAATAATCAAACTTGCTGACGAATCTATTGAAAACAACAATGTAACAATAGATCAATTAGTAGAGTCTGCCATCAAAATTTTTCAAAATTGGATAAGGTAATGAAATCTAATACTTCAATCCAAGTATTTTGTGAAATCAATCCTTCTGAAGATATTGAAAAAGTTAAAACTGTAATTTTTAATCTATTTCCAGAATTAAAAATAAAAATCAAAGGAAATGCAATATCTGGAAATTCTAATGATTTAGAATTACTATCAAAAGTTTTAGCCTCAATAAAAAATAGAAAGATAAAAAATGTCTTTTTACGCATATTGAACTTAAACATTAGAGATAACTCAACCTGGTTTTACCTAAACAAGCAGGCTGCATTTGTTAATGTTGTAGCATTATGCAATGAAGCAGATGAATCTGCTTTAGGTCCAGTTAAGGTAGTTTTAGAGTCAAATGATATTGAAGAAACTATTGAAACGATTATCTCCTATTAGTTTACGCCTAGAAGGTCAAAAAATCGATCTAATTTGATAACTTTTTTTAAGTTTTGATATAAAATTCTAATTCTGAAAAATTTTTTATGAAAATACAACTTGCAATTGTTGGCGTTGTACTCATAGCGGGCGGAATAATGTTTTTCCCTCAAACAGTAGAACAATTACCTGAAGGCTCGAATATTTTTAGTGCATTACTAGAAGATGTTATGAGCTTAAAAGAATACAATGCTAATACAGAACAAGTAGGTGANACTCTTTATGATGTTGGAATTGAAGTTGGGGATACACTAACTGATGTTGCAGCAACTGTAGAAAACTCACTAGATGATATGGAGATTTCTCCAAATAAAATATTAAATCTAGAGGGATAATTATTTTAAAATATTAACTTCTAACAAATCTCTAGCTGCTATTGTGTTATCATGAACTTTTTTAGCTTCTTCTAGTAAAACAGATTCATCATTATATCTTGCAGAAAAGTGTGTTAGAATTAATGTTGAAACATTGGCTTTTTTTGCCAACTCTGCTGCCTCTTTTGCAGTTGAGTGGTTAGCTTCTATCGCTTTATCCTTTAATTCATCAGCAAACGTTGAATCAAAACTAAGATAATCACAGTTTTTGAAGAATTCTACAAGTTTATCACTTGGTCTTGTATCACCTGAAATTCCAATTTTTTTCCCAGGTCGCTTATCCCCAGTTACTTGTGATGGTACAATTTTCTTACCATTTAGTTCTATAGAATTTCCTGTTTGCAATTCATGCCAAAGTTTTCCTTCAGGGATCTCTAAGGCTTTTGCTTTTTCAGGAAAAAATTGACCAGGTCTATCTTTCTCATCAAAGCGAAACGAAAAGGCTGGAATTCCATGTTTTGCATCACTGACTGATACGGAATAATCTTTTTCATCAACTATTACACCTTCATTAATTTTTGAAATAAAAACTGGAAAAGATAAACCAAAATTCAAAACCTTGATGTTTGCTACAATAAACTCATCAATTCCATCAGGCCCAAAAATTTCAACAGANTCTGTTCTGTTTTGTAAATTCATTGATTGCAATAGACCTAAAATTCCAATACAATGGTCTCCATGAAGGTGAGTTACAAAAATTTTCATTTTTTTATTCCACGGTAAGCCTGATTTTAGATACGAAATTTGAGCACCTTCTCCAGCATCAAACATCAAAATTTCGTTATCTTTTACCAGGCATGTACAAGTCAATCCTCTTTCAATTGTTGGCATGGCACCAGATGTTCCCAAAAAAACTATTTTCATAATATCACATTCACAAAAGAGACTCTGCTAATATCTTAGACACATCAACCTTAGATGAATTACTAGGGATTGTATTAGTACTAATAATCTGAGTGACACCAGCCTGTTTAATTTTCTTTTCAGCTCCATTAACAAATAATCCATGTGTACATGCAACATAGATACGTCGACATTTTTGTTTTTTAAGAAAACGTACTGCTTTGATTATGCTTCCCCCAGTACTTATCATATCATCAACTAAAATTAAATCTCGATTTTTAACTGAAACCTTTGATGTCAGAATGTTAATTTTTCCATTTTTTCGGTCTCTATGTTTTTTTAATGCTATAAAATCAGTTTTNAATGCACTTGCAAACTNACTNGCTCTCTCTTTTCCACCTTGATCAGGTGATACTACAAGAGGATCTTTTAATCTTANTTTTTTTGTATAATTTGCTAAATTAGATACTGCACTAACATTTTCTGCTGAAATTCCTAGTTGTTTTAAAGCTAACTTACTATGTATGTCAACAACAATGACTTTTTTTGTACCTACTGATTTTAGCATTTTACCTACTACTGAAACTGTAACAACTTCTCCATTCAAAAATTCCCTATCCTGTCTTGCGTATCCTAAATATGGAATTATCGCATAAATTTTTGAAGAATATTTTCTTGCTTGTGATACAATAGAAAGAAGATGTAAAAGATTTGAATCAACTGGAGGAAATGTTGATTGTACCACAACNATAATTTTTTTCTTGGGAATTTTTTTAATTGTTATTTTGCTTTCACCGTCAGGAAATGTGCGTGTTGAGGTACTCACATAGCCAGCTTTCAGTTTTTTTGCTATTTTTCTACCCAAATCTTGGGAAGAATTACCTCCAATNACCACATATTTTGACAATGAATCAACGAATCAAAACGGATTCTTAAGTTTTCGTAGATATCAAGAAGGCTTGCTAAGACTATTCATCGCCTTCACCTCTACCCAAGTCTCCAACTCCATATTCTTCTACAACACCATTTCGTTCAGTATCAAGCGTTCCAATCTCTTGTGCCTCTCTCTTTTCATCTCCTTGGTAAACGGTACGAATTGGCCATGGAATTCTAATATCATACTTCTGGAATTCTTCATACATTATTACTCGCATGTCACTTTTTGTTTTGAATTGTGCACCATAATCACGGACGTAAACCCACATTGAGAAATCCAAAGAAGAATCATTGAATTTATCAAATCTTACTACTGGCTGTGTTACATCAACATGAATGTCTTTATCGCAACCACAACTTGGTTGATTTGTGTCAAGGTATGGGCATCTATTTTGTCTTACCAAATGTCTTCCTTTAGCATCAACTGTTTCGGTCATTGCACGTTTTCCAACTTTAACCAGAATAGACGCAACTTGACGTGGATTATTTAGATATGAAACTCCTACATTAACTATTGCAGGAACAAGTTTGATCTCTTTTGTGTAGTTTACTATCTGAGCAGTTACTAATTGCCTTGTAGGAATTATTGCTACAGATTCATTTAATGCATCTCTGATGTATGTAACTCTTGGTGCAATCTTATGTACAACACCATTGTATCCACTTTCTAGCTGTATTCTATCTCCTTCTTTTACAATCTTATCTTTGCGAATTAGTATATACGAGAAATAATTCTCCAAAGTTTCTTTTAATGCAAGACCAACACCAAATGCAATTCCTCCTGTTGCAGTGGCTAATACAATTAAATCTACTCCCCACCATGAAACAATTCCAATTATGACTCCAACAAAAATTAAAACAGGTAAAACTTGTTTTGCAGATTTTGGTACACCTTCTTTTTGTTTTCGATAAAATCCAGGTGGTTTTGATGCTGGAACTATTGGATCAAACCCTGTAACTCTTTTTTGTTCTCTCCAAATATCAATTGGAAAAATTTCTTCAGGAACTGAACCAGGAAAAAGTTTTCTTCCAGATGAATTATTACCACTAACACATTCATTGTAGTAATTTTCATATTTTTTTCGTTCAGATTTTTTCCATTCCTCAAATGGGTTTGATATTATTTTTTCAAAACTTCCAACTGGAATACCTTTTGAAGTTCTAAATCCTTCTAGGAATTGCTTTCCCTCATCTGTTTGTATATAATTTTGAAATTCTTCTTCTGTTAGATCATCAGGTTTTTGTTTTGGTGGTACCCATTTGTACAACTTGTGAAACAAATCATCTTTATCATCAACAAAACCCCTCATCTCTCTCCAAGCCTCAAAATCAGCGCGCTCTGAATTAGAGCTTTCACGTTTTGTTAACGCTATAGGTACGAGCTGTGAAATTGTATATCCAATAACCAAAATATTCATCGTGTTTAACATCTTTGCAAATACCTCACTTGGTGCCAACTCACCATCTATTGCAATCTGATTGATTTCTTCATCAAACAATTCAAAAACTTGGATGTATGTGTTGACTGAAGAAATTAATGCTATAGCCAAAAACGGCAAAATAATTTTTCGTGCAAATCTTGAAACATGTGGTTTTGTATGATTCATTTTTTGGGATTTTACCCATTTTGAAAATTTTGTATAAACAATTGCGATTATTATGATTCCGATTATTAGACCTGCTACGGCCAATTGAAGAGATAGTGATGATGCTATCAGCTGGGACACTGTATCAAACTGACCAACAGAAATTTCAGTAAGTTCTTCTTCCATCTATTTTCACTAATCTCGATAATTTGCGCGATCTACTGAAGTTATGTTAATTTGTCGCCTAGTTTACGAATTACAGTCAAACTTTTTTAAAGAATTTTTGTCCTTTTTAAGGCAAAATTAACTCAGATCCTAACGTTTAACAAACATAGAGTGATAATAAGCAAATGGCACAATCAGCACAAAATCAGGAGTCTGTTTGGTCAGTTGATGAGTCTCCTAGCATAAGATCATACACATTAGCTAATCTTAGAAAACTTCCTCAAATTGAAAAATTCTCAGAAGAACAGATTTTTGAAATGGAGGTTGTTGGTAATGTTTTGCCATTTAAGGCAAATAACTATGTAGTTGAACAGTTAATTGATTGGGATAATACTCAAAACGATTCTATTTTTGCATTAACATTTCCACAAAAAGGAATGCTCAAACCTGAACATTTTGATCAGATGGCAGAAGTCTTGAAAAGAGGAGACAGAAAAGAGATTCAAGAAACTGCAAATACAATTAGACTTCAATTAAACCCACATCCTGCAGGACAGATGGAGCTAAATGTTCCAACTCTGAAAGATGGAACAAAATTATACGGAATGCAACACAAATACAATGAAACAGTACTATTCTTCCCAAGCCAGGGACAGACATGCCATGCATACTGTACTTTTTGCTTTAGATGGCCTCAATTTGTCGGAATGGACGAAATGAAATTTGCAATGCAAGAGGGTGAGGCTCTAGCACAATATGTAAAGGAACATCCAGAAGTAAGCGACATACTATTCACAGGAGGAGACCCCATGATAATGAAGGCTAGTCTTTTTGCCGCATATATTGATAAATTACTTGACGCAGATCTTCCAAATCTAAAAACAATAAGGATTGGAACAAAGGCTCTGTCATACTGGCCATACAAAGTTTTGACAGACAAAGATGCTGATGAAACACTGGATACATTTCGCAGAATTGTTTCAAAAGGAAAACACTTAGCAATTATGGCTCACTTTAATCATCTCGTAGAATTAAAGACAGGCTCAGTAAAACAAGCAATTAAAAAAATGAGAGAGACTGGGGCACAGATTAGAACTCAATCACCACTTCTAACTCATATCAACGATGATGCCAATATGTGGGCTCAAATGTGGCAGAAACAGGTAGATTTAGGCTGTATCCCATACTACATGTTTGTAGTAAGAGACACTGGCGCTCAGCATTACTTTGGTGTTCCACTAGTTAGAGCACATGAAATTTTCAGAAATGCCATAAAACAGGTAAGTGGATTAGCCAGAACCGTTCGTGGTCCTAGCATGTCTGCTACTCCAGGAAAAGTTCAGATTGACGGTGTTGCTCAGGTTAACGACCAAAAAGTCATGGTTTTCCGCATGCTTCAGGGTAGAGATCCTGAATGGGTGAACAAACCATTCTTTGCAAAATATGATGAAAATGCAATTTGGTTAGATGATCTCAAACCTGCATTTGAAGAAAAATTCTTTTTTGAAGATGGACTAAAGGCAATAAAAGAGAAAAAACTTGCCTAAATGACAGATTAAAATATAGAAATTTTGGTTATAGACTATGCGAAAAGAATATGTTGTAATGCGAATCGATGCAGCACCTGATGGTTCTCCATAC
>PAAH01000036.1 GCA_002698885.1 Nitrososphaerota archaeon | reverse complement strand
TTTGTCTGCTGCTGCTTTGTCTGCTGCTGCTTTGTCTGCTGCTGCTTTGTCTGCTGCTGCTTTGTCTGCTGCTGCTTTGTCTGCTGCATGAGATTCTACGTAATCATCACTTATGCCTAAAATGGTAATATCACTAGTACCAGCTAAAAATGGAATTGTTAGGATGGATCCTTTTTGTGTAAAGTCATGAATTTCTTCACCGTCTACTAAAATAAAGTATGCACCATCGTCAAATGGTTCAACTACACTTGAAGTTATTGTAATTGTTAATTCACCATCAAGTCTTGCATCAATTAGAATATCAATAGAATTACTATCAGAGTCACCAATTATACTTTCAACTATTGCTCCACGGATATTATATGATAAAACAGTGGTAAGGTCATCATCACTCTGTGCCATCATAGGTTCAGGAGCTGCTACTGGTGGTGGAGGTGGTGGAGGTGGTGTGTAAGTTTCAACAGGGGCTGATTGAACTGGTGATGGTTGAGATACGTCAAAGGTTCCACCCGAAACTAGTCCAATCATTACAGCGGTAATTGCAATTGTAAACCCAATACCAAACTTGTCTGCTGATGTCATAATCTCATCGACTTATTACCATATTAAAAACTTAATGGCATTTTTCCACTATATTATATCAAAAATTTATTTGGTGCAAGATCTTGGCTTATCTATGTCAGAAGTTGATACAACAAAAAACGTCTATCTATTTACCCATGGAAGAATGGACCTGAATGAAAAAGCAATAAGTGCTCTGGAATCTAAGGGATTCTCTAAGGAAAATGTGATATTGGCAGATCCACAAAAGGCAGGGGAAGTTGGTGATTATATGGCAATGTTATGGATGCCACCAAATCCAGATCATATTAAAATCCAGAAAATCACAAAAGTAGAACCTTGTGAGCCTGAAGGAATGATTGGTGTATGGAAAGGTGTGGCCAAAGATGATCTATTTGAAGTAAAATTAGAGTAATTACAAGTCAGTTAATACACTAGAAATAAAATCATCAAACTCTTCATCTGAAAATTTAATCACATCAATTTTTTTTTCTTGTTTTGCAATTTGAACTGAATTAATATGATAGCAAGGTTTTTTATTTTTTAACATCTCAAAATAAAATCCAGCACATGAACAAAAATTTGAATCTGGGTCAATCCAATGCTCTTTTTCTTTTCCCACAATAGTCCATACTTCTCTTTGACTGGGCTCAAAAAAATGAAGTTTAACACGATTTTGTTCCATTATGCTTCCTAATTTTTTAGATTTTTCATTCATAAGAAATTAATTCGATACAAACCTATAATCTTGGTGGTAAAAATTAGAATATCTAAATCAGAACCAGCACTAATGATTGAAGGGTCAAAAAGATACATGGTTATTACTGATCTGCATATTGGTTTTGAAGATAAATTTTCATCAAACAAAATTGAAATGGGTAAAAATTCACCTATTAATGAAACAATCAATAAAATAAAAAATTTAATTCAAATTGAAAAACCAGAAACTTTGATACTGTTAGGTGATGTAAAATCAAGTATTAAAAAAATCTCAAATGCAGAGTGGAATGACATACCAAAATTTTTTGAAGAGATTAAAAAATATGTTGATTTAGTTCTAGTTCCTGGTAATCATGATGCAAACATCCAACAATTAATTCCTAATGATGTAACTATCACAAATTCAATAGGACTTGTGATTGATGATATACTATTAACACATGGACACACAATGCCAGCAGAAAATTTTTCAAGTGTAAACAAAATTATCATGGGGCATATTCATCCAGTGTTTTTTGATAAAAGTTCATTGTTAAATGGAAAGCGTGTATGGATTTCATTGAAAACTACAAAGGAACAAATTTTCCCATCGAGTTTTGGCGAATTGGAAATTACAATTATGCCATCATTTAATCCATATTTTTATGCAACCAAAAAAAGATTTTATAAAAAATCAATTTCTCCACTTATAGGAAGATTAGAACAAATAACTGAAGCCAAAATTGTTACATTAGATGGAATTATAATTGGAAATAAATCGATACTGGCAGATTTAATTTAACTTTCATATGGTTGTAAAGATTTCTTAGTAGTTTCATTTGTTTGTAGCCATTCAAGGGTTTTACAAAATGATTCAGAAAGCTCGGGTGTAGTTAAAACTGGAATCCCCAATTCAAGTGATTTTCTTCGTATTTGATATTCATCATATAGCATTCCAACGTATTTTTCAAGTGTGGATGTACTTGGTATATTTACAATAAAGTCAATTTTTCGTTGGTGTAAGAGATCAGCAATGTTAGGTTTTCTATCTGGTTCACTAATCTTATGTACAATTTCAACGTCTCCAAGTTTTTCTTCTAAAAATTCTGCAGTATGTTCTGTTGCCATAAGTTTAAACCCTAATTTTTTTAGTAATGCAATAGTTGGGAGTAATTTTTCTTTATTTTCTGCTCCTCCAATGGTTATCAATGCAGCTCCACTTTTTGGTAGATTATATCCAACTGATGTCAATCCTTTTGCTAATGCATCATAAAAACTGTCTCCAAAACATGCAGCTTCACCAGTAGATTGCATTTCTACACCAAGAACAATATCTGCACCGTCCAACTGCATGAATGAAAATTGTGGAACTTTGATTCCATGTATTGGAATTTTCTGCCATTTTCCAGGAGGTATTTGTGGTAATGTCTTTCCAAGTGCTGCTTTAGCTGCAAGAGTTATCAAATTAATTCTGACAAGTTTAGACACAAAAGGCATTGAACGTGATGCACGTATGTTTAATTCTATTACATATTCTTGATCATTGTGAATAAGGAATTGTAAGTTAAATGGTCCCTTAATACTGAATTCCTTTGCAATTCGTATTGTAGAATCTGTAATGTTCTCAATAATTTTATTACTTAAACGCCAAGGTGGTATACACATCATTGCATCACCAGAATGAACACCAGCACTATCAATGTGTTCAACAATTGCACCAATAATCACATTCTCTCCATCAGAAACTCCATCAACATCCACTTCAAGTGAATTTAACATGAATTTTGTAATTACCACAGGATGATCTGGGGATACTATAGCTGCATTTGTTGTAAATTCTTTTAATTCTTCTTGAGACCAAACAACCTTCATTGCAGCACCGCTTAGAACATACGATGGTCGAACCAATACAGGATAACCAACCTCGAGTGCAAAATTTTTAGCATCTGTGATGTTTGTGAATGCTTGCCATAATGGTTGTTTTATGTGAAGTTTGTCTAATATTGCACTGAATTTAGAGCGGTTTTCTGCTTTGTCGACATCTTCAGCGCTTGTTCCAATTAGATTAATTCCATTTTCTGCAAGTTTAGGAGTAAGATTATTGGCAGTCTGCCCTCCTACAGAAGTAACAATTCCTTTTGGATTCTCAAACTCAGTTATATCTAAAATTCTTTCAAGTGTTAGTTCTTCAAAATACAATCTATTACAAATATCATAGTCAGTAGATACCGTTTCAGGATTACAATTTACAACACTAACATTTTTTTCTCCATTTTCCTGAAGACCCCAAACCATATTCACCGTTCCCCAATCAAATTCCACACTACTTCCAATTCTATAAGGACCTGCACCTAAAACCATCACACCTTTATCAGAATCATCAAGTATGACATCATTAGTACCACCTCCATAAGTCAAGTAAAGATAGTTTGTCTGTGCAGGCCATTCTGCAGCAAGTGTATCNATNTGTTTTACAGAAGGAATGATACCANANTTTTTTCTNATATTTCGAATTTCTTGATTTGTAGTATCTTTTGCACGTGCAATCTGATTATCTGAGAATCCTAGTTTTTTTGCAGTATGTAATAGTGATTTATCTAATTCATTTTGTTTTAATTTTTGTTCAGTCTCTACAATATTTTTTATTTTTTCAATAAACCACGGATCAATTGAGGACAAATCATAAATTCTTTCAACAGAGATTCCCTTTTTGATGGCAGCTGCTACATAATACAAAATAAAATCATCATGTGCTTGAAGATGCTGTTCGATAGCTTCTTCATCAAATTTTTTGCCGTTCATACGATTTAGTACAAGACCATCATTTCCAATGTCTAACATTCGAATTGCTTTTTGAAGTGACTCCTCAAATGTTCTACCTATAGCCATGACTTCGCCTACAGATTTCATTGTTGGACCAAGTTTCCGATTTGCTAATTCAAATTTTTCAAAATCCCATCTAGGATGTTTACATACTATGTAATCTAATGATGGTTCAAAACATGCTGTTGTTGCTTTGGTAATGTGATTTACTAACTCAGGAAGTGAATATCCAAGTCCAATTTTTGCAGACATGTATGCAAGTGGATATCCAGTTGCTTTACTTGCAAGTGCAGANGANCGAGAAAGACGNGGATTNATTTCAATTGCTACATACTCGTCAGAATCAGCATCCAGTGCATATTGGATGTTACATTCTCCTACAATTCCAACATGCTTTGTTGCCCTTATTGCAGCAGAACGAAGCATATGATACTCATGATTGTTAATTGTCTGGGATGGGGCAACTACAATATTATCACCAGTATGAACCTTCATTGAAAGTACATTTTCCATGTTACAAACAATGACATTATTTCCCTCATAATCTTGCATGACCTCATATTCAATCTGTTTCCAATGACCAACATATTCTTCAACTAGGATTTGGCCAACAAGACTAGCCGCCAAACCACGCCCAACAATTTCGTGTAATTCAATTTCGTTATGAGCAACACCACCACCCTTACCACCAAGTGTATATGCTACACGAACAATTACAGGATACCCTAATTCTTCAGCTACCTTTTTTGCATCATCAAATGTGTGAACAGTTTTACTTTTGAGTACTGGAACACCACATTCTTGCATATTATCTTTGAATCTCTGCCTATCTTCAGTAGCCATGATTCCAGGGATTTGTGTTCCTAGGACTCTGATGCCATATTTTTCGAAAACTCCACTCTCATCTAATTTAACACCACAGTTTAGAGCTGTCTGACCACCATAAGATAACATAACTGCATCGGGGCGTTCATTTTCAATTACAGCCTCTACATACTTTGGTGTTACTGGTTGAAGATATACCTTATCAGCAAATCTTGTATCAGTTTGAATGGTTGCAATGTTTGGATTAATTAGAACACTCTTCAGTCCATCTTCATGAATTGCCTTCAAGCATTGACTTCCAGAATAATCAAATTCACCTGCCTCACCAATCTTGATTGCTCCACTTCCTAAAACAAGAATTTTTTTTATAGAATTATCGCATGGCAAATTATTTTTTCTCCATTATTTTTTTCAATTGCTCAAAGACAAATTTACAATCATAGGGACCTGGTGAAGCTTCAGGATGGAATTGAACCGCAATACATTTTTCATTTTTATGTTTTATTCCTTCAACAGTATTATCATCTGCATTTGAAAACCATAAATTAAATTCAGAGTTTGGTAAGGAATCAGGATTAATGCAATATCCATGATTTTGACTTGTTACATATACTTGATTGTTATCTAAATTGATACAAGGTTTATTCTGGCCACGATGACCATACTTCAATTTGTAGGTTGATGCACCACCTGCAATGCCAAGTATCTGNGCCCCAAGACAAATTCCAAGAGTTGGAATTTCTTTTTTGATTAATTCTTTTGCAGTATCAATTGTATTTGGACAATGTTCAGGATCACCAGGACCATTACTGACAATCACACCTTTTGGATTATATGTTAAAATTTCATCAATTGTAGCGTCCCAAGGAACTTTGATTGCGTTGTAACCTAATTCACGGATATTTCTGATTATTGCATTTTTTGTTCCAGTATCAATTAAGACTATGTTATCTTTATCAGTTCCAAACTTTTCAGTAGTTTTAGTTGATACAACATTCATGAAATTTTCATCGTTGTAGTTAGTGGCACCTTTTAGTTTCTCCATAATTTCATCAACATTAATCTCAGTATCAGATACACAGATAGCAGCCATCATAACACCAGACTGACGAAGTTTTTTGGTTAACTCACGTGTATCAATTCCTGATATCCCTGGAATTTTTTCATTATTCATCCATTCATCCAAAGTCATTGAAAGATTCCAATGACTAGCGCTGAGTGATAATTCATGAATCACTAATCCACGAGCTTGGATTTTAGAAGATTCAAAGTATTTTGATACACCATCNGCATTTTNAAGNTCAGGNTCTGGAACACCATAATTNCCTACCAANGGATATGTCAAAGTTAGAATCTGACCACTGTANGATGGATCAGTTAATGTCTCAGTATAACCAACCATACCAGTATTAAAGACAATTTCTCCTATTGTGGTAGTAGAAAATCCAAACCCCATACCATCAATAACGGTTCCGTCAGAAAGGATCAGCTTCCCATTTTTATTTGCATGTTTTGATTTTTTTATGGAAATTGTAACCCTTCACATGTCGCCATGATTCTAGATTTAAATTTTGTGTAATGATCGCAAAAAATCAAAGTGCACGGAATTGTTCGCTCCATTTATGATATGCACGAACCATTTCTGTAGAAACACTAGGCTTCCTTTTAGTCTTAATATTCTTAAAATCCATCATAGTTAATTCTCTAGGTTGACTTGGAGCCTCACCTGCTACAGGTTCATGATAGTCTGGAGATCTAAATAATTCATTGACAACTTCCATTTGGACACTCTGACAAACATCCCTGATATCACTAGCGCTATAACCATCAAATTGTTTTGCAAGGCTAAGAGAGTTTACACGTGAATTCTTTTTCAACGGCGACGTATAAAGATCAAATAATTTTTCTCGAGCTTCTGTAGAAGGTAATGAAACATAGATCCGTTTTTGAAATCGTCTGAGAAATGGATGATCAAGACTCCAAGGTTTGTTTGTTGCTCCAATTACATACATCATCAATTTTTTTCCCTTACCATTCACACCATCCATTTCAGATANGAANTGATTTTTAGCCCTAATTTCGCCACCNACCTCACTGTTTCTTTCACCAAGTAGAGAATCAACTTCNTCAATGAAAAGAATTACAGGNTTANNNTCNTTTTCNCAGTANCCGCGNGCCATTGTNAAAAGTTTNGANACNTTTTTTTCTGCTTCACCAAGCCANTTACTCATCATNGATGCNGCATCTACNACAATAAAATATCCATCTAACTCATGTGCAGTAGCAGCTGCAAGCATTGTTTTTCCAGTTCCCGGTGGTCCATATAGTAACATTCCCTTAGGCCATCCAAGTGGAAATAAGTCTGGTCTTTTGCTTGGAAAAACTATTGATTCTTTTAATGCCTTTTTTGCATCGTCTAACCCTACTACCTCACTCCATTTTACATCAGGTTTTTCCTTTAGAATTAAATCTTCCATACTACTGTCTGATTTCGGTTGTGTACGTGCAAGTGATTTTCTCTGCTCTTCTGGTGATGCGTTAGGATCTACAACTGGCTCTATGTTTCCAGCACGAGTATTTTGAAGTTCTTTAACTCTGTTTTGATAAGCACGTATTCTTTCAGTGTACACTTGATTCAGTTTACTATCAGGATATAATCTCATTAATTTCATTAAAGTTGCAGATGCATTCTGATATCCAGAAATAGCCATTCCGTATGCACCTTGTGAATCTGCATTTATTGCGTCTGAAGCATATTTGCTAGCACTATTTTCTAGTTCTTGTGGGGCCATACTCATTTTAAATCACTAATGACTTTTCTGTAGATTTGACTAGGTATTCACGTGAGTAAATTGCTGTCACAGATTTAGTTAAAATAATTCAACTGTCTTCATGCCTGATAACTAGGAATCAGTTTTTGAATGAAGGAATTCTGACTCAAATTCCTTGATTTTTTTCATAGAAAAGTCAGCAGAGATTGTTAATTCATCGATTTTTCCATTCATCATCTCTAACGATTCAATAGTAGAATCTAGTATACCCACAAATTTTTTCATGTTTTGATATGTGAATTTTCTACTTTCATATTTGGACAGTAATAATTCACACATTGTAAGGATCTTATAGAAATCGGTTAATTCATCTGCGTCTAATTTTTCAACTATGGAATTATCATTGTCAAATGATGATAGTTTTTTCTCTACGATAGACATGAGATTTCTCACCTGTAACATATTTTTTTGAGAGTTATTTTTTTGTGATTTCACTATAATGCCCTATTTTTGGTAGACATTAGGCTAAAACGTATAATTTTTAGAGTGAGCAATCAAAAATGATTTAGTAAACTCAGGAAAAAATAAAAGATAAGGAATCTGGAAAATATTATGATTGAAAAAAGATTGAAGGATTTAGGAATAAGCATTCCTAATGCACCAAAACCTGCTGGTTCATACGTACCTGTGGTCTTAACAGGGAAATTGGCATTTGTTTCGGGACAAATTCCAATTAAAGATGGTCAAGTAGTTTATCAAGGAAAGGTTGGAGATACACAATCAATTGATGATGCCCAAGAAGCAGCCAAACTATGTGTCATAAATGGACTTGCACAGATTGAAGCGTATTGTGGAACATTAGATAATTTAGAAAAAATAATTAAAATTTCAGGTTTTGTTAATTCAACTAAGGATTTTACTGAGCACCCAAAAGTAATTAATGCTGCATCTGACTTATTGATGAAAATATTTGATGAGAAAGGAAGACATTCACGAATTGCTATAGGAGTTTCAAGTTTGCCATTAAATGCAACAGTTGAAATTGATATGGTAGTAGAGATTGCTAATTAAATCTTAGATACTGACTTTTCTAATTCATCTGCTAAAGTTTCATATTCAGAACGAGATTTACCTAATTCTTCAAGTTTCGCATGTTCAATTTTTTGTAAACGATCATCTACTTCTTTGGATACATTATTCAATCTGGAATCTGCCATCATAAATAATCGATTATTCTCTTTCCACAAATGCTCTCTTACATGTACAACATAATTCTGTAATGCCAAAATTAGTTTGGATGAGTTTCCAGATTCAAGATACAATTTTGTATTTACCTCAATTTGTTCAGCTAATTGCTCTGTCATTTTATGCTCAAGTAACATTCTGTGTATTGGTCCCATATTTTTTGGCATACCGGTTTGCCCTAATGCAGGAAATAATCCCTCTTCTTCTTTCCCATGATGACACACATGAGTAAAATTCTGTGTGAAGTCAATTGTAGGTAAAAGAATTTGTTCAGGAATGCATTTTCCTTCTACTAGTAACGAAACTGTAGTCTCAAGTGCATTAAGTACTTTCTCGATTAATGTATGATCATTTCTCAAAGATGCTGTTGACAATTTACTTTCCTAGAGATTCATTAAGACTTTTGATGAATTTTTTAATTTTTTCTTTTGGTACAGATGCTCCACATGCTTTATCGTGACCACCGCCTGAACCACCTACCTCTGCTGCAAGTTTGTTAACAAGTTTACCCAAGTGAACCTTACATTTCTTGGAACCTCTAACTGACACTGCATAAATTCCATAATCTACTCGTTCTTTGTATGCAACACCAACTTCTTTTCCAGATAGACCTAAAACAAAATTTACTGCACCACTAGCACCTGAGTCAAGTATTTCCATATAACCTAAATTTTTTATCACTTTCATTGATTTCTTTACTTGTGAAATTATTGATGCAAGTTTTTCAACTTGAATTTGGGCAAACTCATATGAATTTGGAATTTCATGTGGATACTTGGACTCGCTTAACTCATCAACCAGATATAAAAGATAATCAGGATCTTTTTGATGGCCGACTATATTATATGTTAAAACGGTAGCACTGATTAATGCAAACTGCCTATCAAAAATCTGTAAAAGTTCTGAACCTAATGGACGATCTTCCATATAATCAGTAATTGCTGCACATGCTGCAACAAATGCTGCATGATCATTTAATTTATTCTTGAATGCATTATAAACCTGAACAGTTGTACATTCATTAATATCATGAATTACTTTAACCTTTATTTTTTCCAATTGGTTAATTATTTTTTTATCTAGATCATGATGATCAATATATGTCACCTTGACGCTACGTTTTCTTAGATTAGTTAAGAGTTCAACAAACTCACATTCATTTTTCTTGTTTAACCCAAGATCACAAATATAAAGTTCTTTTAACTGATCATCATTTCTTAATGATTCCATTGAATCCATCATTCCAGGATAATCAACTAGTATTGATGTTCCACCAAAAGCTTGTTTGATTAGTGCTGCAGAACTAATTCCATCAGCATCTTCTTCATGTGATACACATACAATTTTTGTTTTGGTTGGTTTTTTTGTAGCCATACACATATTTTAGCTAGCCCTCATTTAAACCAAGAATGAAAAAATCTGAAAAAATTATTTTGTTTTTGGTATGAGTTTATTTTTCTCTTTTTGTGTTTTTAATACAGTTGAAAAAATTTCATAAAATGTCCCACCAGATAATTGATTTTCCACATCAAATTTTTGAATTAATTTTAAAAATTCTGGTGATGCATTGATAATAGCATCATCAACCTGTTTCACTAATTCACGTTCAATATGTGACATAATTAATAATTAAAATTCACGATATATGCCCAAGCTTTGATAGATTAGACTAACAACTAAATTTATTGACTTATCGATGACTTGAAAATTTAAAAGTCCTATTCGAAGATAGGAAATATGGAAACAAAAAATGTTGGATTGAGAGATATAACAGTTGCAGACACTAAAATATCACATATCGATGGAAAGAAAGGAAAGCTCATCTACAGAGGTTATGATGTCTTAGATCTAACAAAAAATTCAAACTTTGAAGAAACCGCATATCTTTTGTTACATGATAATTTACCAAATAAGAAAGAATTTGAAGAATTTAAAAAAAAATTACGTGATTCTAGACAAATTGCACCACAGATGCAAAAGAATATGGGTAATTGGAGAAAGGAAGCTGAACCAATGGATGTGTTACAGGCATTTGTTGCAGCATTAGCAGGATACTATAATGAAGAGGGCTCTGCAAAAGAGATTAGCTACCAAAGGGCAATTAATTTAATTGCTAAAGTACCTACAATTATTGCTAGCTGGGATAGGATTAGAAAAGGTAAAGACCCGATTCAGCCAGATTACAATTTAAGTCATGCCGCAAATTTTCTATATATGTTAAAAGGTGAAAAACCAGATAAAGAACTTGAAAGAACTTTCGATGTTTGCTTAATCCTTCATGCAGATCATACATTTAATGCATCAACATTTGCAGCAAGAGAAGTTGCATCTACTAGAGCACACATGTACTCTGCAGTTAGTGCTGCTGTAGGTGCATTAAGTGGGGAATTACATGGTGGTGCTAACCTTGAAGTAATGAAAATGCTGTTAGAGATTCAGAATGAAAAAAATGTAGAAGTATGGATTAAAAACAAACTAGAGAAAGGAGAACGAATCATGGGTATGGGACATGCGGTTTACAAAACAGTTGATCCAAGATCAATTGTTCTTAAAGAATTATCAAAAACACTTGCCAAAAAAACTGAAATGCCATGGTATGAAATTACAAAGAATGTTGAAGACTCAACAGTAAAATTCATGAAAGACAAAAAGAATAAAGATATTTTTCCAAATGTTGATCTGTATAGCGCATCTGTATACTATATGCTTGGAATTCCAATGGATCTAAATACACCGATATTTGCAATATCTAGAGTTGTAGGATGGTCTGCACATGTTATTGAAGAAAGATTTGCCGAGGCTGCACCAAAACCAATGTTGTATAGACCTAAGGCAGTTTACGTTGGAAAGTATGATGGGCCTCAAGGATGTGCATACGTGCCAATTGATAAAAGAAACTAAAAATTAATTTCTTGTTTTAAGCCAGGTTTTTGCTTTGGAATTGATATCATTAGTGTATAACACTTCAAACACCATGTCATAAAATGTAATTCCTTTTTTTTGTGCCTGTATATCAAGCCACTTTATACCATCAGCAAGTTCAGGATCAAATTCAGAAAAATCAACTAACTCATCAACCATTTTTTTAAAGAAATTATGAGATTTCATCATAAAATGAATTTCATAATTGATCATTAAGCTCAGAATTCAAATTATATTGATAAAGCACTAGTATTTGATTGACATATGGAGCATGAACTTTTCTTTGATGGTACGATAAAAAAGTACTCGTGGGTAATAAAAAATGAGAGTAAAACAGTACATCAAAAAAGAGAGCACCCACCAGCATATCTTTCAGGTGGCAAATTGGATGTTAAAAACAATGAAGAGTCAAAATTCATTTCACTACATGTTGGGATATATTGGGGATTAGGTGTTTTTATCATCAAAGACCATGACACAGTCAACGTAATGTGTGACTCAAAAAATATGTATGAAATTCTAACTAACAATAAAAAAACTAATAGTCAAATTGTCAATGATAAAATTTACTTTATTAATCAACTAACAAACCATAGAAATTTAAAAATAAACTACCAAATTATTGAATCAAAAAAAAACTTAGCGACTAAATCCACTTCAACTGATGAAGAAACTTCAGTTTCTAGTAATTCTAGAGGGTTTGTTTAATAATTAAACCAATATCATTAACATTGGTATGAGTTGGACCTGTCTGTATCAGTCCACCAAATTTTTTGAAGAAGTTAAATGAATCATTATTTTTTAAATAATTTTCAAATGATGGCATATTAACATTAGAAACAATCGCACCTGCAACTTTGGTGTTACCATCAATTCCATCAGTACCAATAGATGAAATTACACATGGATAGTTTTTTAATTCCTTTGATAAACGAAGTACCAATTCCTGATTTCTTCCGCCTTTACCTGTACCAACAACGTTTACTGTAGTTTCACCACCAAAAACTATACATGATTTTTTTGTCACTTTTAATTTTTTAGCAATATTTCTTGCAGTTAGTTTAACATTAGAATTTAAACCAGACATAACATGTACACTATATCCTAGATTCTCTGCTTTTTTCACCATCTTATCAAGAGATCTTTTGTTATTACCTATTATGATGTTAGTAAGTTTTGGTTTTTTTGGTGTTTCAGGAATTTTTCCATTTATACCACTTTTTAATGTACTAATTACATTTCTTGATATTTTTTTCTCAATTTTATATTTTTTAATAATTTTTAATGCATCCGAAAAGGTTGTTTTATCAGCATATGTAATTCCAGATGATATTGAACTAAGATCATCAGAAATAACGTCTGACAAAATAAATGAAATTCCAGAACTCTGCATTCTTTGAATTAGTTTTCCACCTTTGATGTCTGAAATATGCTTTCTTACACAAGAAATTTCGTTAATTTTTGCTCCACAGTGAATTAATTCGTGATTTACACAAATTTTCTCTTCAAGGGTAATACCGTAAGGAATGGTAACTAATGATGAACCACCACCTGAAATTAAAAAAATAATAAAATCATTTTTTGTAGTAGAATCAACAAATTTTTGTATATATTTTCCAGCTCTTAGGCTCTGAAGATTAGGTAATGGATGACCAGATCTAAAAAAACGTATTTTTTTTGTAGTAAAAATTGGCTTGTAATCTGATGGTAATACAACAATACCACTCTTAAGAACAATTTGTGATGCTACAAATTTTGCCATCGAATCTGCCGCTTTGCCAATTGCAACTAAATACACATTCTCAAATTCTTTTAGGTTAATTGTAGATTTTGTAGTTTTAATCTTATTTTTAGAAAAATACCGTGATAAACCAATTTGTGGATCTGCATATGTTAAACCCTCATCAAGTATTTTTATCGCATCCTGAAATTTTTTATTACTTCTAAAAAATGTGTTATTCTGTATCATCTATCTAACCAAGCGAAAAATGACTTAAAGTCTTTCTAAGTTGTAAGATATAAAAAGAGAAAGAAAATCCCCAATGTATGGCTAAAGTATTACTACCAAAAAAAATTGAGTTTGGTAATAATGCATTATCAGATGCTGAATATCCAAAAAATGCATTAGTAGTGACAACTGCTCCTCCAGCATTATCTGATAAATGGTTAGATAAAATGGGAATTCAAGATTATATGTTATTTGATAAAGTTACACCAGAGCCATCTATTGATGATGTTAATGCTCTCATATCTGAATATAAAGAAAAAAAGCCATCTGTCTTAATTGGTCTTGGTGGCGGTAGTTCACTCGATGTTGTAAAATATTCTGCATCAGAGTTTGGTGTAGAGAAGATTTTAATTCCAACAACATTTGGTACGGGTGCTGAAATGACAACATACTGTGTTCTTAAATTTGATGGAAAAAAGAAATTACTTAGAGAAGATAGATTCCTTGCAGATAGAGCAGTCATTGATTCATATTTTATGGATGGAACTCCAGACCAAATTCTTAAAAATTCAGTTTGTGATGCATGTGCACAGGCCACAGAAGGTTATGATAGTAAACTTGGAAATGATTTAACAAGGACATTATGTAAACAAGCGTTTGATGTATTACATGATGCAATAATGAATGATAAACCAGAAAATTACCCATACGGCTCTATGTTGTCAGGAATGGGATTTGGTAACTGTTCTACCACATTAGGACATGCATTATCATATGTATTCTCAAATGAGGGTGTTCCACATGGATATTCATTATCATCTTGTACTACTGTAGCACACAAACACAACAAATCAATATTCTATGACAGATTCAAAGAAGTAATTGAAAAGTTAGGCTTTGATAAAATGGAACTAAAAGCTGATGTAAGTGAAGCAGCAGATGTTGTTATGACTGATAAAGGGCATCTAGATCCAAATCCAATACCAATTTCGAAAGAAGATGTTATTAAATGTCTGAACGATATTAATTCTGGAAATCTTTGATCATTTATTTTATTTTAGGCAGTACAATTTCTCATACTTTATAAAATGCATATTAACACCAAAATGAAAGGTCTGAAATAATGTTAAAGTTTGGAATTCAAAATGGGTTAAATGTTGCAAGAGCAGGTTATACTGAAGATCAGATTTTGACTGCATGTATGCTTGCTGATAAAACAGGTTATGATTCTATTTTCTATATGGACCATACAAATGTCCCTCAATGGAAAAATGCAATTGTGTTAGATCCTTGGGTAATGCTTTCTTCAATTGCAGCTGTAACAAACAATGTTGAACTTGGAACATGTGTGACTGATGCAATCAGAAGACACCCATCAAACATTGCATTAGCTGCTATAACACTGGACAGAATTTCAAAAGGACGAGCGATTTTGGGAATTGGTGCTGGTGAAGCACAAAATCTAAAAGAATTTTGTATCCCATTTGACAAACCAGTTTCTAAATGGGAAGAACAAATTCAAGTAATCAAAAAATTATACGGTTCAACACCTGATAATACCGTAGACTTTGAAGGTAAATACTACAAGTTAGAGAGTGCATGCCTTCAAGCACCCCCGATACGAAAACCTCACCCACCAACGTACATGGCATCAGGTGGAAAAAGAACATTAGCGTTAACAGGAAAATATGGTGAAGGTTGGCTTCCAATAGGTTACACACCAGAATTATTTGAGGATCATAAAGAACAGATTATTAATTCCATGAATGAAAATGGTAGGACCGAGGAAGAGAAAGAAGATTTTCAAATGGCATTAGATATTGATGTATACTTCTCAGATGATGGGGAAGCCTCGTGGGCAAAAATGAAAGAAGCAGTTAAAGTAAGTTTGTTTAAAGAAGAAATTCTTAGGGTACATGGGCTTAAAGAAATTGAAGGGTTTGATTTTAAGAAATACTTTACAGAATATTCAATGTCAAATCAAGACTGGATTGTAAAAATGCGTGAAGCTGCAACAAAAATTCCTGATAAAATTGCAAGATCATCTACTGGCGTTGGAACACCAGATGATGTAATCCAAGTTTTTGAGAGATTTATTAAAGCAGGTGTAAATCATTTTGTAATAAGATTTTGGGGATCAAATCCAGGGTATTTTGGTTCTATTGATAAATTTGCAAGTAAAGTAATTCCATATTTTAAGGAACAGGAAAAATAACTAAAACAATAATCTCTTTAATAATTAAAATTTATAATAATTATGCAGTTACTTGGTATTTTAGAGATAAAATCAAAAGAAAAGATTAAGGAGTTTTTAAATTCTGAATCTACAGGTAGNGTTGCAAGTATAGACAAAAANGGATTNCCCCAAATTATTCCGATGAATTTTGTTTTTCTTAATGATGTAATTTACATGCANTCCCATATTANAGGTGANAAACTTGAAAATATTAAAAAAAATGAAAAAGTTGGGTTTGAAGTAGATAAGAATTTGGAATTCTTACCGTCATATTTTTCAGACCCAAAAGATGCATCNCTTGCAGANACANTNTACATTAGTNTTGTNATAAANGGAANGGGAATTATTGTAACTGATAATGACGAAAAGACNTTGGCGTTAAATGGGTTGATGACTAAATATCAACCTGAAGGTGGNTATGAACCNATTAATCCNCAAATGGATGTGCTAAATGAAGTGGCGGTAATCAAGATAACTCCTGATTTAATTAGAGGAAAATACAAAATTGGACAAAATCTAAAAAATGATGCTAAAATTGAACTTGCTAGGAAAATATTTGAACGGAATTCGTCAACATCAAGAAAAACATTAGAAATAATGGGGTTTTCAATTTCAGAAAATGGGATAAACCTAGAAAAAGATGTAAAATGGTAATTTTATATCAATTTTTATAAACATTTTAACTACAATTTGATTGATGTCAGATTCAACAATTGATGATGCGTTAAGACTTCTAGAGAAAGGTAAAGGCAACCCAGACCGGTTAAAAAGAATCATTGAATCATTTCAAAAGCGTAGTTTAATTTCATTGGAAGATCGAAAATACATAGATGCATTAGTAACACAATATCTAACACCAAGGCAAAGAGTAACAATTAGAAAAAAAGAACCTGAAAAAGAACAAACAACTAGTTTTCCAAGGATTAGAAAAGCACAAGAAGGTGAATATAAAGTTCCAGAAAATAAATTTCCTAAGCCAAACTTAAATCAGACAGATGATTTTACGCCAGAAATAGAAAAATCAAACAAAAATACATCTAATTTTGAAGAATATGAAAAAGAATATGTTCAAAGAGTAACTGGTGAAACCGATACTACACTAGAAGAAAAATTTGTTGCAGAGATTGAAAAAGGTCCACAGCCAAAAAGAAAGTCATCGTCAGGTAAAAATGCTGTAATAATTGGAGTAATCGCAGTAATAATAATCGGTGGTGGAGCTGGAGCATTATTCATGGATTTTAACTTTGATTCGGATGACAAAATCGTAGTAACGCGTGTAACATGTGACGATACTCAAACACTTGTTTCATCAACAATAATTCCAGGATTCCCAGACCCTGAAAAAGACTTACAGCACTACTTAGATCGGTACAATAATGAACCAACTTATGCTGATTGGTTTGATAGAAACTTCCCAGGACAGACTATTCAGGAAGCAGTGTGCTAATTTTCAATATTACCATTGCTTTAAATTTTCTTTAGAATGATCTTGCTTATTGCAAAAAATACAAGAATTCAAACTAAATTCTGACTTTAAACCAACTGGAGATCAGCCAAATGCAATTGATTCACTAGTAAAAGGAATTAGAAGTAAANCCAATCAAACACTGTTAGGTGTGACTGGTAGTGGAAAAACATTTACAATTGCAAATGCAGTTGCCAGAACTGGAAAAAATGCTCTGGTGATATCACACAACAAAACTCTTGCTGCCCAGCTTTACTCAGAATTAAAACAATTTTTTCCAAATAATAACGTTGGATATTTTGTAAGTTATTATGATTATTACCAACCAGAAAGCTACATAGTACAAACTGATACATATATTGAAAAAGATACACAGATTAACGAAAAAATAGAGAAACTTAGGCTGGAGGCAACTGCAATGTTACTTTCAGAAGAACCAACAATTGTGGTGTCAACTGTTTCATGCATTTACTCATTAGGCTCACCAAAAGAATGGGATGACATGTCAATTACAGTAGAAGTCAAAAAGCAAATAGGTCGAACTTCATTGATTAAAAATCTGATAAACGCTAGATATGAGCGAAACGATGTAGAAATCAAACCTGGGTTTTTCAGAGTGAAGGGTGATACAATTGACATCATACCTGCATATTCACAGGACATAGTACGAATCTCAATGTTTGGTGATGAGATTGAAAAAATTACTATATTAGATAATGTATCATTAACAGAAAAGAAAAACATATCAAAAATCAGGATTTTTCCTGCAAAACATTACATTATTGCAAAAGATGTTAAAGATAAAGCAGTAAAATCAATCAGAGATGAACTTAAAGAAAGACTACCAACTCTAAATGAATTAGAAAGACAGAGATTGGAAATGCGAACAAAATATGATCTTGAAATGATTGAAGAGTTGGGTTATTGTTCAGGAATTGAAAATTATTCAAGACATTTTGATGGAAGAATGCCTGGAGAACCAGCATTTTGTTTACTTGATTTTTTTGGTAATGATTTTACACTTGTTATTGACGAATCACATGTTACATTACCACAACTTCACGGTATGTACAAAGGTGACTATTCAAGNAAAAAATCATTGATTGACTATGGATTTAGACTACCAAGCGCATTTGACAANCGCCCATTAAAATTTGAAGAGTTTGAAAAACGAATANAAAATACTATTTTTGTATCAGCCACACCTGGTGAATATGANCAAAACAAATCATCACAGATAGTTGAACAGCTTGTGAGNCCAACTGGTCTNATTGATCCAGAGGTGGAAATTCGACCNTCAAAGGGACAGATGGATGANTTGATAATAGAGATTGGAANNCAGGTAAAACATGANCGTAGAACNCTGATTACAACACTTACAAAAAGAATGGCAGAGGATTTAGCAGAATATCTCTCGAAAAAAGAAATTCGTGTTAGATACATGCATTCAGAGATTGAAGGTCTTCAAAGAACAGAATTGATAAGACAGTTACGTTTAGGGGAATTTGACGTATTAGTCGGTATAAACCTATTACGAGAAGGATTAGACATACCAGAAGTTTCACTTGTCGCCATACTAGATGCAGATAAGGAAGGATTTTTGAGGAACAAAACAAGTTTAATTCAAACATTTGGTAGGGCTGCTAGAAATTCAGAGGGAAAAGTAATCATGTATGCTGATAACATAACATCATCAATTAAATCAGCTTTAGCAGAAACAAAAAGAAGACGTGAAAAGCAAATAGAATATAACAAAACTTACAACATTACTCCAAAAACAATCATCAAGTCAATACCAGAACAAATTACAGAATTAGATGAAATAAAAAATAAATCAAAAACTGATTTGAAGAAACAAAAAATTGAAATTGAGATGAAAATGAAAACATTCGCTGAAGAATTAGACTTTGAAAATGCAATCCAATGTAGAGATAAGATAAAGATGATACAAAGGGAATTAGAAAAAGATGAATCAAAGTGAATTGAAAGTTAAAGGTGCAAGACACCATAATCTGAAAAACATTAATGTGAACATTCCAAAAAATAAAATTGTTGTAATTAGTGGATTATCTGGTTCTGGTAAATCAACTCTTGCATTTGATACAATATATGCAGAAGGACAAAGAAGATATGTTGAATCATTATCATCTTACGCAAGACAATTTTTAGAAATGATGGACAAACCTGATGTTGATTCTATTGATGGATTATCACCTGCAATTTCAATTCAACAAAAAACAACAAGTAAAAATCCACGCTCTACTGTAGGAACAACTACAGAAATATATGATTATTTGAGATTATTGTTTGCAAGAATTGGAATTCCTTACTGCACAAAATGTGGAAGAAAAATTTCAAGTCAATCAATTGAATCCATAACAGATTCAATTATCAAAGAATTCAATCAAAGAAAAATTCTTGTTCTTGCCCCATTAATTCAAAGAAAGAAAGGGACATACGAAAAATTATTTGAACAGATTAAAAAAGATGGATATTCTAGAGCCAGAGTAAATGGCGATATTATATCATTAGATGATGAATTTCCAGTGCTAGATAGACAAAAATGGCATAATATCGAGATTATAGTTGATAGAATTACTGCTAGTAAGGCTGAAAAAAGTAGAATTTTTGAATCTGTTCAAACCGCATTAAAAGCGGCAACTGGATCTGTTCTTATAGCAACAGACAAAGATGAAAAAATATTTTCACAAAATAATGCATGTCCACACTGTGGAATTACAGTTGGTGAATTAGAACCACGTACATTTTCATTTAACTCACCATTTGGAATGTGTAAGCAATGTAATGGATTAGGAGTAAAAATGGAATTTGATCCTAATTTAGTTATTCCAGATAAATCAAAATCTATCTTAGATGGAGCTATCGTTCCATGGAGTGGAAGATTTCAATCATTTCGACGACAAGAATTACGCACAGTAGGAAAAAAATATGGTTTCAATTTGATGACCCCGATTAATAAGATGAAATCAAAACAAATTAACATTATTTTGCATGGTACAGACGATGTTCTAAAATTTTCATATGAATCAAAAAATAGTGACTCATTTTGGGAATATACAGATGCGTTTGAAGGAGTATTAAACAACCTTCAAAGAAAATTCATGCAAACTGATTCTGAAGCAAAAAGAGAATGGTTAAAACAATTTATGCGTGATACGCCATGTATTACCTGCCAAGGAAAAAAACTAAAGCATGAAGCACTATTTGTAAAGATAAATTCAAAAAATATTATGGATGTATGCGATCTATCAATTGATTCATCTTATGAATTCTTTAATAATTTAAAATTAACAGAGACTGAGCAATTCATTGCAAGAGATGTGCTAAAAGAAATCAAAGAGAGGTTAGAATTTCTAAGAAATGTAGGATTAAACTATCTTTCTTTAAACAGATCAAGTGCTACACTTTCTGGTGGTGAATCTCAAAGGATAAGACTTGCAACACAAATTGGTTCAAATTTAACAGGTGTCTTGTATGTTTTAGATGAACCAACAATAGGACTTCATCAAAGAGATAATTCTAGACTAATCAAAACATTATCAAAACTCCGAGATTTGGGAAATACTGTAATTGTTGTTGAGCATGATGAAGAGATTATTAGAAATTCTGATTGGATTGTTGATTTGGGTCCTGGTGCTGGTGTACACGGAGGAAATGTGGTTTTTGAGGGAACACTCAAGGAAATCCTAAACAATCACAAATCCGTGACTGGGGATTACCTGAAGAACCGTAATTTAATCAAAATTGGCGAAAAGAAAAGAACTCAAAAAGGAAAGATAGTTGTTAAAGGTGCTCAAGAAAATAATCTAAAAAATATAGATGTTGAATTTCCCCTGGGTTATTTAATTTCCATTACAGGTGTTTCTGGTTCTGGTAAATCTACATTAATCAATGATATTTTACTCAAGGCACTTTCATCTTATTTTTACAAAACAACTGGACTTCCAGGAAAACACAGAGATGTTGCAGGAGTAGAAAACATAGATAAAATTATTTCAATTGATCAGTCTCCAATTGGAAGAACGCCTAGATCAAATCCTGCCACGTATATCGGTGCATTTACTCCAATTAGAGAATTGTTTTCAAACACGGAATTATCAAAGGAGCGTGGATATGCACCTGGTCAGTTCTCATTTAATGTGGCTGTTGGAAGATGTTTTGCATGTGAAGGAGATGGTGTCAAGAAAATTGAAATGCAGTTTCTATCTGATGTTTATGTCAAATGCGACGAGTGTAACGGAAAGAGATACAACTCAGAAACATTGGGTGTTATGTATAAAGGAAAAAACATTGCTGACATTCTAGAGATGACTGTAGAAGAAGCATTAGATTTTTTTGAAAATATTCCTGCAATAAAAAGAAAACTTGAAACAGTGATGGATGTAGGACTTGGATATATAAAACTTGGACAATCATCTACTACACTATCTGGTGGGGAAGCACAGAGAGTTAAACTTGCATCAGAACTATCAAAGAGAGGTACTGGAAAAACTCTTTACATCCTAGATGAGCCAACAACAGGGTTACATTTTGCAGATGTCCAAAAACTTCTAGATGTGTTAAACAGACTTGCCAATGTAGGAAATACAGTAATTGTGATTGAACATAACATGGATGTAATAAAAAACTCTGACTGGATAATTGATCTTGGTCCAGAAGGTGGTGATGATGGTGGACATATAGTTACAGTAGGTACACCAGAACAAGTTGCAAACTTTCCAAAAAGCTATACAGGAAAATACCTAAAAAAACTGATGAAGACATGACTTTTGATATTTCAAAAATTTCAATACCAAAAGAGCCTGGAATTTACTTGATGAAAGATGGTTCAGGAAAAATAATTTACATCGGGAAGGCTAAGAATCTTAAAAATAGGGTTAAAACATATTTTTCAAAAAATCAGAATTATAAAACACAAAAACTAGTTTCAAAAATTAAAGATCTTGAATTTGTACTAACAGACAATGAAAGTGAAGCATTTTTGCTTGAATCAAACATGATTAAACGATATAGACCAGCATACAATATTGAATTAAAAGATCAGCAACGATATACCTACTTGAGAGTTACAAATGAAAAATTTCCTAGATTACTTGTTGCAAGACGAACACGAAGTGGAGATTTCTTGGGAAAAGGAAAAATTTTTGGACCGTTTACTAAAGGAAGTTCTAAATTATTAACTATTGGCTCTCTTCGAAAATCATTCAAAGTACGAATTTGTAAAACACTCCCAAAAAAAGTATGTTTGGAATACCATTTAGGAAACTGTGATGCACCATGTGAATTTGAATCAGCGAAAATAGAGTATACTAAAAACATTTCAGAATTAGAATCAATTCTAAAAAGTAAACAGCAAAGGAAAGAATTTAGTAAAAAACTACAAAAACAAATGAAAGATGCATCAGAATCACAGCAATTTGAACGTGCAATAGAGATTAGAGATACTCTACAAAGATTAGGAAGTATAAATTCAGGGGAAAAAATGGAAGCCGCACGAAAATCTGATGAAGAATTTTTTGGAATAAGATATGGTGAGCAAGATGCTACAGTTATGACATTTAGACAGACACATGGAGTAATTAGAGATAGTGAAAAGTTTTCCTTTGATTTGATAGGTGATAATAATTTTCCAAATTTTGTTTATCAGTATTATACAACACATCAAGTTCCAAAAACAATCGTTACAAGTGAAGACATTACAGAAAAAAAATTACTTCAAGATGTATTATCTGAACGAGCAGGTTTTCAAGTAAAAATTGTTGTTGGTAGTAAGGGAAAACGAAAAGAGATGATTGATTTGATTATGCGAAATATTGAGTTAATTCAAAATAAAAATGCAGAACCAGGACTGATAGAACTGAAAGATATTCTAAATTTGCCTACAATTCCACGCGTGATTGAATGCTTTGATATTTCAAATCATGGTGATGAATATGCAGTAGGCTCAATGGCAAGATTTGTTGATTCGAAGCCAGATAAATCAGGATATAGAAAATTTAAAATTAAAACAATTACTGGCAGAGATGATTTTTCAATGATAAATGAGATTGTAGGAAGAAGATATTGGCGTTTAAGAAAAGAAAAAGGCAAATTTCCAGATCTTGTGGTGATAGATGGTGGTAAAGGCCAGCTAAGTGCAGCAATGTCTGCGTTAAAGAATATAGGAGTTGAGATTCCTTGTATATCTTTAGCAAAACAAAATGAAGAGGTTTTTGTATCAAAAAGAACTAAACCAATAATCATTGCAAAGAATAAAGATTCATTAAAAATCTTACAGCATGCAAGAGATGAAACACATAGATTTGGTGTTATGTATAACAGACAATTAAGAAAATTAAATTAACAAAATTCATCCAAAGATGATTCACGTAATGGCTGAGCTGAAATCCCTCGATGAACTAAGTCTTGTGCAAATTCATCTACAAATCCATGCACNGTATACACTTTTTCAGCACCNGATTNCTCTACTAGTTGAATTANTTCATTATAGTCACAATGATCACTTAATGGAATTGAATAATCAGTTCCTCNAGAAAATCCAAATTTCTTTGACATTGCCCATCCACTGAATCCAATTGTTACTGCACCGTACTTTAACTTCATTTCTTGTATGAATTGGTTTTTTGAGCTCATCATAGGTGCTATCATTATCCAAGGTTTTTTATCTAGCAGACCATTTGTTTTTGCCTCTGTGTATCCAATTTCTTCCCTTATTGGTACACCAAGTCTCCTATGCAAGTCATTCATTTTTTTTACAGAGTCATGATAATACACTGGTTCCCAACTGTCAAANAATTGAGAGATTGTCTGAGATTTTCCAAGTTCGTATCCAAGTAATAATACAGGTCTTCCATTAGAATACAAATCTGAAATTATACCATTAACTTGTTCAACAATTTTACTAATTTCTGGAAAAATGAATTCTGGTAAACCAAAAGTACATTCTGTTATCAAGGTTTTACATTTTGGAATTTTTGCACCTTTTAGAAAACCTCTGTCACGTAAAGTTATATCACCTGTATAGAAAACATCATCAAATAGCAGACCTTTTGAGCCTAAAATATGACCAGTGTCAATTAATGAGAAATTATCTAAAGATTCTTGTGAATCAAATGAAAATCCACGAATCTTGGCAATCTCACTAGTCTCTTTAGAAGTGATAATTGTGCCNGAACCACCATTTGGTAAATGATCAATATGNGCATGTGAAACAAAATTAATGCCATNACTATGTACCGTTTTGGGATCAAGATATACTGAAGAATNATTAGTCTTGTAAGTAATTCCATTTTTTGTTAATCTGANCGTTCCCATGAAATTCTAACTGGTATTTCAATTATAAACTACAATATTGATCGAATGTTAACAAACCAATGCTTTATTTTAATGNCATAACAAAAACAATTATTGCAAAATTTGGGAATTTTAATTTCTGGTAGAGGAAGCAATATGGAATCAATTCTAAAAGCAATAAAAAAACAAAAAATTCCNATAAAACCATCAATTGTAATATCAAACAAAGCAAATGCAAAAGGATTAAAAATTGCAGATAGACTAGGTGTTAAAATATCCGTGATAGATAGTAAAGATTACAAAAATAAGAGAACAGAGTATGATAAGAAAGTTATTCATGAATTAGAAAAAAATGGAGTTACAGTAAAAAATGGACTTGTTTGTCTTGCTGGATTTATGAGAATAATTAGTCCATATTTTATTAAAAAATATAAAAACAGAATTCTAAATATACATCCTGCACTGTTACCTGCATACCCAGGATTGAATGCACAAAAACAGGCGATTCAAAATGGAGCAAAGTTTTCAGGTTGTACAGTACATTTCGTAGATGAAGGTGTAGACTCTGGTCCAATTATTGTACAATCAGTAGTTAAAGTTACAAACAATGATACGGAGAAAACACTCTCTNANAAAATTCTAGCAAAAGAGCATAAAATTTATCCAGAAGCAGTTAANCTTTTTGCAAGAAAAAAAATTCGTCTATCAGGAAGACGAGTNAAAATACTTGATTAATAATTAAACTCCGCCAAAAAAATATAGAACAGTTAGTTTTTTTGTATTTCCAAAAAAGTGGTGTTCAATGTTTTTGGGTACAAAAAATGCTTTACCTGGCTTTACACTATAATCATTTTTGTTAATACGCAANAACCCATTACCTTTNAGTACATAATACATTTCATCAGATTCATGTGGCTCTTGTGTATCTTCCTCACCTGGAGCCAATGATAAAATGCCAGCTGCCAATGATTGTTTATCAAGAAAAGTGTTAAAGTATGAATTTGAATCAGAAATTTGTTTAAGATATGCGTCAGTATCATATTCATATTTCATATGTTAATTCAATACNCTGAATCTAAAAATCTTAGTATAGTGTAATTAAATAATAACAAAATCTTAATTTTTTTTATGTCTGGAACAAAAATTGATGGTTTAGAAGTCGCTAGAAATGTCAAGAAAATAGTTGCAGAAACGGTCAAAGAACTTACTAGTCAAGGAATCAAGCCATGCCTTGCAACAATTCTTGTAGGTGATAATCCAGCATCTCAGACTTATGTGAGAAATAAACACAAAGCATGTGAAGAGACTGGCATAATAACAAAAGATCATAGACCGCCAATCACAACATCACAAAATGATCTGAATGAACTAATCGATATGCTGAATGACGATCCGTCTGTTCACGGTATACTAGTACAATTACCACTTCCAAATCATCTAGATGAATTTGATACAACAACTAGAATCTTACCAGAAAAAGATGTTGATGGTTTAACACCACANAATGTTGGATTATTATCNATTGGAAATGGTATACTAAANCCATGTACACCTTCAGGAATANTTGAAATGNTTGACTNTTACAAAATTNCNCTTGAAGGTAAAAATGTAGTAATTATTAATCGAAGTAATCTTGTAGGTAAACCACTATATCATTTACTACTACAAAGAAACTCTACAGTAACTACATGTCATTCTAGAACTTTAAATTTAAAAGAAATCTGCCAAAACGCAGATGTCATCGTTACTGGTGTTGGTAACAGAGACAAATTTACACTTACAAGTGATATGATAAAAGAAGATGCAATAGTAATTGATGTTGCAACAACGCATCATAATGGAAAATTAAAAGGTGACTCAGATTTTGATGAAATTATTTCTAAAGCATCATATGCATCACCTGTTCCAGGTGGAGTTGGTCCAATGACTGTTGCAATGCTTTTGAAAAATACTACCATTGCAGCAGCATTAAGTAAGGGAATTGACATCAAATCCTGAAAAAGCTGCTTTACGAAAGCATCTTTTAGAAAAAAGAGACTCTATGTCATTTGAGATTATGGGATTTCATAATCAAAAAATTTTATCAAAATTAAAAAAAATGAAATCTTTTTCTCAAGCACAATCAATTGGATGTTATTATTCAATTGGAAGTGAAGTTCAAACAAATGATCTAATCAAGGCATTACTATCTGAAAAAAAAATAGTTTCTCTACCTCAGGTTTTTGATGATACAATGATTTTTAGAAGAATTGAAGATGTAACTAAACTTGAAATAGGCAATTTTGATATTCCAGAGCCAAAAGAAAGCTGTCCTATACAGGAAACTCATGATGTAATACTTGTTCCATGTATAGGATTAGATAATAATGGAAATAGAATTGGTTATGGATATGGATTTTATGATAAGTATCTTTCAAAAAATGAATCGACAAAAATTGCCTTAACATATTCAAAACAAATTGTTAAGTCAATACCAAATTCTGAACATGACGTCAAGATGGATTGGATTGTTACAGAAACCGATGTTATTAAAATATCATAAATAGGAAATACCCTTTTTTCCTATATCATTTCTCTGATACTTGTTTTCCCAATGAATTTTTTCTGCAGTACTATATGCATTGTTTATTGCATCTTTTAGAGAATCACCTAATGCAGTAACGCCTAAAACACGACCACCGTTTGAGATAATTTTCCCATCTTTGTTTTTTGTTCCTGCATGAAAAACAAAAGAATTTGGAGAAGCATCTGATAAACCAGTGATTTCGTCGCCTTTAGGATAAGAATTTGGATATCCATTAGATGCCAAAACAATACATACTGCTGATTCATTTTTCCAAGAAATTTCTGATAAATCATTTAATTTTCCTTCTGATGAAGCTTTGAGATACTTGTACAAGTCAGAGTTCAAACGCATCAATATTGGCTGACA
>PAAH01000035.1 GCA_002698885.1 Nitrososphaerota archaeon | reverse complement strand
AAAAAACGTCGTCGTTAAACTGATCGTAATTAGTCAGAAACGTTGACCGCGTGCATCACGCTAAAGCGTTACTCGGCAAATTGACGATCTTCTATTTTTTAAATATTACTTAAGCAAGGCTATACAGAAATTTTGTAATGACTTTTATTGTCATTAAAATTAGAAAATTTATGTCTGCAATGTACATGCCTGGAGCAACAGCAGTTGGAATAACATTTGATGAAGGTGTGGTTTTTGCAAGTGAACGTCGTATAGCTTATGGAAATTTTCTAGTAAGTAAAACTACAAAGAAAACATTTGCAATAACTCCTAAAGTTGGTGCAACATGTGCAGGTCTTGTTGCTGATATGCAATTACTTTCATTACAAATATCTGCACTTGCAAAGATTAGAAAAATGGAATTAAAACGTGATGTTCCACCAAATACTGTTGCAAAGATGATGTCAAACATGATGTATGAAAGGAGATTCTTTCCATTATTGACCCAGGTCATAGTTGGTGGTGTAGTTGAAAAACCAGTAATTTATACACTTGACCCATTAGGATCTGTCTTACCGGATGAGTATGCAGCAGTAGGAACTGGTGCTGAAATGGCATTAGGTGTTTTAGACCCTCAATTCAAAGAAAACATGAATGAGAAAGATGCTGTTGAATTGGCAACCAAAGCTGTTCGCTCTGCAACGATGAGAGATTCTTTTAGTGGTGATGGAATTGATGTCTTGGTTGTAAACAAAGACGGAATGCAAGAATTTACTGAAAAAGTCAACTAGATTAAATTGTTTTATTAATTTCCCAATATTTATCCGAGATGTAGTGTAAATTTTTAACTACTTCGCCCTTTGACATTTCTTTCATTTCTGAACTATGAACTAATGATTTACCAACAGCGAGAAATTTCTGTTGTGATTCTTCAACAATACAGACAATTTCATCCTTTGAAAACTCTGTATGACTTTTAATACCTGGTCTCATGACATTTGCACCATTACACATGAATTTTACCGCACCCATGTCAACCATGACATTTGGAAAACTCTCTAGTAATTTACTTTCAGTTAAAAATGGAATAAATTCATTTTCTAATCTCAGAACTTTGAAATTGTCCCCTACTAATATTTGTGAAGTGTCATCTACATAATGTACCTTAATATTTTTAATTTTTGGAATTTCCCGATTCCACTTTTTTGACACCTGATTGAGAACATCAGATGTTTCAGTCTTTGACATGAGATTAGTTTTCAAGTTTTTGAATCTCTTTTCTAATATCTAGTAAATCTCTCAAAATAGAACTTGCAGTTTCCATACCACCTGCGCCCCTGCCTATAATTGTCTGTGTTCCTGAATGCTCAGAGGTAAATGAAATTGCATTTAATGTTCCATCAACACAAAGTGGGTCATCATTTTTTATCTGAATAGGTCTAACTGCTAGTTTATCATTACATGATGCTATGAGTTTAACCGAACATGCTTTTTCAGATGCTGCATCTATATCATCAGATGTTAATTTCCTAATTCCAATCTTTTCTATATCTTTCATTGTTACCTTTAATCCCATTATCCAATTTGCTAAAATGACTAATTTTGCAGCAGCATCCAAGCCATCTAAATCGAGTGATTCATCCGCTTCAACATATCCCTTATTTTTTGCGTCTGACAGTGCATCATCAAATGACAAACCATTTGCCATTTTTGTTAAGATATAATTTGTGGTACCATTCAAAATTCCTTGAAATGAAATAATTTTTTCTCCGCGTAAACTGTTTTTTGCGTAGTCAAGGATTGGTGTTCCACCACCAACGGTACCACTAAATCTCAATAAAACTCGATTATATTTTGCTAATTCCATAAGAGATGGAAATGCTAATGCAAGTGGTCCTTTATTCACAGAGACTACATGTAATCCCTTTTTCATAGCAGCTATAATGTGACTCATTCCAGGTTCAGCGTCTTTATAATTACTAGCAGTTGTTTCAATTAATACATCTGCATCAAGACTGTCTATCATATCTAATCCTGAGAGATTTTCTTGTAACTTATCATATGCTTTAACACTACCAGATTCTTTTTTTGTGCTAACTAATTTTTTCAGGTCTAATCCAGAATTATCATATGCACTACCTTGACTATCAAACACTCCAACTATTCTAGGTTTCATACCATATTTTGAATACAGATCAGATGTTCTTGATTCAAGCAGTGATGATAGACTTTGTGCAACAACTCCAAAACCACATAATATGATTCGCATAACTTCGCCACTATCGCTGTATTATTTAGTTTAACTTTTTTTCAAATCTAATGAAGCAGAATTTATGCAGTATCTCAGATTTGTTGGTTGTGGTCCATCATCAAAAACATGACCCAGATGTGAACCACATTGTTTACAGTTAACTTCAATTCTTTCCATACCATAGCTAACATCTTTCACATATTCTATATTTTCATCATTTAGTGATTTAAAAAAACTCGGCCAGCCACTACCAGAATCAAATTTTGAATCAGATGAGAAAAGTTGTACACCACAGCACAAACAATTGTATGTTCCTTTTTCTTTACAATCATTATAGATCCCAGTAAACGGTCTTTCAGTATCTTTTTTTCTACATATTCTAAATTGTTCTGGTGATAATTGTTCTTTCCAATCTTCATCTGTTTTAAAAATTTTGTATGTCAATTGTTGTTCCTCTTTTCTTCAGTGCGTTTTTCTGATTCAAATCTTTCTAACTCATATTCATTTAAATCAACATATTTCATTATCTTAGATAAAATAGGGTGTTTCTTTTTGATTGAGTTAAACATTTTTTGTGCAACTCTTCGATAATCTATATGTCCTTGAGGTACTGTTCTAAGTTCAATTAGATGAGTTGCTTCACGTAAATTCATATTCATGAAATATGGATAATTATATGCAAAATTAACAACATACTGGCCTTGGACTGGATTTTTTTTCTTAATTAAATTAAAAACATCTTTTGTAAAGTTCATACAGTTATTGAATTCTTTTTTAATTCCTAATTCTATTACTTCATTAGGAATATCAAATCCATTATCAGTTGTTAACAGCTGTCTCTCTAAAGTTAATGCTCTATGTCTATGAAAATCTCTAAACATTCCATAATTTGTAACTAGATCAAATGTATAATTAATCATTTCAAATGCACGTGGAGGTCTATGTCTTCTATTTTTTCGGATTGCAGCTAAGTCATTAATAATTTTTATTTTTTCTTTTGTACTAATTTTTTTAACATTTTTTTGTATTTCTGAAAAAGTTATACTAGGAGATTGCTCGTAGATTAGTGCTGTAATTACACTGTTTATAGAATCTGATTCTGTTCCACATTCAACTAATTTTACCTTACTTCCACGCCTAGGAGTACCAATTACATGTTTTTTGCATAAATTCTGTGAGATTTTCCTTGTGTTTGTAATGTATAATTGAAGAGCTTTACCATATTTGTCATTAGCTCTTCTGACAAAAGATTTGACTGTTTTATCTAACTCACGCTTGATTTGAGATGCTAATATCTTCTCTTCTTCTAATTCTGAACTAAAAAGTATACTAAGAAGATATTCAAATGCACGTCCATTTCCAGTTATCCCAACATTTGTTAAAGTTGATGCAGGAAGTAAACTTCTTAGTGCATCAAGTGCCTTAGCTTTGGTTGCAGCATTGTATATTCTACCTGCTGATTTAATTTTATCTTGATCTTTAAGTTGAGAGAATTTTTTTTCTTTTCCTGATTTATCTCTAAATGTATAATTTTCAATTGAATCTTTTTCACGAATTAACTTTAGCATTGGCTGAATATTTTTTGTATATATTTCAAAATCTAAATTACACGCTTCTAAATATTTATCTGCATAACGTGTTTTCATTATTGTAGGTTCTCGATAAAATTTGTATCTACCATTAATTTTTTTATCCCATGATACATATCTTGAAGATTTTTCTAAATATGAGAAACCAATTCTACGATCTTCAATTTTTTTAACTGCAATATTAGAAAGCCCTTCTATGGCAATTTGCGCACTACCTAATTCTGCAACTGAGTCATCTCCATATTCCAAGAGAACACGCGTATAGAATTCTTCACCTCTATTTTTATTTTTTAGAAATTCATCTAGGAATATTCTTCTCATGTCTTTGTCTGTTCTACTATATCGTGACATCAATGCACCACGATCAACTTGCTTTGGTGTAGTTATTGCAAAAACAGAATTTTCAGTATTAGAAAAATGTTTTATTAGAATATTTTTTTCATTGTTGGAAAACTTTGGCAATACAAACCAAGGCTTCTAATTAGTATTAATCTTATCCTCTTTTGATTTGAATTAGATCGGGTGACTTTTTTGGAACTTCAGTACTTGTTTGCTGTCCTTTAGATTGCCAACGTTTCAAAACCTCTTTGAATGCATTGTCCATTTCTGGGTCTTCGGTATACATCAAAGTAGTTATCCACCGACCTTTTGGCCCATCTTTATTTCCAACTGGTCCACCAAGAGATTTCATCCAAAATTTACTTGGTAGCATTTTTAATGCTTCATTCTCTGGGTCATTTTTTAATTTAATCCAATACTGTGAAATAAATTCAAGTATCTCACTTACTTCGTCTTTTTCAATCATTATCTTCAAATAATTTTTTATTAATTTTAAATTTCCGATTGTGTGCCTATAGTGTTCATTTGGTTAATTTCTTTCTACTAAAAATTCTAAGCTTGTTAACACTTTGTCGATTATATGAAACAAGAAACTATTCGTCATGAGTAATAACGAGGCTGTGATCATTGGAAAACCTGTCAAGGATATGTATGGTGCTCCAATGGGTAAAATTTTAGGCACTACCACTGATATTGATGGTTCAACTCAGACTGTTGGTATCAACTGTGGTTCAGGTTGTTTAAAACAAGTACCATACTCTCAGCTCGTACTACAACCAAATCCAAACAACCCTGAAGTAGTAATTTTCATACCAAAATGGCGATTGGACTCACAACGTCTACTCCGAGAAAAGGAGCTTACTGTCCGACGTCTTACTGCGTTAATGGAAATTGTCTCTGACAACGATAAAATGAAATCTGATGCAGAATTAATCCACGGTCAATACAAGAGCAAATTAAACTCGCTCAAGGAAACTGAATCTGACATTATTTCTGAATTAGAAGAAAGAGTCGTTGAAATCGATACAGAAATTAAATCTGTAAAAGTCATGCTGTTTGATGCAAAAGTTCAAAGTAAGAGTGACGAGATTTCTCAGGAGACATTCGATTTAGTTAAAAAAGAAACTGACGAAATACTTCAACATATGAAACACGAGAAAGTTGAGATTGCTAAAGTCAAATCTAGGCTATCCAATCTCTCACTTGAGGATGTAATTCCTACAGAACCTGAATCTCACCCTATACAGGATTCTGCTGTTTCATATCTATCAGGAAACAATCAACAAGTATCAGCACAAACACATTTACCCGAACCACCAAGTGAAACAAAACCAGAGAATAATATTCCAAGACCTCCAATGGTAATTCCACCTGAGACTGAAAAAAATGAATCGAAGCCATCATCTGAACCAGAGCCAGAATGGTTAAAGCGTATGCGCTCTGAGTAATTTTATAATATTTTTAACATTTACTAATTACTTTTTTTTAAACCAAGTATGACGTCTGAAAAATTTGAAATAAATTTAGGAAAATCATATCCAGACATACGAAAATTATCACAAGACGATTTTATCAGATTTTGGGAAAACCAGGCAAAATCATTAAAGTGGTTTAAACCATGGGATACCACACTGAATTGGAATCCGCCATTTGCCAAATGGTTTGAGGGTGGATTACTTAATGCGTCATATAATGCGCTTGATATTCATCAAACAGAAAAATCCGATAAAATTGCTATATTTTGGGAGGGTGAGGATGCTAGTCAGAGATCTATTTCCTATGCTGAGTTATTCATACAGGTAAAAAAATTTGCTAATGTCCTAAAATCACTTGGAATTAAAAAAGGCGATAGGGTGACAATTTACCTACCAATGGTTCCTGAATTGGTAATATCCATGTTAGGGTGTGCAAGAATTGGGGCTATTCATACAGTAGTATTTTCAGGTTTTAGTTCAACTTCGTTAAGAGATCGTGTTGAAGATTCAGAATCAAAAATTGTTATTACTGCGGATGGTGGTTTTCGTAAAGGTAAGATTATCAAATTAAAAGATATAGTAGATGAGGCTGTTTCAGAAGTAAAATCTATTGAACATGTAATAGTTTTCGAAAGAGTCAAAGGGAAAATTACATTAAATGAAAAAGATCACCTATGGTCGGAATTAATGAAACATGCATCTGATCAATGTGAAGCAGAAGAATTAGAAAGCACTCATCCACTTTACATACTTTATACTTCTGGCACAACTGGAAAACCAAAAGGTGTTTTACATGGTACAGGTGGATATCTTACACATTTACATTCAACGTACAAATGGGCGTTTGACATTCAAGATAGTGATATCTATTTTTGTACTGCAGACATTGGTTGGGTCACTGGTCATAGTTATGTAGTTTATGGTCCATTGTTACATGGTGCTACACAAATAATGTATGAAGGTGCACCAGATTATCCTGATATATCTAGGATGTGGAATATAATTCAGAAATATAAGGCAACAATATTCTATACAACACCTACTGCATTACGAATGTTTATGAAGTTTGGTGATGAAAAACCAAACTCATTTGATTTATCAACTTTAAGATTACTTGGAACTGTAGGTGAGCCAATTAATCCTGAGGTCTGGAAATGGTATTTTAATGTGATTGGGAAGAAACGTTGTCCTATAATTGATACTTGGTGGCAGACAGAAACTGGTGGTATGATGATTTCATCTTTGCCTGGAATAGAATCAAATTTCTTAAAACCGGGTTCTGCAACACAACCAGTTCCAGGCGTAAGCATAAGCGTTGTAGATGAAGATGGAAAAGAAGTACCTGCAAATACAAAGGGATCATTGATAATAGAAAATCCATGGCCAGGAATGTTAATGACACTTTGGAATGATGATGAAAAATACAAAGATGTGTATTGGTCAAAGTTTGAAAATAAGTATTATCCAGGTGATTATGCCATATGTGACTCTGACGGTTATTTTTGGCTATTAGGAAGATCTGATGATGTATTAAAAGTAGCAGGACATAGAATTGGAACAGCTGAGCTTGAGAGCAGTTTAGTTTCTCATGATTACGTAGCAGAATCTGCAGTATGTAGTATTCCTGATGAAATTAAGGGTGAGTCAATTATTGCATTTGTTGTTTTAAATGACGGCATAGAAATTACACAAGAAAAAATAGTCAATGAATTAAGAAATACTGTAAGAAATAGTGTTGGTGCAATTGCCATCCCCCAGGAATTCTATATTGTCTCTAAACTTCCAAAAACACGTAGTGGAAAAATCATGCGTAGATTACTCAAGGCAATTGCAAACAAGGAAAAAGTTGGTGATGTTAGTACATTGGAAGATGGTGCTGCAGTTACTGAAGTTCAATCTGCTTTTGATGAGATACAAAAATCAATTAACATATCAGATCGGTGAACTTTTTTAGTATAATGCCGTGATATAACCGATGAATGATATAGTTTGTAATCTATGTTCTAGGAAACTTTCATCTCACACATATCAAGAATCACTTGATTGTGCCATGAAATTAATAAAAAATGGCAGAAAGAAGATTGGAATGAGTCAACATAAGTTAAGACAATCTATGCCATAATCATCATACTCTTATTTATGAAATGTCTAAATAATTTATGCCCTATGGTTATGATAAAACCAGACTAGAAAGACGATGTACAAATTGTCAAAAATTACTTTATGTTTTTGAAGTAGGCAAACTTTGTATCGAGTGTGCTAGAATGGAATCAAAAAAATAGATTAAAACCATTTTTCTAAAGTTTGACTCTTTTTTTCTAAACTCTTCTTTAGTCTGTTTAATGATGAGTCGATCCTGTCACGTGAAAAACTTCTCTCATTTGACAAGTATTCTGCAATACCATCATAGTCGATCTTACCAAATTCAATTTTATCCACTTTAGCAATTTCAGGTTCTAAAAAGATCTTGCGTATTGCATCAAAATCAATTATCTTTAATTGCTCTTGAATTTGTGTAATGTCTTCTAATCTTCCATGCTCTTTTATCATTTTGATTGCTGTTTTTGGTCCAATCCTTTCAAATCCATCTGGATTAAAGTCAGTTCCAATTAAAATCCCTACATCGATAAGCTGTTCTTGTGTAATACCAAGATTATCTAGGTTTTTTTGGAAGTTAATTATTTCTGGCTCAATTTCGATATACGTATTTCTATTAGGTAGTTTTCTTCTTCCACTATTTGTAAAATTTCTAACCAGGTTTTTAGCTCCAAATAATATTGAATCAAAGTCTTGACTTGCTGCAACATCAGCCATTCCAGTTTTTGTTAGTAATGCAGCTGTTGCTTCACCTTCAGATGGTGCTTGAATGTGTGGAATTCCAAATAAATCTAAAAGATATTTCGAGTCATCAACCATTCCATCTCTCATAGAAGTTGTTTGCTGTGCATATTTTCTGGCATCTTCCATATTTCCTTCAGATAATGCCCTCTCGTATTTTACGGTTGCATCTTTTTTGGTTCTTTTTCTATGTTCAATTTCTGCTGATTTTAGTGATGGTGGCTTTCCATCAAAAACATATACTGGTTTTACTCCTAATGATAGAAAATTGATATTCCTATAAAGTAATCCTGTGATGTGGCTAGTAACTCTACCTTGTGAATCTGTCAATTGCATTCCATCTGGACCACGAATTATTGCTAGAAATTGATAAATTGCATTGTATGCGTCAATTGCCACAATCTTATTTGTAAATGATTCAAGTTTTGTTTTCTCACGAATTAATAGTGGTTTTAGATCTAATCCCATATTATGATATAATATTCCCAGTTTTTGTGTTTACTGTTTTAATCGATTCACTATTTTAGGGCATATTGCTCAGTATTGTGTCGGGATAGCCAAGCTTGGTCCAAGGCGGACGCCTCGAAATCTCATTACAGGATAGCGTCTGTGCATTGCACACGGGGGTTCAAATCCCTCTCCCGGCGTTTACCTTTGAGTTTGTTTCTTTATTATGAAAAATCTGTGTTATACACAGGTCTTGTACCATTTGGAACTTCTGCAGCAGCTGATTCCAATACTGGCTCTCCTCTTGCTTGATAAACTCTGACTTTGTGAAATACATTGTGGGATGAAAATACAGCAAGCCCTGCAAATGCAACTCCTATGAAATTTCGCAATGTTACGTCAATACTTGGCTGTGCTGCCACCAACGATATATCAAACACCACGTAAAAATTATCAAACAACCAAAATGCCATTGTTATCCACGCCAAAACACCTCCAATTAGATAACCTAATCTTGCTTTTTGCTTTACAAATGAGATTGCAAAAAGAATTGCCGCATACCAAATGAGTGAACCGAATACCCAAGAAATTTCCCATACATCTGTTCGATCATCCATCCAATAATATGTAGAGCCAATTATGGCCATTGCACACAGTGAAACTAAGAGTATTTTTTGGTTAACTTTGTATGATGTTTTTTCTTCAGGTGACTTTGTGATAGGTTTGAATGCCTTAGATTCAGTTATTGCATTATTTATCGCTTCATTCATATGTTCAAGTTTCAGTGGAACTAATTTTTCAATTGCTTTGTCTTTTACAATTGAATCATGCACTAAACTGTCAACAAGTGGTCGTGCTAGAGATGCTTTTACTGGAGTTACTAAATCTACCCAATATGATGATAACCTTGGGGTCAAAAATGGTATTTGAATTATGTTAAGATTTCTATTAAGGATTGATGAATATAATCTCATTAATTGCTCATATGTCATTATATCTGGACCACCTATTTCTAAGATCTTTCCAGCGGCTTCATTATTTTTCATTACTCCAATTAGATAATCTACAACATTATCTACTCCAATTGGCTGTGTTTGTGACTTGACCCATTTTGGACATACCATTAGTGGTAATCGTTCTACAAGATATCTGAGCATTGCAAATGATCCTCCTTCTGCACCAACAATAACTGATGCACGTAGTTCTGTTACAGGAATATTTCCCGATGCCAGAATTTTACCAACAGTTTGTCTGCTTTTCATATGTTCTGATAAATCTGTATCTTCGTCAACTAATCCTCCAAGATAGATTATTCTTTTTACCCCGGCATCTGTTGCAGCTTTCAAGAAATTCTCTGCTTGTTGTTTTTCCCTACTTGCAAATTTTCCCCATTCCTTTTTTGAACCCTCCATTGAATGTAGTAAATAAAAAGCAGTTTCAATTCCGTTAGTTGCATTGGATAATGATTCGGCATCAAGTGCATCTGCTTTGACATACTGGATATTTTCTGTATCTGGATATTTTGATCTTGACATTGCCTTAACTTTATAGCCTGAATCTGATAGTTTTGTTAGTAATTTTTTGCCGATAAAGCCAGTTGCACCAGTAACCAAAATTGAATAAGGCTTTATTTGTTGAGTGGAATACTGTTTAGTTTTTTGAGACAATTACATATCGTTTCATTTCAGAATTAATATACCATATTGGAATTTTGAATTAATAGTGGTAATTAATTATAATTAAAGAAATTATCTAATAAATCTATATTAGGCACTAGATAAACCTTATTAGGCATTAAAATGCACCTATACTGAATTTGGTTTACATTAGAAAAAAAAATGTAAAGAACGTTGATTATTTGTATTTAGTAAAAAGTACATGGGATAAACTCCACAAGACCTCTAGGCAAGAAACTATCAAGTATCTAGGTGTAATCCATAATGTAACACAGGATGATATACCTGCGGAGTACAGACATGATCCTAAAATCCAGGCATTTCTATTACAAAATACACCAAAGGATAGAGAAAAAAGAGAAAAGATAATAGAAAAATTACAGTTACAGACATTTACATTTCTCACGGAAGGTGATCTTCAAGGTGCAAAAAAAGTATATGCTGGATTCTTGAATAGTAATTCGTTAGATCAGTTTTTTGAAAAAATTCTAAATCCTGTCATGGAAAAAATAGGCGAGATGTGGTCTAATGGAATTCTTTCAGTTGCAACTGAACATGTTGCAAGCAATGTTGCACACAGTCTAGTAAAAGTTATCCTTGAAGAGCGCAAACATAAAGGCACAAATGGAAAAATCATTATCACGACTCCTGTTGGAGAAGAACACAGTTTAGGTTGCAGTGTTGTAGAAAGTTATTTGGCAAACAGAGGGTTTACAACATTTAATCTATCACCGTCAACACCGGCAGAATCTGTCTTAAATTTTATGAAAAGTGTATCTGCTGACGGAGTTATAATTTCAATCACACTCCCTGATAGTATACCTGCAGGGCAAAGATTGACTAAAAAAATTCGGGAATTTAATAAAAAAATTCCAATTTTTGTTGGTGGTCAAGCTTTTACTGATGGTTCCAAAGCAAAATTTGATGCAACTATTATTGATAGTAACCAATCACTTGTACAATTACCAAAAATTCTAAAAAAATCTAAAAAATAGATTAGTAGCCGCCTTTTCCACCCTCAGCATACTCTGATTTGTTAAAATCAAATGTTGTGACAAGGGTTTCGGCAATCAAGTCAACTGCATGTTGCATAACATCTGGATTTGTAGTAAAAAATCCTTTAAACTTTCGATTACCAACTTCGTCTGCAATTAGTCCTACTGGACCATCGCTTCCGCGTGTTACAACTGCCCAAACAGTGGATATTGGTGTGCCTATGCAACTAATCACTTTACAACTTGGTGGAACAGTCTGAGCAAGATTTGGATTGTTGAAATTACCAATTACCCATACACGTGGTATTGATTTCATCAATTTCATGTATCTATCTTCAACAAACTTGTATCTACTTTCGTCTTCAAATGATGCTAGTAATGGATATTTGTGTTTTGCTGCATAATTTTCAACCATGATACTCAGTGCAAAAAGATCTGCCCTATCAGCTCTAAAGTTTAGGTATCCACTATCTTGGAAATCTTGAAAATTCCATTTGGTAAAAATTTCATCTCCTTGTTCCGGAACACCTCGTTTTTCAGGGAATTTTTCCCAAACAGTTTCTACAATGCTGTCATTCAGTAATGTCATAATTCTAGTTAAAACTCAGAATATTTAATGGAAACTAAAATTGAAATAATTTTAATTAGGAAATTTCTTTGTCAAGTTTTCGAAGTTCACTAAGATCTACTATTTCTACGCTACGAGAAAATGTAACCAATGTAGATAACTTTGGTCTTGCATTTTTACCAAGACGTAGAATTAGTTTTCCTTTATGTTTAACCTCCAAGGTAACTCCTTCTTTGCTTAGCATTTTTGCTAAATCTTTAGCTTCTGTTAATTGTTTTAACAGACTCATATTACCTGGTATTTTTGTAGGTAAATCTATTATATCAAGCGTCCTTGTACTGCCTTTAGAATTAAACTCTATTGCAGTTTTCTCCTTATTAGTAATAGTGAGCTGTCCACTTTTAAGATATATTAAAAAATTGGCAGGAAGCTTAGATTTCATTTTCGCTATTCCTGTTTATTTGGTTGTTATAGTTAGGCCGCCTGTTAGTATTACAGTTCCGGTTGGAACTTTTTTACCATTTCGTTCTACTGTACCAGTCATTTCTAGTTTATCGAACTTGTAGGTAATTGCTGCATGTTTTGCAGTTAGTTTATCGAAAACTTCTGCCAACAAACTTGCCCATTCTTGTTCTTCTGTCATGTCTATTTTAAATTAGTTAGAATATAAAACCCAATTGTTATTTTTTCATTTAGTGCTAAGTTATGCATTAGATCGTAAATTTTTACCACTATGCTAATCATAGTGCATAAACGATATATATCCAGTTAGCACTTGTTGATTAATGAGTGCAATACAACTACCAACCAAGAAAGGTCTCGTAAAAGCAGGAATAGGAGCTGGCCTCGTTGCAGGTTTTGCTTTGTTTTCTTCGTTTTTTGCAATAGATCAAATGCTAGATATTCCTACAGGAACATTCTACAAAACCATTGGAGTAACAATGGGTGTTGATGAATTCTCTGGGATCGCACTAGGATTTATGGCCCATATGGGCGTCGCAGCATTGATTGGTGCTATGTACTTATTGGCTTCAAACATATGGAGATTTTTTAGATTGGTGACCGTACCCAAGGCAATTATGACCGGTGTGTTAACTGGACTTATTGTTTTCACATTAGCATTTTTACCAATTCACATGTTTGTTATGACTCCAATAATGGAAGTAGAACTAATTATCACCGACATATCTGACTTTGACTTGGATGAACAAGAGGCTTTGGCCACGTTGTTGTTTAACAGTGACAGAATCTACTACCATTCATTAATACTTCATGTGATTTTTGGAGCAATAATGGGACTTATGGGTGGATTCATCCTACACGAAGACTATTCAAAGGTGGAGAGAATTGGTGGATTCTGGTAATTCTTTAGAACCAGGTGCAGACATAGAGAAACTCTATGATGACTTTTTGAACAGAATATCTACAGCATATCCTAAAGTAAACAACAATTTACTGGTGAAGATAATGGCTTTGGAGAGAAAGTTTTCAGATAGTCTTCCACATGTGCATCTAGAAGTAGCCTTCAAAGAAGGAATAGACATCGAACGTCCAAAATATGACATAAGTGAAAAACACCATGTTCAAGTTGCAGTACATAGATGGGAAAAAACAAAACTTGTTGTAACTGGATTAATGAATGTAAGTACGGTTGCAGAAATATCAAGTCATGAATCTGTTATATCTATAATTGGTTCTGCTAGTGCTGCATACTATTAGCCCATTTTTTATTTTTTCATTAAATTTCCACCAATCTAAATTAGTTAGCACTATTTTATTAAATTAACACTAGAGATATATATGATGAATGAATAGATAGTGTATGGGAGCATCATGCAAAGGAATTTGTATTCACTTGAAGCATCAATCGATACCAAATGCAAAAAAATATCAATTTGGTTTGAAACGCTGTAGTTGGTGCGAAGTATTTATGTCAACAGAAGAAATTAGATGCCCATGTTGCAAGATGATCTTGAGAACAAAGTCAAGAAATAAGAAAAAAGCGAAAGTTAGCAATAATTCAAATAACGATCTAGGAAAAAACTTTTCTTTAGCATAAGTAACTTGGGATGATAGGTTAATAATTTAATGACTAAACATCCAGTTGTAATTATTGGTGCGGGAATAGGTGGGTTGTCAACCGGCCTACTTCTGGTAAATAAAAATATTAATGTAAAAATCTTTGAAAAATCTAGACAAGTAGGAGGAAGAACCTCATCAATATTATATAAAAATCATATTTTAGATAATGGATTTCATATAATGCCATTCTATAAAAAATCTGCAATATATCAAGTCATGAAAGATGTCAATATAGAATCAAGGTTAAAGTTGGCAATAGTTGGAGATATTGCATTTTATGACGGGAGTGGATTTCATAAATATCCAAAAGGGATTTTAGATGTTCTCCAGATGTCATTGATTCCATTTCGTAGTAGATTATCATTACTTAGAATCTTACTACCAATGGCATTCACAAGTATGAAAAAAACTGAAGAACTTGATAAAACACCATTAACACAAGTCACAAAAAGATTGGATTACCATTCAAAGCGTTTTTTTGATGCAGTCTGTATGTTGGCGTTTGCTGATACGACAGATCATATATCACTTGGTGAATTTGCACGAACGATAATTAGAGCAAATCCATTCAAAGGTGGAACAAGTGAATTTGCTTATCCTGACATGGGTGGATATGATAGAATTTCTCAAGTTATGGCAGATTACATAACAGAAAAAAAGTCAGATGTAATTTTAGGCAAGTCTGTGAAAAAAATCTCAATTTCAGATGGAAAAGTTACAGGTGTTATATTGACTGATGGTACAAATGTGGAAACTAACTGTGTTGTAATCTCATTTCCAGCATATCATGCAATAAATCAGTTATTTGATGAAGGAGTATTTGATAAAGAATTCATAACACAGACAAATCGTCTCAATAAAACTACATCTGTTGTCGAGGTTCATTTTGCATTATCAAAACAAATTGATTCTAGACAGGTTGTTTTTCCAGTAGGTAAAGATTATGTGTCAAAAGGAATATTCTTTATCTCAAATATTACACCATCTGTTTCACCTCCTGGTGAACATTTGATAATTGTTGGAACTCCAGTAAAGCCAGAAGAAACAGATAACCCAAGTCGCATAAAAGAAATTGTGGAACAGATGAAAAAGGAGCTTTCTGAAATATATCCTGATTTTAACATGGCATTACTTTGGGAAAGAGGTATGGCATGGAAACTTGTTGAGGCTGTAGTGAAGGAGCCAGGTTTAGTATGGAAAAATAAAATGCCGCATTCCGTAAAAAATGTAGACGGATTATTCTTTGTGGGTGATTCAACTATCAGTTATGGTATCGGAACTGATTCTGCAGCACATAGTTCAATTCTTGCTCATCCAAAATTAATGAATTTTTTAGATAGATAATCTAATTAGTTTTATTGCTCTTAGCATAACTTACGAACTCATTCATAACCTGTTCCATATGCATTTGAATTTTTTTCTTTGCAAAAAATCCAATAATCTTTAATTTCCCATGCAGAATAAAATTTACATTTATTACAATTTTTGTATTAGAGCCATTTTTTTCATATATTTCATCAAAACAACTATCTTTTGCTGGCCCATCTAGCATTGTAATTATGTGTTGATCTGGTTTGATGATTATATGTTCTGTTAAAATTGTATCTGTCCTATTCAAAAAATTTACTGTTTCTTTTATTATTGTTTTATTATCATTACTTTCAACTATCTCCAGATTTTTAAAATATTTTGGCAGAACTTTTGTAAAATTTTTGTAATCAGTACTTATTTCAAAGATCAAGTCTCTATCCACATCAATGATTTTTGTAAATTGAAATTTTACCATTTTAATGTGTATTATTGTTATATCAATTAAAATCATTAATGTTCAGAAAAGGTTAGCACTAGTAGTATAACTAGGCACGTGCTTTATATATTAAATTACAGGCAGAAAATTATTGAAAAAGATTATCAGTGTTTTGGCAAGTATTATTCTCATAACCTCATTTGTAGGTTTAGCAGATGCTGCAAATGTTCCAGATTGGGTAAAAAATAATGCAGGTTGGTGGGCAGATGGTCAAATTGATGATCAAGCATTTGTATCAGGCATGCAATTTTTAATTGAGGAAGGCATAATCACAGTTCCATCAACCACACGTAGTGCATCTACTTCTGATAGTATACCAGATTGGGTAAAAAATAATGCAGGTTGGTGGGCAGACGATGCAATTTCAGAAAACGATTTTCTTAATGGAATTCAATATTTAATAAAAATGGGAATCATGCAAGTAAGTGCAAGTTCGGTAGGTAACGACATGAGCCAACCATCACAATACCAACCACAAGAAGATCAAACACCAAAATCTACTAGTCAGAGTGGAGATAAAACATTAGACGAGATGCTTTTGGTTTGCCAAAATGAGGAGAATGCAAGGTTAATCAGAGATTGTGAGAAGGTAATCAAAGATGATTATAATCTAAAGATGTACAAAGACAACAGTGAATCATACCAGGTAGGACCTATCACGTATTATTACGCAGCTAACTGGCAAGAGGAAAAACGGGGTACTGTTAAGCAATATAACAACATTGCATACACTGCAACTGGTCAAGCTTTGTTAAACTTAAAAGTCCTAGCTGAAAACACAGGCTCCTCCAGTAATGTAACTATGACGTGCACAAGTCCTTCAATTTGTAACTATAATGTTTGGGATGGTGGTCATAAATGGGTTAATTCGGGCTCAGACTTTACATCTGGGAATGTCGTGCTGAAACCAGGACAGAACAGATTCTTTGAGATTCTATGGGGACCAGCAATTGGATATGGAAGTTATGAAGACTTTTTGTATGACTCGGGAAAAGATTACTATTTGAGAATTGCTGAACCATTTGGAAAATTGGACTTGCCATTAAATCTTGTAGTTGCTCCATAGTATTTGCATTATAACTGATTTTATATGAATGACATAGTTTGGGGCACTGTTACAAAAGTCATTGATAATAATAAATTTGAAATGAATGTAACTCATAGAAAAGACGAAAACAAAAACGATTATGCCGATAATGAGATAATTATTTTTACAGAAATTGACATTATGAGTATACCTGCAGAACCTAGTATACGAACAATTCAACAAATTGAGGATGCAATAAAAGGGAAGTTCATCAAATGTGAAATTGAAACACGTTCTAATGATGGGTTAACTTGTAAGGTTTTTCATTCTGGTGCAGGTGGATACTAATTGCAAAGACATTGGAAATCAGTTTACATTAAGAAACACCAAAAATGTCCAGATTTAGATAATCTTGTGACTGGTGTAATACCTGCAATAATTCTCGAAAATGCATTATCAGAAATAACTTGTAAGGAAGTTTCTAAAAAAATTACAGAGTTTCATAACATGACTAATTTCTCTCCAAATTCGAGATATGTCGGTGAGTCATTAAATTCATACATTAACTTCAAAACGCAATATTTTGAAAAAACAAAGCAAATGGATAATCAGCTAAGACAGGTCTTTTCTGATATTGAAGATCCACGATACATAATGCGAGATTTACTCTCAGCAATATTCACTAAAAAAATTATACCAGCTAAAGAAAATGGCAAAATATACTCAAATGGTATTTTTAGGATTCATAATTGTGATGAATCATTTCCTATTCACAGAGATAATGCTAGTTTTGAGGCAAATAATTATACGGTTTCAAAACTACGAAATCAATTATCTGCTGTTTTACATTTACAGACTGCTCAGTCAGGCGGTGAACTAATTTTATATCAAAAATCATGGAAAAAGAGTGATGAACAATTTCGGTTTCCTGAATTTGGCTATTCAGATGATGTTGTAAATGATAGTAAATTCATAAAAATTAAACCAAATGTTGGAGATATAGTTATCATAAATCCAATTCATTATCATACCATATCAAAAATTAATGGTGTGTTAGATAGGATCAGCGTTGGTTTTTTTTTCGGTCAATCAGATAAATCTACATTATTGTGTTGGTCTTGATTAATTAACAAAAATTTCTACTGTGTCATATTTTTTTTTACTTGTTTTTACATCATCTATGATAGAGGATGAGTAAATTTCAATATTTTTTGGTGATTCGTGAACCTCTAACCTAAATTCGGTGTATGCACCTGTAATCCCAGACAATCTAACTAAATGAGGTTCATTCATGATTCCCAGTATTTTGAATGGAATTTTTATATTATCATTATCTTCTGTTGGTTTGACAACCAGTTTGTAGGTATTATCATGAAATATTGCCTTGCCATATAGATTATTTTCTCGCTGACTATTAATTTTAATTTTGAATTTTAATGGTGGTTTTGGCTCCTGCATGAAATTGTTCATTTTCTTGAATATATAACACAAAAAATTACTACATCTTAGTTAGCACTAGATACTTAGACTCGTGTCCATTAAATTCTCGAAACTTGTAATCATCATATGAATAGAACAAAAAATCTATTTTTAATTACTGCCATAGGAATAGTGATGCTAACACCATCAACAGCATATGCGCATAAACTAATTCCTACAGATGGTTCAAATATTTCAATTGACAGCTCATTAGAAATTCCTGATCCTAGTATCTCTTGGGCAATGTATGAAGAAATTAATGGTGATATTCGGTATTACTCTTTTTATGGAAAACAGGGGGATCCACTTTATGCAAGTATTGTAATTCCCAAACTTGAAAATCTTATAGAATTTACACCATCTATTGCATTTATCGGCGTTGAATCTCACTTGGATTTAATTGAAGAATTCAAAATCTTAAAACCAAGAACAAGTTTTGATTTTTCTTTACCACAAGGTTATGATGCATATGTTTTTGACTATGATGGAATTATTCCTTCTAAGGAATTTTATGAGCCATTTGGACAAGTGACATATTGGGAGCGCCAAGAAATTAATTTTGATTTTCCTGTTGATGGAACCTATTATTTAGCCGTTTTTGATGAAAATTCTACTCCTGGAAAATATGCATTGGCTGTAGGAACAATTGAAGATTTTTCGGCGTATGATTTTTTTACAATTTTACCTTATGCATGGTTTGAGACGAAATTATTTCTTAATGATTATTTATCAGCAATTAGTGCAATTCTGATTTTAATAGGATTACTAGGTGTTATTGGATTCCTCATATATAGAAAATTCAAAAAATAGTGAGTAACTTAACTCTTTTATTTGAGATTTCTTAAATAATTTTATGAAGGTTTGTGCAGGTAGAGGAACATCATATCTTAATGGTAATTCATATGATGACTGTAAAAAAATAGCAGAGTCAATTAATGATAAATTAAAACCTAAGATTAAACAAAAAGGAAAATTCATGTGGTCTGAATTATTAATTGAAGTAAATCATGATGAATTAGTTTACAAATTGGTTCTCAAATATTTACGTCGTGATGGATTTGATATAGGTAATTATGAAAATCCACAGATAGTACCAAAAACTAACTAATTTTGATCTTGTACTTTTAATATTTTTCGAGATATTATGAAAGGTGTTAAAATCAATATTGGTATTGTGATTGCAATAAACAGTGTTTGAAGTTCTGTTACAGCTACTGTGAATGCAACTACACTAGTTGCACCTACAAATAATGAAAGAAATGAACCTACACATGTAGGACATGCAATAAATAATCCAGTAGTTGCACCTATACTTCCAAGGCCACCTGTTTTTTTTGTTATAGATATAGCGTTTACTGCTAGTGCAGTATTTGTTGCTACAAGATATGACACTGTAACTTGTAGAACTAGATTTATTGGGATAATTTGTATTCCAACATGTTCTGTTAGATACGCAACAAATTTGGGCATGTAACCTATTGGTCCACAACATGGTGTAATATGCGCTGATGGAACTTCAGCACCATAATGATATGAAAAAATTACTTCTGGCTGATAAACTAGAATTCCTGAAGTCATTGAAAAGAAGAATCCATATATTACAAATGTAATGATAAATGTTCTGGCAGCACTTTTACTAATAGTTGAATTACAAATCATAGATATTGCAGTTTGATTTCCTGTTGCAGCAACTCTTTTTTGATATTTTCTTAATCCAATTCCAATCACACCAAAAGATATTGCAAGTAGAAGGTAAAACATAGCACTTAATCTTTCAATTGAACTTATTGCGTCAGGTGTAATCCCTGGATTTTCAAATCTGGAATATATCAAAAATAAAATTGCAATTGAGAAAATACCTAATAGAATCAACCGTTTATCATTTTGACTACCTGATGTAGCCTGTAATTTCATATTGGATCAATTTGGTTGTTCAATATATTTTTAAGAAATTGATTATGTAATGGATTAAGTTGAAAATTAATCAAGATCAAGATTTGGATTATGAGGTAGTGAAGATTGCAAATCTTGGATTTGTTGATCCATATGGAAATGAAGGTCTGATTGTTTTCAAATCTGATGAGAACAAAGAATTTCATATGCGTGCATTTTCTGGGGAAGTCTCACGTCATATTGCAAGTTTTATGGATGGTGATCATGATACAGTTCCTACTATTTACAAAATGTTAGAAGATATCTGTGAACAAAATGAACGGGTTCTTGTAAAAGTAAAAATTTATGATAGTGGAGATGCATTACGTGCAAATTTGTATCTTACTGGAAAAAAAGATATGGTATTAAGAAATTATAGAGCTTCGGATGCAGTGGCATTATCAGTATACTATAACATTCCTATCTTGGTGAGAAAAACACTATTACAGGATCCTATAGAAAGTTTTTCTAAGTAATAATTTCACTTAATCTGTCATCTTCAATTGCTTTGTTGATTTCCATAGCAATTCGTCTTCCAATTCCAAATGTTTTACCATACTGATATTTTGTGTATGGGCTTGTTGTAGCTACAATAGGATTTCCTGGAACTCGTAATGATACATCATAAACAATTAGTTCAAGATCCTTAGTAATTACACTCTGAAGTGAAAATGGCCCAATTATTCCAGGTGAATACTCCTTCTTTACTGCCTTGACAAATTTGTCGCCCATTTTAATTACTTTATCTAATAGAGATTCACGAATACTGGCCGGTGTATGTCCAACTTCAATATTCTGTAGTTCAACATTCATCTCAAGTTGTTGTTTTGCAGGAAGTGCATTGTAATCATGGATATTAGTTTGAAGGCGACGTTCAATTCCAATAAAATCTACATTTTCAGAGATTGGAGTATAGAAATAATTAAAATTCAGATATGTCCCAATGGCTAATTCTTCAATACTGGACTCATTCAAATCTTTTCTTGATATGACCCCATTCTTTATTTTTTCTTCAGATTTTTTCTTATAGTCAGAATATGATGAAACTGTAAAAAATGCACGTTCTAGCTTCCTATTTTTTTCTTGAACTTTGACAATTGCTGGTTTGTTAATGCTTTTTGGATCTTTGAATATTTTTGGATATTTTATTCCAGCTTTCTTAAGCAAGTAGTATTGATTTTTTTTATTATATCGTTCCTCTGCTTGAAATAGTGCCCTATTACCAAAAATCGGAATTTTTAGTTTATTTTCTAATATATCATATCCTAGATATGCAGTTAATGAACGATGTGGCACAATTATTGTACCTGTATCTCTAAGTTTTTTTTGGTTTGGTGCAGACGCAATATCTTTGAATTTTTTTAAAATCATTATTTCATCAGCAATTCTTCCAAAGCGTTGATAAGGAACCTCTCTACCTTTTTGGCAGAATACAACAGTATTGAGATTTTCATCTTTTGCACCATCCATTACTTCTAGTGCTGAATGACTACCTAGTACCCCTATACGAAGATCTGAATAATTATTTACAATTTTTTGCATATCAGATCTTTTAATCATATTCTGTTAAAACTAACACCATATTTTAAATGATTGAGATTCATTTACACATAGAGTATAATTTTTACGTTAAGTGTATAGTAAATAATATATGAATACAGAAATGGTTTTAGTTGGTATTATTTTATTTTCAGGAATGACTGCCGGTGCAGTAAAAATTTGGCTAGATAAAAGAAAAGAAAAGCAAAACAATGAGAAATTAGATGATTTTCAGGCGTAGTATAATATCTTCTTTAATATATTGTAAAATCTGATTCAAATGTTACATGAGATTGATAATTGCTATTACTGGAAGTACAGGTGTGATTTATGGAATTCGAATGTTAGAGGTGCTGAAAGATGCAGGAATTGAAACTCATCTAATTATGTCAGAATGGGCTGAAAAATGTATTTCAATGGAGACAAAGCATAGCGTTGATCATGTAAAATCACTTGCTACAAGTATATCAGATGAAAAAAACATGGCTGCAAGTATATCAAGTGGTACCCATAAAACTGATGGAATGATTGTAATTCCATGTAGTATGAAGTCCTTATCTAGTATAGCTAATGGATATGATGAAACTTTAGTTGCAAGAGCAGCAGGTGTAACATTGAAAGAATCAAGAAAATTAATTTTGGTTGCTAGAGAAACTCCATTGACTGCCATTAATCTTGAGAATATGCTCAAACTTGCACAGTTAGGAGTTGTGATAATGCCACCAGTCACTGAATTTTATACAAATCCTACATCTATTGATGCAATGGTTGATCATATTGTAGGAAAGTGTTTAGATCAGTTTGATATTGACCATGATTTATTCACAAGATGGGGCACTCAATAAGCAAAAAAATTTAGATTAGAATATTTTAATAATTTTATGTCTAAAATTTCTTTTGAAAAAATAATCAATTCAGATATAACAAAAACATTTAAAATTTTAACAGATTTTGAAAATTTTGAGAAATTATTACCGGAATTTTACTCATCGATCTCTGTCAAATCGATAAGAAATGAAAGTTCGTTAGTTGCTCAACATCTTCATTTGTTGGGAAACGAGTTTGTTATAATGGCTAAACATTTCTCTGAACCACCAAATAAACATCAAATGAGAGTTGTCGGCGGAGACATTAAAGGTAGTTTCATAACCGAATCAATCATTCCATTAAATGTTAACGACAAATTAAATCCACAAACTAAGATCATCGTGGATGCAGAAATAAAGACTCCAAAAGGATTGAAAAATACTTTCAAGAAACAGAACTACAGTAGTGAATTAGAAAATTTATATCAAAAATTTGTTGATGTCATAGAAAATTAACTATTCTTTAGCATCCTTGAATTTTTTCAATTCTTCATCGGCTTCTATTTCACCCTTTTTGTATTCACCTTTAGCTTTACCAAACGTTTTAGCTAACTCAGGAATTTTTTTTGCACCAAAAATGAAAACTGCTGCAATTATTATTATGAAAATCCATTCTTGCCCTGCAATGAAATTTGCCAAATTCGTTAACATTTATTTCTAAACTTCCTTTTTCAAATTTAAGTCTTGATGGTCTGTCGTTCTTTACGCTCTACTATGAGCATGCCTGCTAGGTATAATCCTATCATTGGTCCAGCAATAAACCACATTGTTACTCCACTTCCATCCGGTGTGATGATTGCACCAAAAATAACAATAGCAACAATTGCATATCTAATATTCTTTCTCCAGAATTTTGAATCAGTTATTCCTGATTGACTAATTGCAAACATGATTAATGGTAATTGAAATGAAATTCCAAATGCTAATAAAAATTGTAAAATGAAACTAACAAAGTCCATAATATTTAGAAATGTTACTAGCCCTGCAGATTCACCATATTTGTATAGAAAATCTAGAATGTATGGAATTACTAATGTATATGCAAAAACACATCCAGAAACAAATAATGCTATTGAAGGAATTGTTATTGTTCGACCAACTTTGATTTCAGCTTCCTTTAGTGCAGGTTTTAGAAATGCAGTAAATTCTCTTATTATTAATGGAACACTTGCAACAATTCCAACAAGTGCAGCAATGTAAACTTGTGAGAAAAATGCTTGACCTGGTGCAGTTTGTATTAATTGAACTTTATCAGGAACAAGTTCTGCTCTCATGACATTTGTTATTTGTGCTGCAATGTTATTCAATGGTTCTGGATATGGATAGTATAGAGTAAGACCAAGAATTTCAAATGGCACTGCATGAAACGTAAGTAGAAATATTGTAATACCTCCTATGGCAATTACAATTTTGATAATTCTACGTCTTAATTCTTCTAGATGTGAATTAAGTTGACTGAGTTCTGACATCTATAAATCCTATTGAATAACTCTAGAAAAATGTTTCATGTTGGTATAGGTAATAATTTTGCTTCTGGAAAACCCCATTCTTTTAGTTGCTCTGTCGTTGTCTCATGAATTTCCATTGTAATGACAGCGGTAACGTTGAGTGATTCTTCTAATTCCTTAGCTAGTTTAGAAATATCATCACTNGCAAAGATCTNTTTTGAACCTTCAAGAAATATTCTTTCGCCTTTTTCTTTNACNTCTCCACCATATCGCTTCTTAAGAAATTGTGTAATTGNTGGTAACTCNNTTCTATCTATATTATTGTAGTAGTATACNAAACCTTTTTTNGTTTCATAGTCATNTGGGGTTCCATTTCTATACAAAAACACTCCAAAAAATTNTGCATCTTCATCTTTACCTCTNCTGCATTTTATATCCCAATTTAGAATATTCTCTGGATTATAGGTTANTTTTTCAACTTCTTCATATGTTAATTTCCAATATCTGAATCTACTCATTACATTGAATCTATACCACCGTTATAAAATCAATTCTATAGTTGAATTAAGTATAATTCTAATAATACTAGTTTTAATCAAAATTGATGGCAGATTATGTTGTTAGTATTATAATTGAAAATAAACCTGGAATTAGTGATCCGGAAGGTGAAACAATACTAAATGATCTTGTTTTGAAAGGAAAAAATAGAACTATAAAAAAAATCCGCTCTGGAACAATCTTAAANTTTTCAATTAGTGAAAAAAATGANAAAATAGCAAAAGATAAAGTTGTAAAGATNTGTGATGAGATGCGGATTTACAATCCACTTGTAAGCAAGGTAACTGCGACTGTGGTAAAAGATTAATCGTTCTTAATGCTCTTAATTGTACCATCAACTAAAAGTTGGTCCCTTAGATAACTTGCAAGATCTGTTTGAGTTATCACACCAACTAGTTTGTCATTTTCTAGAATTAGTAATCTACGGATATTGTTATTTAGCATTTTTTGTATTGCATCTTCAATTGTGGTAGCAGGTCCAACTGAACGAAATTTGTATGACATTATTTCTGAAATTGNTACATCANCTGATTTTTTNCCCTCCACTGCAATTTTACGAACAAAATCACTTTCACTTAGTACCCCTTCTGGAAGCCCATCATTCATGACTACAAGAAAACTAATGTCTTTCTCAGCAATTATCTTAGCTGCATCTTGTGCAGTTTTGTCTTTTTCAATCGTTATGACATTTTTCTCCATTATATCTCGAATTTGTCCCATAATCATGTTAGCATATTTCTAAAATAAAAAGATGTCATCTGAGCAATTTTATACCTCTATTTACAAGATAAATTGTGAAAGTCGGGGTTATTGTTTTTCCTGGCAGTAACTGTGATCGTGATATGTATCATGTGTTAACTGATGTGTTTAATCTAAAGGCAGAGTTTTTCTGGCATGAGAAAAGTTTACCAAAAAATATAGATGCAATAGTTTTACCTGGAGGTTTTTCATATGGAGATAGATTACGTGCAGGTGTAATTGCAGCAAACAGTCCAATTATCTCTGATGTAAAAAAAATGGCAGAGCATGGAATTCCAATTTTAGGTGTTTGCAACGGATTTCAAATTTTAGTTGAATCGGGANTACTTCCAGGAGTCTTACTCAAAAATGAATCTCTGAATTTTATGTGCGAGTGGACTAATCTAATTGTAAAAAATAATAAAACACCATTTACAAATAAACTTAAACTAAATCAAAAAATTCCAATACCTATCGCAAATGGTGAGGGAAGATATTATGCAGACAAAGAAACCTTGAATCAATTAAAAAAGAATAACCAGATTGTCTTTTCATATGAAAATAAGGTCAATGGCTCTGTATCCCAAATTGCTGGAGTGTGTAATAATGATGGAAACGTTGTAGGAATGATGCCTCATCCTGAAAGAGCAGCTGAAAAAGAAATAAACCAAATTGACCACAAGCCTTCATCATTAATCTTTGAATCATTGATTGAAACAATGGGTGTAAAAAATTGAGTTTTCAAGAACACGAGAAATTACATATAAAACAAAACATCAAACGTGATTTAACTAAAACAGAGTTACAAGTNTTAGCAGCTGAGTGGTCTGAACATTGCTCNTACAAGTCATCAAAGAAACATTTGAGGATGCTTCCAACTACTGGTCCAAATGTCATTGTTGAAAAAGGATATGATTCTGGTGTTTTAGATGTTGGCGGTGGTTACGTTGTAACTGTGCATATTGAGAGTCATAATCATCCTTCTGCAGTAGAACCATTTGGTGGTGCGGCAACTGGTGTAGGTGGTGTCATTCGTGATATTTTATCTGCAGGAACAAGACCAATTGCATTATTTGATGGATTAAGATTTGGCAATATAGAAGATGACGTTCATGCAAGATGGTTATTCAAAAATGCAGTTGCAGGAATTGCAGATTATGGAAATTGTCTTGGAATTCCTACAATTGGAGGAGAAGTTGAATTTGATTCATGTTACAAAAATTATGCATTAGTTGATGTNGCATCAGTTGGATTTGGGAAAAAATCTAAACTTATAAAAAATCATGCAANTGCTGGAGATTTTGTCTTATTGATAGGTGGTTCTACNGGGCGTGATGGTGTTGGTGGTTCACAATTTGCATCCGATGCTTTAGAAGGAGAAGATCGTTCAGCAGTTCAAATCCCAGATCCATTTATTGAAAAATTAATCATAGAGGCCATTTTAGAAGCACGTGATAAAAAATGTATTAATGCAATGAAAGACTTGGGCGGCGGTGGTCTTTCATGTGCAATATCTGAAACTGCAGAAAGTTTGGGTATTGGAATAGAGTTAGATGTAGAAAATGTTCATCTTCGTGAATTAGACTTATCACCAGATGAGATAATGATATCTGAATCACAAGAGAGAATGCTTGTTATAACAAGTCCAAAGAAATTCCCAAAAATAAATAAAATCTGTAAAAAATTTAGAATTCAATGTTCTATGATTGGTAAGGTAAAAAAAGACAAAATGATGCATGTAAAAAAAGGCAAAAAAACACTTGCATTACTACCTGCAGATTTTGTTGCACGGGGTCCATTAATTGATAGGCAAAAATCAATACCAAAATATCTATCCAACATCACCTCATCACCAAAGAAAAAAATAAAAAAATCATTTTCTAATGTTTTAGCGCAATTACTCTCTTCTCCAAATATTGCAAGTAAACATTGGGTGTTTCGTCAATATGATCATGAAGTTGGNATTCGTACTGTGGTAAAACCTGGATTTGATAGTTCTGTTTTACGCTTAGATAATGGTAAATCATTATCTGTAAAAATTGATGGTAATCCAAAACATTGCTATCTTGATCCTAGACANGGTGCAATAGGCTGTTTTGAGGAAGCATGTAGAAATGTNGTCTGTACTGGCGCAAANCCAATAGGAATGGTTGATCATCTTCAATTTGGTAATCCAGAAGATCCTGAAATTTTTTGGACGTTTATGGAATCAATTGAAGGAATAACCGAATATGCAAAGTCAATGAAGATTCCATGTGTTGGTGGAAAAGTAAGTTTCTATAATGAAACTAGCGAAGGTCCAATCAAACCAACTCCTTTAATCGGTGTTTTGGGATTAATTGAAAAATCTCCATTATTACCATCACCACCTATAGAAAATGATGTAATTATATTATTGGGAGAAACAAAAGATGAACTTGGTGGTTCTGAATATTATGAATACGTCCATAATTTTATTGGCGGAATTGTACCTAAAGTTGATATTCCTACATCAAAGAAAAATATGACATCTGTGCTTTCCTTAATCTCGAAGAAATTAGTAAAAAATGTACATGATTGTTCAAAGGGTGGTCTTGCAGTTGCATTATCTGAGTTATGTATATTTGGGAATGTTGGTTGTAACGTAAATTTAAAAAATGTATCTGGCATGTCTTTTGAAGGATCATTATTCTCCGAAAGCCATTCAAGGTATATTTTGGTAGTGAAGAAAAAAAATATCAGATCTATCAAAGAATTATTATCAAAAAATAAATGCTCATTCTCACAAATTGGAATATTTTCTGGCGATCAGATTATCTTTACTTCTACAACAAAACCAATTTTGAAACTAAGAGTTGATAAAGCAGAAAATCTTTATCTAAATTCATTGGAGAGAATTATTCAAAATGGTTAAAGAGAATTGCGGTGTTGTTGGTATTTTTTCCAATGAAGATGTTAATGTAATTCCAATGATAATTGATTCACTACGTGCATTACAACATCGTGGTCAAGAAGCATGGGGAATAGCTATCCCAAATAAGGCACCACTAAAAAAAATTGGTTTAGTCTCTTCGTCCTCTAATGAATTTAAAAAAATCACAGATGAATATGCATCACATTCTGCAATTGGCCATGTTAGATATTCTACTGTAGGTAAAAGTGAACTTGAAAATGCACAGCCATTAAAAGTAAAAGATCTCTGTATTGCTCATAATGGAACAATTGCTAATGTTGAGGAACTATCTAATCTTGTAGGTGGTTGTACGTTTACACCACAAAATGCGAGTGATACACTAGTTGCTGCTCAAAGATTAGTATCATTAATTAGTGAAAATGGTAAACTTGGAAGCGCATTATCAATATTAAAGAATGAGATGGTCGGCTCTTATTGCTTTACATTTCTATCAGATGCGGATGCAGTTTATGCAGCACGTGATCCAAAAGGATTCAGACCAATGGTTTTAGGTCATAAAGAAAGTCAATCACTTCACATAGTTGCATCTGAATCTTCTGCACTTTCAGCTATTGGTGCAAAATTAGTTCGAGATGTAAGTCCAGGAGAATTAATCAAATTGAGTAACGATGGATTAGAAACAGAAATGTTTTCCGAAGATAAACAACGTGCTCATTGTTCATTTGAATTTACTTATTTTGCTCAACCTTCTAGCAAAATGGAAGGAACTAACATCTACTTGGCAAGAAAACGAATTGGTCAATTCCTTGCAAAAAAATATCCATTACAGGATGCGGACATTGTGATTCCTGTTCCAGATTCTGCAAGACCTGCAGCATTAGGTTATGCACAAGAACTTGGAATTCAATTTGATGAGGGATTGTTAAAGGATCGTTATAGTAAGAAAGGACCATTGAGAAGTTTTATTGAACCACATCAGAGTGATCGTGTTGAAATTAATCGATGGATTATTCCTATACCTGAAGTAATAGATGGTAAACATGTTGTGGTAATTGATGATAGTCTTGTTAGAGGTACAAGTTCTAAGGCAATTATCAAAGCATTACGTCGTTCAGGTGCAAAAAAAATCAGCATGATGATCACATATCCACCAATTAAATATCCATGTTATGCAGGAATAGATTTTCCATCACAAGAAGAATTAGCAACATTTGCTGATGGTAAAGAATATTCAGAACAAGAAATGATTGAAAAAGTTCGAAATGATATTGGTGCTGATTTTCTTGCATATAATGATGCAGAGAATCTTGCTAATGCTGTAGGAATTCCAATTGATTCAATGTGTTTTACTTGTTCATCAGGAAATTATGAACCATTAGGCATTACACCAACTTTCAAATCAAGGAAAGAAATGAAAGGTGATTAAATGGAAATTGCATATATCTTAGTTCAATGTAAGATGGCCCATGAAATGGAAGTTCTAAAGGAATTATTAGCAATTGATTTAGTCAAAGAAGCCAAAGGAACATTTGGATATTATGATATATTAGTAAAAATTGAGGCAGAAAATGTTGCACTTATCGAGCAAACTATAACAAAAAAAATTAGAACTATTACTAATGTTACTACTACTACTACAATTTCTATTATACCTGAACAGGACAAAGAATAATTGTCAAAAAAAGCACGTTCAATAGATAAAGAAGGATTTTCGAATAAATTTTTTGAGGAATTAGATAAAGAACATGATAATGCAAAAGATCTTGCTAAACGTCAGAAAGAACTAAAGGANAAACATCAAAANATGGAATNNGATTAGTTCATTCCAGCAGCAGAAATAAATGCTTTAAATGATTGCTCTGGGAATCCAGGTCTACTATTAAATTCTGGATGAAATTGAACACCAAGGAAAAATTTATGAGATGGGATCTCTAGCATTTCCATTCTGCGACCATCATCACTTTCACCTGAAAAAATCATACCATTTTTGTTAAATGATTCTAGATATTTTTTATTAAATTCATATCTATGCCTGTGTCTTTTTGAAACCGTATTAGAATTATAAATTTCATATGCCATGGAATTTTCTTGAATGTTTATTTTATTTGCACCCAATCTTAAAGAACCACCTAAATTTGTTACATCGTCTTGCTCTGGAAGTAAATCTATAATTGGATTTTTAGTCTCGTTTTCTATTTCGGTAGAATTTGCATCGGTTAGATTACAAACATTCCTTGCAAATGAAACTGCGGCTAATTGGAATCCAAAACATATTCCTAAATATGGTATATTATTCTCCCTAGCAAAATTTGCAGTCTCAATTATTCCCTCNGAACCACGGGTTCCAAATCCACCTGGAACTAATATTCCGTTATATTTTCTTAGTGTTTCAATATTACCATTGAGAGTTTCAGAATCAATCCAATCTATTTTTACAGGTCGATTTATTGATGCACCTGCGTGTTTTAATGCATGATTAACACTAACATAACTATCTGCAAGTGTAACATATTTTCCAACCATTGCAATATTTATCGTGTCACCATCAGATTCCATTGAATTAACAATGCGATTCCATTCATCCCAATTNTCTGATGCATTAACATAGCCAACTTTAGCAAATTTNTTNAAAATTAAATCTACTAATCCTTGCTCAAACAAAATTTGTGGTACCATAAAGATTGATTTAACATCATGGCATGATANTACATCTTTTTCTGTAACATTAGTAAACATTGAAATTTTCTTTCTTGTTTTTTCTTGTAATTGTGTTGTACATCTAACACATAGAACATCTGGNTGAATTCCAATTCTTCTTAATTCCTGAACACTNTGTTGGGTTGGTTTTGTTTTTTGTTCNCCAACAACATCAAGAGATGGTGCTAATGTNACATGAACAAAAATAACATTTTCAGAACCNTCTTCAACTTTTATCTGCCTTAATGCTTCTAAGAATGGTAGGCTTTCAATATCACCAACTGTTCCACCACACTCAACTATCAAAATGTCAAGTTGCTCTTCTTCAGCAATTTTTCTAATTCTATTTTTTATCTCATCTGTAACATGAGGAATAATCTGTACACATGCTCCAAGATATTCACCTTTTCTTTCAGCGTCAATAACACTAGAATAGATTTGTGCTGTTGTAATGTTATGAGATTTTGGTATATCTTGATTGAGGAATCTTTCGTAATTTCCCATATCCATGTCACATTCTCCACCGTCTTCTGTAACAAACACTTCACCATGTGCAATTGGGTTCATAGTGCCAGCGTCATAATTTAGATATGGATCGATTTTTACACATGAAACTTTTTGATTTGAAAGTTGTAATAATTTAGATATTGAAGATGAAACTACTCCTTTTCCAAGACCGGACATTACTCCGCCAGTAACAAAAATAAACTTTGTCTGCACATAATTGAAAGAATAATCCTATTTTTATTCTATTCGTTTTATTTAGTCTGCATTTTCAATTTCTTTGTAAATAAGAAAATTTTATCTTCTAATTTTGATTTAGGCGTGTTTTCCATGATTTTGATATTCGCACTACCAACAATTACTGCATCTGCACCAACAGATACATATTTTTTTACATCTTTTTCAGTTGATATTCCAAATCCAACACCTACGGGAACTCCTTTTACTATTCGTTTTGTTGATTTTAGTGCATCAATAGTATATTGATGAATCTTAGTTTGAACGCCTGTAGTACCAAATACTGCAACCATGTATAGAAAACCAGAAGTTGCTTCA
>PAAH01000034.1 GCA_002698885.1 Nitrososphaerota archaeon | reverse complement strand
AGCCAATAGAGAGATTTGAACTCTCGACCTATTGATTACAAATCAATTGCTCTAACCAGGCTGAGCTACATTGGCACTAAATTTGTTTAAAATATAGTCGGTTTAAAATGTTAAGATAGTCATAATTTAATAACTTCAAAAATCTGAAACGATTAATGAAACTTAAGTACATTGCACCAAAGAAGTTAAAAATCCTCATGGCAGTCTGTTTTGGAATTGGTTTATGGGGTATAGTTTTTGGTTTATGGTTAGGTCAGTTTCAGGCGTCTTTGAATTATTTCATGATAACAGTTCTCGGTGTTATTAATGTGGGACTTGGAGCATTGTTTGCGTATCTATTTTTGACACAGGTACGAAGTGTAGATCCAAGAAAGGACTCAAAGTACAAACGAAAGAAATAGGGTACACACTACTAAGATATTTGTTGCAAAGTGCATTGCATAAGAATTGTCTACTCCTTTTTTGTCATATACATACTTGAAGACAAAACCGACTGGTATGAGAATTAGTGCCATGTGAATCTTTATTCCCATTGCAATGTGAATTAATGCCCAGACAATTACCATTTTTTTTGATTTTCTAAAAAAGCGTTCCTCAAAGTAGTTAATGTGAAGGAACATGTAAAGGAGTAGTGGTATTAATGGCACTATCCCCCAGAAACCATCATCTGCAAATGGACCAAATGCAATGTTGTAGCCTAACCAACTCCAATTTAGTATTGGTATTTCATCAATGTAAGGAAAAATAACTAAGATGTAAAATACCAAAATTCCAAATGGAATTGGTGCATATTTTATTGACTTTAATCCATTTTTTAGATTGAATATTCTCTTTTTTGTTTCTTTGATTAAAAGTAGACTGCTACCAACAGTAAGTACGTAGTACCCTATTACAAACATGTCTGAATTAAAAAAAGATGTATCCATGGAAAAGTTCGAGGGTATTCGTTAAATAAGCTATTCGACAATTACAATTATGACAATTCAGCAAGGTGACATTGCAGAAAATTTTGAGCTTAGTGGACACGATGGGTCTAAAATAATCTTAGAGTCATACAAAGATAAGAAAAATGTTGTATTATGTTTTTATCCGAAGAATCATCTTTTTGCATGCCCATCAAAAAAAGTCTTTGAGATGGCAGAAAGTGTTATCTCTGTTTTTTCTCAGATTGAATCTGAAGATGGAGTGATTTTTGCAATTTCAATTGATAGTATAGAATCACAGGCAAAATTTGTTGATGAATACAAAATTCCTTATACCCATCTTAGCGATACGGACAAAACTGTGTGTAAGAAATATGCAGGTCTAAATATGGTCGGATTGGCAAAACGTTCCACTTTTGTAATTGACAAAAAAGGAATTGTTAGAAGTATTTTCCGAGAAATTGATGCAAAAAATCATGGAATGCAAATCGTTGAGTCATTAAAGCATCTTTAGAATCAAATTATAAACTATAAATTGTTGATATAGAAATTCCTTGCAATGCTTGATTTAGTTGCAAAGAAATTATTTCTTACAAAAGGAATTGGAGTTCATGAAGACAAACTTACAAGCTTTGAGTATGCATTGAGAGATGCTGGAATTGAGGGCACAAATATTGTACTTATCTCAAGTATATTTCCACCAAAAGCAAAGATTGTCCCAAGAAAGGAAGGTTTGAAATTGATAAAACCCGGACAGATTTTGTTTACAATTTATTCTAAAAATCAGACAAACGAACCACATAGATTAATTTCGGCCTCGGTTGGAATTGCACAGCCAAAGGATCGTAGTAAATACGGTTATCTATCTGAGTATGAGGCATTTGGTCAAAATGAAAAGGTTGCAGGTGATTATGCAGAAGATATTGCAGCACAAATGCTTGCATCATCTTTGGGAATTGACTTTGATCCTGAAAAAAGCTGGGATGAGAAAAGGCAGCAGTGGAATATTTCTGGTAAAATTTACAAGACACAGAATATGACACAGACTGCAAAAGGTGAAAAGAATGGTAAATGGACCACCGTGTTTGCGGCTGCAGTATTAATTCTTTAACGCTTGTATCCCTTCATATAATAAATTGCAGCTGCTACAGCTACTACAATAATTACTGCTAAAATGACATATTGTGATTGATTCTCTTCTACCTCTTCCTCCATCTCACTTTCAATCACATCTTCAAGTAATACACTAGATTGAATTTCTACTTGGGTATTTCCATCCCATGGTATAATTTCTAGTTTTAATTCATCATTTGTAACCAGGCTAGTTTCACCAAAAAGAAACTTTCCAGCAATAAAACTTCCGTACGGTGAATCAAAGAACCAGCCTTTGTTTCTTATATCAGAGACAGTTGAAATTTTTTCAATAATATTTGCATTTGCTGAACCAATCATAATTGGTTGATTTTCTGGAGTAACTATAATCAAATCTAAAAGTGAATCTAATGGGACAAACTTATCATCAAAATATGTAGAACGTTGTAATTCAGTGATGTTTAGATATTCAAGAGGATAAATTTCTGCTATATTATTTGCAACATTACGATAAACTACTGAGACGTTAAGTAGATACCGTGCACCGTCATCGGTTGGAAATATTGTCAGTGAAACAGTTGACGGTGTGATAGTTTTTCCAGTAATTTCGCCTGAATATAGTATCAGGTCGCGTGTTTCATCTTTTGAAAATTCTTTTGCTATATCGTAAAACCCACCACCCGTAGTTATCTTATCAGATAGAACTAATTTTGAAAAATTATTAATTAAATCATAAGAAGTTTGTTTTGGAGAAGTGTANACCGCTGAAACTAGTTGTTGTGCTTCTTCATCNCCCTCTTCACTATANTCAGTCATTTCTGNCTGAATAAACACGGAATGNAATTTTGCATTAATTCCCAATTCCTCATTTACTTGTTCAATNAANGANTNANCAATTCNCTGTGTCTCAGTATGAACTCTATTTATTNTTCCATCTANTTGCTCTCTATCCTCATCAGTAAAGAATTTCTTAATTTCAGCAAAATCAAGATTAATCATTATACATTGTTCATCTCCTTTCACCCCTGGAACACATCCAACCGGATAGCCATCATGGTCAATTTCTTCCATGTTTGTAAATACGATAGACTGAACTATATTCTCAGATTGAATTTTTTCAATTAACTCNTCTGAGAAATTAAAATCATCAGTACTCGTACTTTGTAGACCTATTACTACTTCTACATCACCAGATGCTTTTTTCACTAAAAAGTTACCACTTTCTTTGTACAGTTCCAAGTCATATACAACCACAANATTTTCAAAAAATGTGGATTTTGTGAATTCTTGTGCAAATGCTTGTGGTACTAGAATAACTGTAAATGTCATAATCATAAAAAGGAAAAGTAATTTGTACACATCTCTGAACAAAAAATTTGGATTATTAATTTTNCTATGACATAATCAACGTTTAAATCCAAATTATATTACCAAAAATTGACATCGATTCAAACCGTTGGGGAACAAGCTGGCAGTCGGATGGCTCTGACTGTCAGCCCCATTTTATTATCTATAATTTAGAAAGTGTATTTACTTGATTTTTGATNTAGTCAAATCCATCCTGCCANAACTTTGTCTTACTGATATCAAATCCATGTTCTTTNAGTAACAATTCAGGCTTNTTGGAACCNCCTGCAGCAAGAATGTCAATATATGTAGAGGCAAAACTATCACCTTCTTTTTTGTAAGTTTGGAATAGAGATAGAGAAAGGAGATTTCCAAATGCATATGAATAGCAGTAAAATGGGCTNTGGTAAAAATGAGGAATGTAACTCCATTCTACCCCAAAGTCATCTGANATATCAATTGAATTTCCAAATTGAGTCTTGAGATTTTCAAGGTATGTATTTGATAGCTCATCGACAGTTGTAGAATTTGCAATTTGTTTATGTGCATCCATTTCGAATATTGTGAAAAACGACTGTCGGCAAATTGTTGCATAAAANTCATCAATTTTTTCAGCTANCATTGATTTTTTTTCATAGTCATTAATCGAGTCAGAAATATTATCATATANCAAGAGTTCAGAGTATGTGGATGCAGTTTCTGCAAGTGGTAATGATGCATCAGATACTAGAATAGATTTGTCTGATGCTGCAATACTGTGTACTGCGTGTCCAATNTCATGTGCCAGTGTGAAGACATCTCGGGATTTTCCAGTATAGTTAATGAGAACAAACGGAGTTATGTATGGTAATGGGGTACTACAGAACGCACCGTCACGTTTACCAGGTCTAATGGAATGATCAACATGGTTTTCATTGAATACATGTGAGGCAAATTCAGAGATCTTTGGACTAAATTTAGCAAGTGAGTCAAGAACAAGTTTTACTGCATTNTCATANGAGTAATTTTTTTCTTTCATCGTACTTTTTGTTGGTGCGTATAAATCATATCGTCTAAGTTTTTTCATTCCAGCCATTTTTGCTTTTTTTGAAAAATATTTCTGAAATACGGGTGAATTTTTTTTGCAAACTTGCAACAATGATTCAACTGTCTTATCATCTATGTCATTACCAACATTTTGAATTGATATTGGAGATGAAAATTTCCTCATTCCAATTCCTTCATTTTTCCAGTTTAGAACAATATTTTGATAAATCTCTCCTACCACACCTTTGTTTTTCTGATATTTTGTTAGTAACGCCTTGTAGGCTGATTCTCTGGTCTTTGCGTTTTTACTTCGAACATATGTTGTAAGTTCCTCNCGCCCCATTGTTTTTTTCTTACCATTAATCTTAATTGTATAGGTAAACGCATTTGTAATCTTGTCATATAGTTTGACTAGTGCAGATATACCAGTAACGTCTAGCGTATTGATGATTCTTTCTTCTGGCTCAGTCAGTGAATATTTTGACATTAATCGCTTGTATCTTAGATAATCTGAAAGTTCTCCTGCATTTTTCATGAGTCTTTTTGCATTTTTATCATCAACTTGTTTTTTCCACCATAAATCAAAAAATAATATTTGATTTTCAATCCTTGATCCAAACTGTGATATTTTTGTCAGAAGTGCAGTTGCCTCATCTGATTGTGTGTCTTCTGAATACTTGAGTGATGCATAGCCACCAATGTGGCTAGATTTTTCAGTTATCTCTTCTATCTGATGTAGCATTTTAAGAAATTTTGATTCAGANATGGATGAGTTTAGTATCTTTTTTTGCTTTTCGAACTGTGTGGATTTTTTTTCAATNTCTCTAATTTTTTTATCGAANACTTGCTTTGATGGATTTTTGACTAAATCACTTAAATTCCATTTTCCATTCTCAGTACTTTTCATTTTCAATCCTAATAGTAATCCTTGTGAACGTAGCACCATCGCCATGACTTTGTTGGCAGAGCAACCATTACTGGATGTCCAGTTTCTTCATGGTGTTTTGTCGCATGTCTACCAATTGATGAATCGCAGCATCCTACATGTCCACATGTAAGACACATTCTNATTGCAACCCACGGAGTTTTTTCATTTTCACATTCTTCGCAGCCTTTTGTATTTGGGTCCACATCTTTTGCCTGCCCAAAGTGCTCACATTCACTTCCCATATTTTTTATAATTTGGTAGAGTTTGTATATCTTTTCAATGCATTTTAACGTCTAAATAATACATTTTCAAATTCATCTTGGATCCGTCGTCTAGTTTGGTTTGGATGCCGCACTCACACTGCGGAGGTCAAGGGTTCAAATCCCTTCGGATCCATACTATACACCCATTATAGAAAATATACCATATGCAAAAATGAATACGCCTAGTAATATGATAATCTTTGATAGATTTCCAAACTTCATTTAAGATTTCAAGGTATGAGNTGGTTATAAGAAATGTTCTCTTAAATATTGATTCTAAAAACATCTAGTATTGATTGATGTACCGTGGAAATGGGTAATAATTGCAGTTGGTATAATTTGCTTAGGTACAATTACAAATTATTTATTACCAGATTTTCTGTTTAATTTTCAATAAGATTATCAAATGAAACCACTATTCCAGCTGAGCACAAGAAAATATGATGAAGAGATCATTCTAGTAAAAAATGCGATGGTACAACTTGAAGACAAATGTAATGTAAAGAATGGTTTTATTCTTAAAGAACCATCAATGATGGCTGGTTGGGCATTTTTCAATATTGAATTAAGNACAGAAATGCTGTCTGTGATAGAGACATCTGGCATGATGATTAATGCACAGGGTGTAGGATTTAGCGAGCAACTAAAAAATTTCCTTGGGCATTATCTTGAGACAAAGGGCAGTAATGTAAGAATTAAGAAAATCGATTATTAACAAATTACTGTCAAAATGTAATACTTTTTTGGAACCATCTCATATCTAAGTACATGAATTCAATTTGCCCAAAATGTAAGAGGGACTTGAGAGAGCATACGAGAAAGGAATTAGTCAAATGCTCTTTAAAGTATTGGGTATCAGATTGGAAAAAAGAAAANTAATCTTTTAATTTTTTAGNAATTTACTTNATTGGCATAAATGTAGTTATTATGAANCCACCAAGAATTGTTATTCCTAACATCANGCCCAAACCAACAATNAGNGTTTTTTTACTGTCTAATGCATGTTCCATATCATTACTAGNTANTTTGATAATATTAGGAAACATGTCATAAATGACTAATTTGCCAAACATTGTTTATCAGNACATTAATGATCGNAAAAACTTGCTAAATGTTGTAATGGAGCCATTATTCAAAAAACATGAATGGGTTTTGTATCATAAAAAAGAAAAAAACGATGATCTAGACGACGATTAGGATAACATTTTATTTCTTAGAATTTTAAGATAGTTTGAATTGGTCGAATTAAAACTAGAAGGCTCCGGTGGTTATGTAATTGCAGAATTATCTGATGATCTTGCAGCTAAATCAAAATTGGTCCCAAACATCGACAAGTACTTTCTTGCTCCTGTTGGAAAACTTGCTGAAAAAGATATGCATAAGCATTTTTGCAAAAATTGCAATTCTGAATTTGATGGCTCACCAAAATATCAGATAGAAGAAACACCAAATGAGGAAATTGCNGATGGNTTANTNCTAGTTGAGAGNGGGCAATACATTTGTCATCAATGTTCTGCTATTATTGGCGAATACAGAGAATTTGAGAAAAAGGTATAGACGAAAATCTTATTTTTTATAATTTTTTGATTGATGTAGCTAGTTCTTTATCTGCAATCTCATACTCAGATTTTCCATCACTGTTAATATCCCAAGAAACCACGCCTAATTCCGTTAGTCTTCCCATGGTGGCAATTCTACATGCCTCTACAGGGGTCTGTTTACCATCATTATTTTCTTTTATTTCATTGGTTTTATCGATAATATCTCTTTGAATTTTGTCAGTGAATTTTTTGTCATTTGATGATTTGACAAAATTTTTCAAGGTATTTTCAAATTCTGTATCAAGAGTGCTGGTAATATCTGATGATAATGCATCTTCATATGTAATGATTTCAGTTGCAGTTTTGATTAGTTTTGTTTCTAATGGCCTGTTTGGAATTATTTTTGTTACTAAGAATTCCCGTTCTTCATTTGAAAATGCTGGGAAGTTCATTCCATCAATAATTGGATTATCTAAAAGATAGAATTTCTTTCCCAGNTCAGTTAANGTGATTAAGACATCTTTCTTTTTTGCAAATATCTTTATTATACCAAGTGCCATCAGTGCTCCTTCAAAAGTAGTTTCTCCCGAATCCTGACTTTTCTTTAATTTACCAAAATATCTATCCTTGTACCTTTGNTCTGCAAGTGCTTGTTTTGCGGTGATTTCATTAGATATGTATGGTTTTGGAAGACCTGTTGAAATTTTCTCTTCTCTTTTTTTCCTATTTTCCTTTTCATATACTGTTAATCTTTTTGAAATTGATTCTGCAAGATCATATGCTCTCCCTTTAAAGTCATTGAAGCTTATAACTGGTGATTTTTGCTCTCTCATCATATTACCAAGAAGACAGATTGCTATCTTTACAGGTAAGAGTCTACTATAGTGTGTAAAAAGTAATGGCCAACCATCAAACTGAATATTATCATATCCTTCTTTTGTTATGTTTTTGAAATTAATTTGTTTGATGAATTCTCTTGATGAATTTAGATTCGAATGAATTTTTTCAAACTCATAATCCGATTCAAAAACTTGTTCTATTACTTGTGATTCATTTGTATTTGAATCTAGATTAGGTACTGAACGTAAAAACTGATTCCATGCNTCACCATATTTTTCAGGATACCCAGGATAGATTTGTTTTAGAACATCTGAGTCAACCATGCTTTGCATAAATGCAAATTGAGGCATTGTTGGCTCCATATCGGTCAATTTTTCTATTACTTTGATGGGATTTTTTTCCCATGCCAAAAAGACATCAATNGCTCTGAAGATAAAATCATTAGCATCTCTAAATCTATCAGGATTTGTTTCAACAAGTTGATTGATTTTATTTTTGTGATCAGGGCTTAATCTGACAATTTTTCCACCAGATTTTTGTAGAAGTGATTCATATTGTTCCCTAACAGAATCAAGCGATTCATCATTTGACATGCTTTATGTGAAAATAACTTGTATTAAAATTAACATAATCTATTATCTTTATATAAAATAGACTTTTATGTTAAAAAAATGGACCTTTCACTCACTATACTTATATTCTACAACATAATAGGCTTTATGATGAGAAATACAATGCTTTATGTGCAAAAACAAGAACAAAAAACATACACATTAGACACATGTGTGATAAGAAAAATTCTTGAAAATCCTAATTACCTTAACTGTATTAGCACACATGTAAATTTCTCAGACTCCCATATTATAATCAGTAAAACCGTATTATGGGAGATTAAGAATCAAATCAAATTAATAAATCCTGAACTTTCATTGCAAGAAATACTCAACAAGTTAGAACAGAAATTAAATGCNAGTGTTNAGATTATAGACCATTCCAAAGAAACAATTTTGTTAGCAAATGATCTATTAGGCAAGTATAGTCAAAATCTTCACGAACCTGACAACCAAATTTTGGCATTTTCAATAATTCATAATGCCACACTTCTAAGCTGTGATAGTAAACTTATCAAATGTGCCAAAAGTGAACGAATGCCATGTCTAAACACACATAACTTAGCAACAACTGTTTTGGGGGCTATAGCATGAGTGAACTAATGCAAGAGTCTAGAATTCAAGAAGACAATAATCAGACACATGATTACATTTGGTCTGGGTTACTTGTAGATATGGAGGAACTACAGAATTGAAGTACAGAACAAATATGCAGATTATGGCCCAGGTACTTGACAAAATGCAAGATGCAGGAAGTAACGGTCTGATTATTTCCAGACTAACACAAAAAGCAAATCTTTCTCATGATAGATTAACCTCATTGACAAGTAATTTGATAGGTTCTGGTCTTATCAACAAAATTGAATATGATGGCAGAAATTGCTATGTAATTACTGAGAAAGGAATGATATTTTTATCAGAATATCAAAAGTTTTATGAATTTGCTAATTCATTTGGTCTAGAACTTTAAGTTAGAAATACTAGTACAGACTTTCTGCAACTGTTCTATATGGCGGAAGCCAGTATTCGTGATTACATTCAGTACATCTGTAAAGCCAGCGTCTTTTCCGTGTAACAATTTCTGGAATCTTAACTATTGCATGTTTCGTTCTTGCAACACAATAACTACACCTACGCTCTTCATATCCATTTGAATTATGATTTGGTTTTAAAAAATCGGTAATTTTTTTGAAATCCTCTTTTAGCTCACCAATGAGTTTCTGATTATAAATTGTCGCAGCAGGATGATAAGTGACAAAGTATGTTCTACCATCCTTTTCTACAAAACTCCCATGATTTTTACTAATTTCTTTTCCACCCAGGAGNGTGNTGTATGCAGTATTTCCCATTACACANACAATTTTTGGATTAATAATCGAGATTTCTTCATTGATNTATTCTAGGCATGATTCTTCCTCATTTTTTGCTGGAATCCTATTGCTAGGTGGTCTGCACTTTACAATATTTGTAATGTATACATCATCTCTGTCAATTCCTGCATTCAAAAGAATTTCATCTAGTCTTTTTCCAGCAGACCCTACAAACGGCTCTCCTTTTTTGTCCTCATTTCTTCCAGGTGCCTCACCGACAAGTATTATCTCAGCATTAGGATTTCCTTTTCCAGGCACTGCGTTAGTTCTAGTTTGGCATAAATCACATTTTTGACATGATTTGACTTGCTCTGCAATTTCATCTAGTTTATTGGCCAANTAATTCTCCGTGTTTCATGACTATTGATAAGTTTCTTAATAATTAATCAATTCGTTAAGAATGACATAATAAAACCATCAACAAACTACAATTATGACTGAAGCTCAAAATTTTGAATCAGAATTAATTGATGAGCAAAAATCCAGTNGTCTNGAATTTTTGAAATTCTTTGATCCAACAACTATGAGCATACATCTAAAAGAAAATCAAAAACCTCTAGGCAAAAAAGGAAAACCGGGAAATTTTGAACTTGTCCAAATAGGCAATAAAACACTACAAAGAGATTATCTTGAATTAATCACATCCCAAATTCTCACTGCAGTTGACGATGAGATGTTGGGAAATATTGAAATCTCAAAACCTGGGGCTCTTGTTATTCAGTATAGGGATTATAGAATTGCCATTACTAGACCACCATTTTCTGAATTACTTGAGATTACAATTGTTCATCCAATCAAACAAATGTCATTGGAAGAATACAATGTTTCTGAAAAATTAATGGCAAGATTAACAGAACAAGCAGAAGGAATATTGATTTCTGGTCCACCTGGTTCTGGTAAAAGTACATTGGCTTCAGGACTTGCAAATTTCTATAATCGAAGTGGAAAAATTGTAAAAACATTCGAGTCACCTAGAGACTTACAAGTGGACCCTGGTGTAACACAGTATACCAGACTTGATGGAAGCTTTGAAAATTCTGCAGATATTCTTCTACTTGTCAGACCTGATTATACAATATTTGACGAAGTTAGACGTAGAGATGACTTTAGAATTTTCAGTGATTTGAGATTAACAGGAGTTGGTATGGTTGGAGTTGTACACGCAAATACACCTCTTGATGCTGTTCANCGATTCATTGGAAAAATTGAACTTGGAATAATCCCCAGTATTTTAGACACTGTAGTTTTTGTAAAAGATGGAAAAATCACTAAGGTTTACGAGTTGGAACTAAAAGTCAAAGTACCAAGTGGAATGATGGAACAAGATTTGGCAAGACCTGTGATTGAGATCTGTGATTTTGAAACCAATAACTTAGAATATGAGATTTATACATTTGGCGAAGAGAATGTAATAATACCAGTATCGAAGAAACAAAAAAAANTAGGAATAGAAAGTTTAGCTGAAGAAAAAATAATTGAGAGATTAAGGCGATATGATCCCAACCCACAGGTAGAATTTCTCAGTGATTCAAGAATCAAGGTATATGTTTCCAAAGACTCCATACCAGGAATAATTGGTCGTAATGGAAGTAACATCAAGGAATTAGAGTCATCACTAAACTTACACATTGATGTAGAAGAAATTAATTCAGAGTATGTCAGTAATTCTAATTTAATCAATGATAATGATGTTCCATTTGACTTTTCTGAATCTAGAACATCATTACTATTAGATATAGGTAAACAATATTCTGGAAACTCTGCTGACATTCATGTTGACGGTGAATTTCTTTTTTCATCAAGAATTGGCAGGAAGGGNCAAATCAAAATTTTAAAGCGTTCAAACGATGGTAAAAAATTTACTAGATTTGCACATTCAAAAAGCAGTGTTCAGGTTTTCCTTAGAAGTCGTTAAAATTATTTATAATTTTTGGATTAGATTTTAGAAATGTGACAAATTTTCTTAGTTGCCTTGTTGTCTTTGAATTTAGATGATGTTCAATTCCCTCAGCATCCTGATTTGCAATGTCTCTTCCTATTCCAAGTATTTCAAAGAAATCTAATAACGTTCCATGCTTTTGCCTGATTGACTCTGCAAGCTGTTCTCCTGTAGGTGTAAGTGATATTCCATGGTATTTTTCATAATACAGATATCCATTTTTATCCAGTTTTTTGAGCATTTTTGTGACACTTGGAGGACTGACATTCATGTATCTGGAAATATCTAATGTTGTCGCATATCCTTTCAAATCAACTAATTCTGCAATGACTTCTAGGTAATCTTCCATTCTTGTACTGGTTTCTAATTTTTCTGACTCGTGTGCGGCTCTAATGGAATCCAGTCGCTTGGAATTCATCTTTTTCATTATAGTTTGTTTCAAGTACTTTCTGATATAAATTCCGTAAGTTTGTTACAAATTCTTGACATGNGTGTAGTGCAATTTGATCACTGATTTTTAATTAATTTTCTTGAAATGCATAGAAGATGTCCGATTTACTCAAAAAACGTATAGAAAAACTAAGGTTAATGAGAGAATCTGCCAATAGGCGCTCTAGTCTATATTCTGACATTACAAAAATGGATAATAAAGATACAGCCAGATCATTAGGCGCATTAAACAGAGCGTCAGCACCTGGAAAAAAACTACAGAAGTTTGGATTTATCATGCTTTGGGTCCCAGAACCTACTGGTGTAACTGTTGCAGTNGGGGCACCCATGATTTTAGCTGGAAGATACTTGGACAAAGTCTACAATGGGGCAACATTGAAGGATATAGGAAGTCACACAAATCAAGCAATGTCAACAATAAAANNTTTTAAAGGCAATATCAGTNCATCTTAGTTTTTATCTTGTNAAAATTATTAGTTAATNTGCCAACCAGATTACAAGTTTTAATTCCGATTANTATCGCAGCATTAATTGTAGGTGTTGCGGGAGTTGCCACGTTACCCGCTGAGATAAAATTAGAGCAAGTTGAGTTTCCGCGTGGAACAATTATGATTGGTGATAAAATATTGGAGGTGCAGATAGCTGATACTGAACCTAGACATGTAAGAGGTTTGATGTTCCAAAATGAGTTGCCATTTGATCAGGGAATGCTTTTTGTTTTTGATGAACCTGGACCAAAATCCATGTGGATGCTAAATATGCAATTTCCACTTGATATTATTTGGTTTGATGAAGATGGCAATATAGTCAGCATATCAAAAGATGTTCCTCCTTGCCAGACACCTTCAGAAATTATGGCATGTGAATCTGATGGAGCAACTTCTAGAGATGCAAAATATGCATTGGAAGTGACTGCAGGATTTGTAGATGAATTTGAAATAGATAAAAATTCAAAACTTGAAATAATTTCAATCTAATGAATATTATGAAAGTTTCAAAAATTTCCGCAGTTACAATTTTTACAAGAAACATGAAAAACTCCTGCATGTTTTATTCCAGTATCCCGAAGTTTGAGATATCATATGGTGGACCAGACTCAAATTTTACCACGTTTAAAATCAGCCAATCACCAGACATGTATCTAAACATAGAATTGCAACAGCAAACTATTGAGAAAGCAAACAGCATAGATAATGAATATTGCAGAATAATTTTTCATACAGAGGATGTGGATGCATTGTATTATTACCTGAGAAATGATGATACTATTTCTAATCTAGGAAAATTTGAAACAAAACCTACAGATGCTGAATGGGGAGAGAGATTTTTCCAAGTACGAGATCCTGATGGCTATCCAATTGTCTTTGCTACACCACTAAGCAAGAATGATTAAGATGTATGATATCATCTGACTATGACTGATTTTAAAAGAATTGCAATAGAGCAATTTGAAATGAATATACAGGTTTTGAAAAATAAACCTAATGATGCAGTTGCTAGATCATATATGCTTGGTGTAATGATGGCAAAACATCTTACAGATGAACATGTTGAAATGGCAAAGCGATATGTTATAGAATAAAAAAGGATGATTACTGCTGTTCAGGCGTAATCTGTAGGGTTGCCTGGTTTATTTTGTTACCAATTAGTGACAAAAATGGCATTGCATCCCATTTGTACATGTATGTAGACAGGAATTGTTCTGCAGTGCTATTGTATTTTGTATAGAATTCCTCTGCCTCAGACTTGGTTGCCTCTATGACCGACATTGAAGTTTTATTATCATTGAATGGTCCACTCCAAATCATTTTTCCAGAATTATGCCATTCATCAATGATCAATGATAGTGCAGGCATAGCAGTTGCAATTTCTTCTGGCTTTGCATCTTCTTTGAAAACACTAACAAGAACAAACGGCTCTCTGTTAATTTCTTCCATAAGAAAAATATCAAAATCTAATTATTAAAAACCTGTGAACTTTTCAAGACTTTGTTCTATAAAGTTAGAAAAAATACCGTTAGCAACTTTTCCAGTAGACGAGACGACATGTGATTTTTGCCAATGGTTGTCGGTTAGAGATCAAGCATGCGACAATTAGTCACTAACGGTAAAATGATTAGATTTTGCAAATTATTAAAAACAATGCTGAGTTTATTGTCGTATTCTAATTTCTCATTCTATAATCTTAGAATATGAATCAAGAAACTTCAATTCATTTAATTAGTTTCCCCTAAGAATTTCCGTCATGTCTAATGGAAA
>PAAH01000033.1 GCA_002698885.1 Nitrososphaerota archaeon | reverse complement strand
AAAAAAGAAAGCAGCTAAAGCAGAAAAACCAAAAAAGAAAGAAGCTAAAGTAGAAAAACCAAAAAAGAAAGCAGCTAAAGCAGAAAAACCAAAAAAGAAAGCAGCTAAAGTAGAAGAAGAAAAACCAGAAATTCCAAAAACTATGGAAGAACAGTTTGAAGATACGTACACTGATGAAGAATTAAGAAACTTTAGAATTGAGAAAAAAGACATGGAGCAACTGACTAACAGAGTTTGTGAAATTGTTGCATCTTATGGTGATGATGGAATGCTACAAAGTGAATTATGGAAAAAATTAAAATTATCTGTACGTGATGGCTCTAGACTTTCGTTACGTTTAGAAAGAAGAGGTATGATAACTAGAGAAAAAATATTGCAAAATGGACGGTGGACATATAGATTAATCATTGAGCAAGTACCCATAAGTTTAGAATCTATCCAAAATGCACCGTGTTTGACATGTCCGGTTGAACAAAAATGTAATATAGATAATGTTTATCCTGAACCAAGTCCAAAACATTGTGAATTAATTGAAGAGTGGGTTATTGAAGAATACAAGAGAAAGAAATGAAATTAATTGATGCAAAAAGAGATCAATATCGTAAACTTGCGCATGAACAAGGTTTTCGTAGTCGTGCTGCTTACAAATTAAAAGAAATGAATAAATCATATAGAATAATTGGTCCTGGTTCATATGTTGTAGATCTTGGTTGTGCACCTGGCGGTTGGGTCCAAGTTGCACAAAAAATCAGTGGTAATCAAGGAAAGGTTTTAGGGATTGATCTTTCGTTTGTTGAGGAAATACCAAATGCAAAAATCATTCAACACGATATTGAGAGCATTGATGTTGTAGATGAAATAATTTCATATTTTGGGAAAAAAGCAGACTCGCTAATATGTGATTTATCTCCTCAGGTATCTGGAAATTGGTCTGTTGATCACGCAGCACAAATTTCATTAAATTATAGTGCAGTGAGAATTATGGATCAAGTTTTAAATAAAAAAGGCAATGCTTTGTTCAAAGTTTTCGATGGTGAATATTCAGCTGAATTTTTTGATTTTATGAAGAAAAAATTCATTAAAACAAAAAGAACAAAGCCAAATGCAAGTAGAAAACCTAGCAGTGAATTATATTGCATCTGTTTGGGCTATCTTTAGTTTTTTAAGATATCAGTGATTTGATTAATTTTAGCATTTGTTCTGAATCCTGTTGGATTTAATGATGTTCTAGATGCACTATATCCAGCGTCATGCAGTCTTTTAATCGCCATTTCTAATCTTAGTGGTGCAGTTTTTGTTCTAGATGCAATTTCATCTAGTGTGTAGTACATTGGGGGTAACCCTTCTTCCTCAATGCATTTATCTAGTATACCAGAGCATTTTTTTTCAACCTTCATTCTTTCAACCTCATCTTTCATTGAATTAACAAATGTTTTATCAAATAACTGCCCAATCCATAATGGACCAGCAATTTTTAACGAAAATCCACAATTATGACATATTTTTTCAACTTCACTTTCAATATTTCTTGAACCGCATTTATCACAATATGTAATGAAGCCCAATTGTTCATTTTGATCAGGCTTGGTTAAGATTTTGATATATGCTCTATAGTAATGCATGTCATTATCGATAAATAATGGAATCATACTAATGTCCATTCTATTTGCTACAACATTAACACAACCTAAAATTAATCTAATTGCAATTTCATTACTGAATTTTGTTTTAATTGGTGTACCATAGTATCTTCGTTTAGCAGCCTTGTTGAATAATCCATGTAAAACTTGCAAGTCAGTTGCAGTTATAGATAATAATCCACCATGCATTGTAGCTCTAATTGCACAGTCAAGATATTTTGATGGGGATCCAAATGGATCAACGTCTACAATTGAACCACGATTATTTTTTTGTGAATGTATACTAAAAAATCTACATGTTTCATTTTCTGATATTTCAAAATTCTCAAATTTATTCAAAGTAAAAGATTCCTTAGCAAGGTTAAGTCCATGTGAATTAATATCATTTAATACAATTTTTTCTACATTATCTATTTCAGTTGCAACTCGTAATGCTCTTGCACCAACACCAGTTAATCCATCAAGAAAAATTTTTGGCTTGTCAAATTTCTTCCAAAATGCAGAATATGCAATAATAGAAAAATCCCTATTCAATTTTGCTCTTGGATTAAAAAATGCTGGTTCTGTTGGAGGAACTTTATCCGTTAATGAGCGATTTGGTACTCTAATCTTTGTTTTTCCTTCTACAATCTCAATAATGTCTGAACTCATTTTATGTAATTAGCTATGACAAATCTTTCACCTATATTATTTAGTCTTATGAATGAGATTTTCCATGATAATATGTGGAGTAGATGATGCAGGTAGAGGTTCAATGGTTGGACCACTTGTTATTGCTGGGGTAACAATTGATAAAAAAAACCTCAAAAAATTGAAATCCATAGGCGTTCAAGATTCAAAAAAACTGTCGCCAAAAACCCGTGAAATTCTTTACAAAAAAATAATTGAAATTGTTGATAAATATTATGTTGTAAGAATACCACCAAAAACAATTGATAGTAATGTGTTCAAGCATAATCTGAATCATTTGGAGGCTAAAAATATGGCTAAAGTAATCAAAAAATTAAATCCACAAACTGCATATGTTGATTCATGTGATGTTGATTACAAAAGATTTGGAAAAGAAATCTCATTATTAACTTCTAATTCAAAAATAATATCACGTCATCATGCTGATAGTAGATTCGTTGTTGTTGCAGCTGCGTCAATAATTGCAAAAGTTAGTCGTGATAAATCAATTCATAGATTGAAGAAGAATTATGATTTAGGAAGTGGATATCCCTCTGATAAAAAAACTGTAAAATGTGTTAAAAAATTGTTATTACATAATAAACAATCTTACTCATTTATTAGAATGAGTTGGAAACCTGTTCAAAAAATTATTAAAAAAAAATTATGTTAATGATGTTGCAATTACCATTGCATGATCTTTATCATATGGGCTAAGATTAATTACTTGGTTAATTTGGAAATTTACTTCTAATTTTTTTATTTCATTATTAATAATGTATCTTGGATCCTTTGTAACATCAATACTTCTTGCTTTAATTACTAAGAATAGAAATCCATTTGATTTAAGATACATACGACAATTTTCTATTGCTATATTTGTTTGATCTGGCTGTGCAATATCTACATATACAATATCCACTTTATTGTAAACTGAAAAATATTCCTTTGGTTGTCTTGCATCCTGAATTATGGGGATAATATTTTTTCTGTAACATGCAACTCTATCTAAAAAATCTCGTGCTACTCGGCTTGAATGTTCCACGCCAAAGACAATTCCTTTCGGCCCAATTATATCTGATATGTGGCTAATAGTAGTTCCAGTTGAAACACCCAGGTAAAGAACATTAGAATTTTCTTTGAAAGGAAAATCTGTTAATCCATTCATCAAACATGCAGCTAATTTACTCCTAAATGGATCCCAGAGTCTATACTCTATACCCTTTTTCACGACTAGTTTTTCTTTGTAGACTTGCTTTTTTGGGACAAGATTTTCTGTAGCAAGTTTCTTCTCACCATCAACTGTAAACCAGAATATGCTATCTGTTGTGTCTTCCAAAATTCTTTCGTTTTCTGCTCTTGAATCTATCAGATTTCTTTTTTTGTTTAAAGTCTCTATTTCTATTAAAATTTGAATTAGATTTAGGCGTGTTTTCCTGTTGAGGTTTCTTTACTGGCTTTTCGTATTTCTCTTCTATTTCCTTTACTCTGATGTTTAACTTGTCAAGAAGTGTATTGTTTAAACCCCCTCCATGTACATCTACTCTGGCTGCAATAGCAGCTTTTGCAGCTATTGCTCTAGCAATTTTACCTCTTTGCCATCTTGGTGCTGCATGTACTACTGAATGCTGAAAAAGTAATCCATGTTTTGGTGGGTTTGAGCCAGTCTTTAATGCTCTGAAAAGTGCTTTTTCAGCTCCTAAGACCTGAATTGTGCTTGCAGGCATTGATGATAATTTTCTTAAACTACCAGCTTTTGCTAAAATTCTTGCACCAACTGTAGTTCCTAATACGGCAGTTATGTTAGGTGCAATTTCTTTCATTTGAATATCTATCTGTTCTTCCAAGTTTTTCCTCATATCAAATAATTCTAAGATATTTTTAGCTAATGACTGAACCATCAAAAGATTTTCTTCTGTAATATCACCCCCACGACTTTTCTCTCTTACCAAAGAAAGCATTTGAACCTTGGAGTCTGGGAACCCTGCATCTACAAAAACATCATCCAACATGTTTTCTCTTTTTCCTGCCAAGACAATCTGTGCATATCCATTTATGCTATCAATTATGTTATCAAGTTCAGGGAAATGAAGACCATACCACTCTCTTAATCTCGAACTAATACCATTGATAATTTTGTCTGTATCATCAAGTGTATTGATGGATTGTATAACATGAAGATCAGGACTTTCAGATACTTCAGTTATTTTACTAGACGATAATTGTATTGCAAAATCTCTTAGTTTTTGCATTGCATCATTTTCATCAGCAGCAAGATTTGCATCAACTAAAATTTTTGGTTTTGTTAATTGTATATTTTCAATGTCATGTTCTGACATCATTTGAACTTCAATGTCTTTTTTCTTTAGTAAATCATATAATGCTAAGTCATTAACAGTAGCCTCATTTTGATCATTCGATAAAAATTTTGACAGTTCACTTATTCTTGATTTGCCTTTTTTAATGAATATGTAATCATTAGCTGGCTCTGAAAATGTTACTGTTTTGACGCATGTGTCACCATCAAAAACTCCAATACCGAGTTCTGTAAGAATCACTGATAGCATATCAATAATCCAGTTTAACCCTCATTAAAAAAGTTGGCAAGCCGATTGAACCAACTGTTATAAGACATTTCTATTATTAATAATCAGATTGAAACCCAGTCTTTCAACTTCAATTGGTAGCCTGACTTTAGAGAGACCAACCATTTTAGCCTCTGGTATATTGGGAATTTCTTTGGATGTTTTTCAAAGATTACATAAGGCAGGTGCTGGTGGAGTGGTCACTAAATCCTTGAGTAAAGAGCCTTGGGAGGGATATCCTAACCCAACAATTTTCAGTGTTAAGGGAGGAGGCTGGATAAACGCTGTAGGACTTTCCAATCCCGGTGCAGAGAATTTTGCTGAAATGATAAGACCAAATGAAAATGTACCAATTATTGTAAGTCTAGTAGGCTCTGTAGAAGAAGATTTTGAATATATGATTAAAAAATTCCAAGATTGTAAAGTTGCAGCATATGAATTGAATTTGTCTTGCCCTCATGTGGCAAAGGTTGGCTTGGAAGTGGGAGATGATACAGAACTAGTGTCAAAAATTATCAAAAAAGTAAAATCAATGTCTGATGCTCCAGTTATTGCCAAAGTGGGACTCGGAAGTACTGATTATCTTAAAACTGTAGATGCTGCAGTTTCTGCTGGTGCTGATGCAATAACTGCAATTAACACGATACGAGCTATGGCAATTGATGTAGAAGTAGAACGACCAATTCTCAGTAATAAAATTGGTGGGTTATCTGGAACACCAATCAAACCAGTTGCATTAAGATGCGTATATGAAATCTCATCAAAATTTGATATTCCAATTCTTGGATGTGGTGGAATTTCAACATGGGAAGATGCAGTTGAATTTATTTTGGCAGGTGCATCTGCAGTACAGTTTGGTAGTGTAATGGGTGATCATTGGGATGAAGTTTTTTCAGAAATTAATAATGGTATTGAAAAATTTATGGAACGAAAAGGGTATTCAACAATAGGTGAAATGATTGGAAGAGCAAAGAGATCCTAATCACCCATACATTTGTACAATTGAAAGAGTTGTTGATGAAACTCCCACTGTGAGAACATTATATTTTCATGACGAAGTTCTTGCTAATGTAAAACCTGGTCAGTTTGCAATGATCTGGATTCCAGGTGTCAATGAATTACCAATGAGTGTTATGATTTCAGAAAAAAAGGATGAGGCTGGATTAACAGTAAGAAAACGTGGAGAATCCTCTACTGCATTATACAATCTAAAAATTGGAGATAAAATTGGAGTTAGAGGTCCATATGGTAATTCTTTTGAAATTACAAATGGAAAAATTCTATTAATTGGAGGTGGAACTGGTTTAGTTCCTTTAATGAGATTGATAAAATATTCAAATCCAGATTGGACTACTAATCAAATAACTGTCTTAATGGGTTCTAAAACAAAAGAAGAAGTATTCTTTGAAGATATATCAAACAAAATGTTAACTCATAGTCAGAACCCTCAAATTATTCCTGTCACTGAAGATGGAAGTTATGGTGAAAAAGGATATGTTACTGATGTCTTGGAAAAACTTTTGGAAGAAAATACCTATGATGCAATCTATACTTGCGGTCCTGAATTAATGATGCATAAAGTAGTCAAACTTGCCAATGAAAAAGGAATTTTTGTCCAAGCAAGCCTAGAACGTATGATGAAGTGTGGTGTTGGCATATGTGGAAGTTGCTGTGTGAATGAGGACCTAGTATGCCGTGATGGTACTGTATTTGATGGGCAATATTTAGCCAAAAACACTGAATTTGGGCATTTTGAGAGAACAAAATCTGGTATATTAGAGAAAATCTAGTTTTGTAACACCAGCAAGGTTTAAAATTAATGCTTTAGGCATGCGTTTAGATAGAAAAATGGGAACACCAAAAATTGTCTTAACTGCTGATAGAACTTTAATGTCACCATATAGAGGATTATCTCTAGCAACATTTTTTGGATGTGCCCCAGCAATTGACCCTCATCGTGATAAAAACAGTATCTGGTATAAACTTCTAAAAAATCAAGTAACCCCAAGAGTTCTTTTTGACTTTATTTGTAATTGGTCTCCAGATATTAATGGTGTAGCTAAATTTGCCCCATATGGATTAAGAAAAGTTGAGGCCGGATTATTGCGTGATGGATTCGCACGCAGTGATGTTGTAATAGCACATCCGAATCATATTGAAAAATTCATTGGTCCTGAAACTGAAGTTGTAGGAACTTATGAAATGGATCCATTGGGAATGGGACCTGTTACAATGACATTCACTTATGGTAGAAAACAAACTTCTTATGATGAATTCTATAATGCTGATCTTCATCGTAGAATCAATGCAGCGAAGAAGAAAAATGGAAGTCATGCTAAAGTTATTGCAGGTGCATCTGGAACTTGGCAATATAATTATGCACCAGAAAAAATTGAAGAGTATGGTCTTTATGCAATTTTAGAGGGTGAGTTAGGAGGTATTGCACCAGAGATTGATGGACATGCTGGTCGGTTCTTTAATTATTTGATTGATGGTCAATTTGAAAACATGGATCCATTCCGAAAAAGAAAAGACTTCAAAGTTGACATAAAAGAATTCAAACGTGAAAATAAAACATTACATGGTAGATTTGTAAATTTCTGGGATAGACCAGATTTGGATGAGATTCCAAATATTATTGAACCAAGTATGCATGGAATGGTTGAAGTAATGCGTGGCTGTGGTCGTGGTTGCAAGTTTTGTGACGTAACATTAAGATCATTAAGATACTATTCTCCAGAAAAAGTTAAAAAAGAAATTGAAGTTAATATCAAAAAAGGTGGAATGGATAGAGCATGGATACACAGCGATGATATTTTTGTTTATGGGATGGATGTTCATACTGCAAAAAATATGGAGCCAAATCGTGATGCATTAGAAGATTTGTTTAAAGCAATAATGTCTACTGGTGTAGTACATACTAATCCTACACATGGAACTCTCTCAGGTGCAATAGCAGATGAAAGACTCTTACCAAGTCTTTCAAAAATAACAAATGCGGGTCCTGATAATCTTACTGGAATTCAGTGTGGACTTGAGACAGGTAGTATCAGATTGATTGAAAAATATGCAGATAGGAAATTGGCACCTTATACTCCTGATGAGTGGCATTGGGTGGTTAAAGAAGGTGTTAAGACACTAAATGAAAATTATTGGATTCCAGCATTTACATTGATTATGGGTCTAGATAATGATGAACAGCCTGAAGATGGTTGGGAAACTATAAGATTAATCAGTGAACTTGAACGAGAACAGCCTGACTCAATGTTTACTGCAACTCCATTGACATTTGTTCCAATCGGTCTATTAGAGAAATCACAGTTTTATGATATGGGTCAGGATCAGGATCCAACTCAATTAGGTGTGATGTACAAAACTTGGCAGCATAATTTCAAGTATGGAATCAAAAAATTCATGACCAAAACAGGTAAGCATGGTGCAGGTGGTAGTATCAAAAAACTTGCATTTAATGGTCTTGCTAGATCATTAGGTGGGGTTCCATTAGGTGCAATGGAGAAGTATGCAAGACGAAAGGGTAGGGAACATGAGAGAGTTCTTGAAAAGATTAAGGCTCAATATTGGTAGGCTTCCAAATACATAAATTTACTATATTATAGATAAGATCATGGCAACACACGGTTCGCTTACTAAAGCAGGAAAAGTTAGAGGTCAGACACCCAAAGTTGAGGGTAGAAAGATTGTTGGAACTAACTCTAAACTTAGGAACAAAAGTAACTTCAAAAAAAGATTTGTCCTAACAAAACTTCCAGGGCAAAACAAAGCAAGTGCTAAAAGACGAAGAAGAAATTAATTTTCTAACATTTTGATTTATTGTAAAAAATAGTCAAACAATACACTTATAGACTAAGGTACCGTACGATACGGTATGACAGATGAATTAGAATTAAGATTAGATAGTCTAGCAGGTGTAGGACCAGTAACAACAAGAAAACTAAATGATGCAGGTGTGCACAGTATAATGGATCTAATTGTTAGAGGTCCAGTAGAAGTTGCTGAATTAACAGGAATGGATATTGATACAGCAGGAAAATTAGTAGAAAAGGCAAGAGAGGGTCTTGTAGAAGGTGGATTAATTGCTAAAGATTTTGTTAGTGCATCTGAATTATACAAAAAACGACTAAGTATAGGCAAAATTACTACTGGAACAGAATGTCTTGACACACTCTTTGAGGGTGGAGTAGAAACACAGGCATTAACAGAAGTTTATGGAGAATTTGGTTGTGGCAAGACACAATTTTGTCATACAATGGCAGTTCAAGTTCAAAAGTCAAAAGAAGAAGGTGGACTTGGAGGTGGTGTATTATACATGGATAGTGAGAATACATTTAGACCTGAAAGAATTGTATCAATTGCAAAAGCTAACGGAATGGATCCAGAAAAAGTACTTGATAATATTATAGTTGCAAGAGCATATAATAGCTCACATCAAATGTTGATACTTGAAGAAGCCAGCAGTATGATTAATGAAAATAATATTAAACTCCTAGTATCCGACTCTGCAGTTGGGTTATTCAGATCTGAATATCTTGGAAGAGGAACACTTGCTGCACGTCAACAAAAACTCAACAGATTTGTTCACTTGTTAGTTAGATTGGCTGAGACATATAATATTGCTAGTATCATGACGAATCAAGTAATGTCTTCACCTGACCAATTTTTTGGTGATCCAACTAAACCAATTGGTGGAAATGTAGTTGCACATACAAGTACATATAGAATTTACTTCAAAAAATCTGGAAAGAAAAGAATTGCAAGAATGGTTGACAGTCCACATCATCCCGAACAAGAGGTGATATTTGGACTTGGAGAAGAAGGTGTAATTGATCCGGATACAGATACAAAGAAAAAGAAATCAACAAAGTTAACCTCAAAATCAAGCGAAGTTGCATCATCTGAGATAACACCAGCAAAAGTAGAAAGCGATGTTTTAGATTCGGAACCAGGAAATTCTGAGTAAGTCTTAAAATATGGGCAAATTTGCCTTAATTTGTTATGGCTACAAAAAAAACATCTGGTAGGTCTCATGGATTTAAACATAAATCAAGATCTGTAATGACAAAATCTGCACCCAGAGGTGTCAGTTTCTTGTTAAGAGAATATAGTGTTGGAGATAGGGCACTAATCATCATAGACCCAACTCAGCATAAGGCATTACCTCATAGACGTTATCATGGTAAAGTAGGAACTATAACTGAAGTAGGCAGGAGAGCCGTAACTCTAGATGTAAAATTAGGTGATAAAACAAAAACCTTAATCACTAGATTGGATCATATAAAACCATTCGGTGTATAAAAAATGGAAGAAATAAAAAAGAAACAATCAGTATCAATCTCTGAAGTTAGGGCATTACTAAAAGAACAAGATCCGGAAACTATGGATCAAATTCAAAGATGGACATTTGATTATGTATCAAAATTTGCAAAGGTTGATCATGAAGTTGCAAAAAAAATGAAACAGAGTATGATAAAAGAATGTAATTTAACTGAAGACGAGGCAGTAGAAATTATTAACATTTGTCCAAAATCAATGTCAGAACTTCGTTCTTTTACTTTCGGATGGAAGAAACTAATTCTATCTGAGACACTAGAAAAAATTCTTAAAATTATCAAGGAGAATACTTAATTTTTTAGGTGATTCTTTTGGATAGGGGATATACCCAACCACGAAAGTACGAAGAGTATGCATATGTTTTAGATTTTAATTCAAAAGGTAGGGCATTAACAGTAAGAGGAAGAGATGGTATCATTATTACTGCAATAGGAGAAGACAGATTAACATTATTAGAAATTCTAGGTTCTGAAGACTCAGTTTTTGATGTCGGAGAAAAAATTTACATAGGAAAAGAGGGAAGAACTAAAGTTCAATCTGTTTTGGGAAAATTAGATTATGAACAGATTTCAAGTTCTGCTCAAAGTGAACTTAGTACCGTTGTTCAATCAATTGTAGAAAATAATGAGCAACGTTTTGTTGATTATGTAAATAATGCACAGCCATTAACGCCAAGAAAACATTCTCTAGAATTATTACCAGGAATTGGTAAAACATACTTGAAAGTTATAATCGAACAAATTAACAAACAAAAATTTACAGATTATAAAGATCTTGAAGAACGTGCTGGTCTAAAAGAGCCAGTACATCATATTTCAAAAAGAATTATGGAAGAAATTACTGGGGTAACTCAATTTAAATTATTTGTAAAAAAATGAATAAAAGAAAAAAACTTGGTCAACACTTTCTAAAATCAAACAATATAGCAAAATTTATTGTTGATTCGGCAAATATTACAAAAAATGATGTTGTTTATGAAGTTGGAACTGGCAGAGGAATTTTAACATCTTTTCTTTGTAAAAACTCCAAGCATGTGATATCAGTTGAAAAAGATAAATCACTTTACAATGAAATAATTAATGTATTTGCAGATATTAAGAATCTAACAATTATTCATGGTGATGGTTTTAAACAAAATGAGAAATTTGATATTTTTATTTCAAATTTACCATACTCCAAAAGCAGAACTGCTATAAATTGGATGTTAATGCAGAAATTTTCACTAGCTATAATTATGGTTCAATATGATTTTGCACAAAAATTACTTTCTACAAAAAAAGATAGAAAGGCAATATCTGTTTTAGCTCAATCAGGTTTTAATATGAAAATCTTAAGAAAAATAGGAAAAGAAAATTTTTCCCCAGTACCTAAAATCGATTCTGCCATAATGGAATTTAAACGAAAATCAATATTTTCTATTGAATTAATTCAATCTGTAAATCTACTGTTTTCATTTAGAAGAAAAAAAATACAAAATATTGGTAAACAATTAGGATTAAACATAAAATCTGATGTTAGATTAGAAGAGATGAGTAATGATGAAATTATCAAATTTGCAAACAAAATTAAAAAGATCTGAGCAATATCTACCTGCAGAAGATACTTTTTTCCTTGCAGATATAATTGAAAAGGAAAGTGGAAATATGGCATTAGATATTGGATGTGGCTCTGGTTATCTTACTAATATTCTCAAGAATTCATTTAATTTGGTTGTTGGAACTGATATTAGTTACAATACACTTAGAGTTCAAAATTATAAAGTTGAAAATGTAGTTTGTTGTAATTCAGCTGATGCTTTACAACTTAAATTTGATCTTATAATTTGTAATCTACCATATCTTGCCACAGATGAAATTATTGATGTTGCTACAGATGGTGGTAAGGATGGTCTAGAATTACCCATTGAAATTATATCCTCCGCATTAAGTCATATTTCAAATAATGGTAAATTTCTTTTTGTAACTTCATCACTATCTAATTATACTGAACTGATTAATTTTGTTGAATCTAAAAATTATAGTGCAAAAATAATTTCAAAGAAAAAACTATTTTATGAAGAATTGATTATTGTTAAGGTTGAGAATTTACTTTCGTAAATTAGATTTTGCAAGATTAGAAATCTGTTCAGCCATCTGGGTTGTGCTCGCATCACCACCTATATCAAATGTCACATATTTTCCATCATTGATAACTTGATGTGTTGCTGAAAATATTGCGTTCTTTACCTCAGTCTCACCAAGATATTCTGCCATCCAAGCACCTGCAAGAACAGTTGCTGTGGGATTAACCTTATTTTGACCCTTGAATGATGGTGCACTTCCATGTGCTGCCTCAAACATAGCATATGATTCTCCCATATTAGATGAATAGACTAAACCAATTGATCCAACAATTCCTGATGCAAGTTCTGATATTATATCCATAAATAAATTCGTACTAACTAAAACAGATTTGTTGAATTGTTGTGGATTTACTACCATTTGCTGTGCCATATTATCTATGTAAATTTCCTCAAGTTGCATTTCCGAATAGTTTTTTATTGCATTTTGAACTTCCTCAAAAAATAAACCATCTGTTTTTTTGAGTATGTTTCTTTTAGTAATTGCAACAATTTTATTCATATCATATTGTTTTGCCCAATTCATTGCTGATGACATAAATCGATTGCATCCTTTTCTTGTTATTTGGCGAATTGCTATAGCAGCATCATCATTTAACTTTACTTCAACACCACTGTAGAGTCCTTCAGTTGCTTCTCTAAAACAAACAAAATCAAGATCTAGATTTGGAGTTAATCGTTTGAAAGTTTTGATTGGTCTTATGTTTGCAAATAATTCAAATTTTTGTCTGAGACTAACTGCTACACTCCTTGGTGCACCTGGTTTTGGTATGGTAGTAGTTGGTCCTTTAAAGCAAGCATCTGCTTCCTCTAGATTTTTCATAGTTGATTCCGGAATGTATGTTGGATCCTTGCAACCGTTCTGTTCCCATTGTTCTGAGCCTGCATCACAATAGATTAACTCTGACTGAATATTGCATTCCTTTAGTATATTTATCATAGAATCAACAACTTCAGGTCCAATTCCATCACCTTTCATAATAACTGCCTTTTTTACCATAACGAAAATGCAATTTTCAATTATTTATTCCTTGATAAAGTAATACTAGATACTAGATACTAGACAATTAGAAAAATCTTAAATTATGAAAATTTATTAAAAATTTAGGATGGAAATTGTTCAGTTATCAGATATTCATGTTGGAGCACAGTTTAGAGCAGATATTTTTGAAAAAGTCATTGAAGAAGTTAATGCATTGAATCCTGATGCAGTAGTTATTACTGGTGATTTAACAAATGAAGGATTAAAAGAACAGTATGAAAAATGTAAAACCTTAATTTCAAAGATTAATGTAGAAAAAATCATTGCAGTTAGTGGAAACCACGATTACAGGAATACTGGTTATTTACATTTCAAAAAATATTTTCCATTTCAAACAATTAATGAATTAAACGATGATGTTGTCCTAGTCACATTAGGAACAGCAAGACCTGATAGGGATGAAGGTGAAGTTGGTTATAGGCAAATTTCATGGCTTGAACGAACTATGAAAAAATACCAAAATAAAACAACAATTCTTGCGATGCATCATCATTTAATTGGAATTCCTGATACAGGCTCTGATAGACTAACAATAATAGATGCTGGTGATGTTCTAAGAGCCACATTAGATTCTAATGTAAATCTTGTATTATGTGGTCATAAACACAGACCGTGGTTATGGGATTTTAATAATTTACTTATTGCAAATGCTGGTAGTGTTTCTTCAGAACGTGTCAGAGGATTTTTTGAAAATTGTTATAATATAGTAAAAATTGAGAATGGGAATATCTCAGTAGATCTTAAAGTGGTTGGAGGAGAGAGAAAATCACTGCAAAGTGTGGTCAAAAATTATAGTCTTTTCGAGGAAGAATGAGTTTATTTACAGAATTAAGTTAGCACGTATGTGCGGGGTTCGCCTAGCCTGGTAGGGCGTGGGATTGCTAATCCCATGTTCGCAAGAACTCGGGGGTTCAAATCCCTCACCCCGCGTCAGTTAAGATTAACTTAAAAGGTGGATTTTCAAATAAATTTTATGGGAAGAAGAAAATCACAAAAAATTATTAAAACTACTCCAAAAAATGTTACAACTGGCATGTGTCCTTTATGTAAGACAATTGGCAGAATATTCATAATTGGTGTTGTTGGAAAAGAACGTGGAAAATGTCCATCTTGTAACCAAGAGTTTGATTTATAGAATTAGCCTCGTTTTACACCCATACCTTTTTAAGGAATTTTTTATTTTTACAAGTCTATGAGTAGTAAGAAAGAAACCAGTAAAGAAGAGACAATTTATGATCGTGTTTCAAAACTTGAAGATGAGATTGCAACATTACGTAATGAAGTTGATGTAATTAAAAATGCATTTAGGAATGAATTAGCACGTCATGAAGTAAAAATGATTAAGAAGGGTCATGATGTTTCCTCAATCATCGATGAGTAATTTTCTCACGTGCTTCTTTAATTAATTTTAGAATAAAATCTGCATCATTTGCATTAGGTTCTAATTCTAAATAATGATTCAATAGTTTTACTGCTTTATCATAATGCAACAACTTGTTCTCAATTATTCCTAGATCTCTAACTTCATCTGGAGAATCAGGACTTAATGACAAAATCATTTTATTACATTTTATTGCTATCTCATATGCATACGATTCCATGTATGAATTTTTTAAATTTCGTAACATACGAATTAAAATTTTTTCGGTTGTTATTTCGTTAAGATATTCAGGTAAAACTTCAACATCATCACCATAATTACTGTGTAAAATTTCTTGAAGATTATCTAATGATAAAAGATTACCATGATTAAATGGGTCCAATATAGTTTCTTCATCATATTTTACAATTACATGACTAGGAAATCCAACAATTTTTAGATCTAGGTTTAGGAATTTACCTATTTCTGAATAAATTATTGATAATGTGATTGGAATTCCTACTTTCTGCTCAATAACATTATTTAAAAAATTATTTTTTGGATTGTAATAGTCATCCATATCACCTTGAAATCCATATTTGGAAAATAAATACTCGTTGAGAATTGAAATTCGGTAAGTTGGATTTTTTTTTCTACAAGTAGATTTTGTAATGAAATTCCTATAGAGTTAATTTTTTCAACGTATTCAGAAATATCAAGTTCAGGGTATTCTAGCATTTGTGCCAATTTTAGACATTTTTCAATTAAATCATGGTTAGGATTTTTGGCATATAATTCCCATTCCTCTATAAATGGTTCAGATTTGTTACTCATTTAACATAATCAGAACCAGTGGATAAATCCCTTTTCAAATATAATTCAGGATCTTTAAGTTCTTTTGTTGATGGTGGTTTTTCAATCAAAAATTTAAATGACTTTGGACCAAATTTTTCATAAATTTTAGCGGTGAAATCTTTTCCCATACTTTTACGAACCTGATATGATGAAAAATCAGTACCCATAAACGTAGTGAGATAGTTCTGAAAGTCTATATCAGATGATAGTATGTTTTGCACAGAAAATTCAGCAATTCCCTCCATAGTTGTAAATGCAGCGTGGTGTTTCTGTATTGGAAGCAACCATCTCTGATAAATATCTAAGAGACCAGGAATAAATTCAGAGATTTTTGGATCAACTTCAACTTTCGTAAATGTCATTACGTCTGGTCCTAGAACATTCACAATAAAGTTGTCAGGATTTAACATGAAAAATAAATTTGCCTTTTTTGCAATTGGAAAATCCTCTGGAACTGTTTGTAATTGCAAATATTCATAAAGTTTAGAAGTTGTTGAATCATCTAAATTAATAATCATATTAGCAAGTTCCTCATTGATTGAGTTCACATTTATCACTGCTGTTTTATTTTCATCATGCAAATTATCTTGTGTGGAATGAATTAATTCTTCAAGTAAAGTCATCTTCAGCGCACCACGATATCCCGAATTAACTTGTTCCACTCTTGATTCAAATGGTGGTCCTTGTTTGTAAAGAATAATTTGAGGATAACTAGATAGAATGAATTTGTTTAGATATATAGTTGAATCCAAAATATCTCCATACGTAGTGGAAATTTTTGAAATATATGATTTAGCATATGTAGAGTAAACAAAAAATTTTGCAAGATCACTATCAATTAATTGAGAGATTTGATTAATATCCAAATCTGCAACCGCTGAAAATAACTTATCTACATATTGTCTTGACTCATTAGTTGTATGAACTTTTTTAGCTTTCATCATTTTAAATTCTTTCAAGTCTGGAAATTCAATTTTAATATTTGATGGTACTTGTAAATTAGTGAAATCAGATACTTTTTCTACTAATTCTTGACTTTCTTTTTCTACAAAACTCTCTAGTTGCTCAAAATTTTTTGGAACACTTGAGTCTTCATTTATTTTAGAAAAAAGTCCAGAAATCTCTTTTTCCTCATTAATTTCTACAGAAATTTGATCTAATAATGCTTCAGCAAATTCTTCAAGTTCAGTCATATTTGAAATCAAATTAAAACTAATTTAATACTATCTAGATGAAAAACAGATATTATCTAATATTCAGTATTATGTGTTGAACAAAACAAGTGTCAAATTTTTAAGATGTGTAAAGTGTTCAGGTAAAATAAATTTAGAAGTTCTTAATGAATCATCTGAAATTATAGAGGGATTTTTAGTTTGTATCGATTGTAAGGAAAAATTTCCAATTATTAATGGAATTCCTATAATTATGAAATCCTTTACAAATTATCTGAAATTAAGGCCATCTCTTGGAGGAAATTTATTATTATTATCAAATTCTCAAAAAATGAAAAATTTTGTTAAAATTACACTATCAAAACTCAGAAAATCATCTAACGATTTGGCAATTATTGAAAAACGTTGGGAGGTAATATACCGTGAAAATAAAAATTCTCAGTTCTATTCAAAAATGACCCAAAAATTTTCCATGCTACCAAGATCCAAGTTTGTATTAGAGCATGGTGCATCAATTGGAATCATATCAAAATCGTTTGCCAAAAAACATGAGAATGTTTTTGGAATTGATTCATCTTTCTACGCAATAACTACAGCAAAGCAAAATTCTCAAGAAAATATAGATTTCTTTGTCTGCGATTCACTTTTTCATCCTTTTGGAAAAAAGAAGTTTGACATTGTGCTTGCACTTAATCTATTAGAGCTAGTTGAACCAGTTGAATTACTGAATATTATGTTCAAGCAAGTAAACCATGGTTATATCATAATTTCTGACCCATATGATTATGATCGTGGAAAAAATTCTGTTAGGACACCACTTTATGAAAATGATATTAGGAAAAAATTTCATAATCTTGGAATGTCAATCATGTATAATACAAAAAACCCAAATTCGTTTTCTTGGAATCTAAAAATTAACAAGAGAACTACTCTCAATTATAAAGTCGATTTAGTTATTGGTAAAAAGTCATAATTTATCTTATAATTGTAAATGCCGGGGGTGGGTTTCGAACCCACGACCTCCAGATTATGAGTATTGCCTTCTATGGAAGACCCGTCAGAGTTAACCACGAAACTGGCACTCTAACCAGGCTGAGCTACCCCGGCATGTTTNTTATTAAAAAATATGCCTTATTTAGATTAGTTTTTTAGAGCAAAAATTAATTCANGATTATGGCTATGCCAATGGATTATGATGGAATGCGAACTGATGACGCTTCAGAAAGAACCGATAATGTAACTGATTACAAGAGAACATGTATTGACTTCATTGAAGATATTTCTGGAAGTTATCTTGAATGGGTTGATCTGTATACCAAGAGAAATGAAATTCCCATAGATGAAGACAAAAAACGAAGAAAAGAAATTGNATCTATTATTGAAAAAACCAANAATTGGCTTGCAAAAGTTCCACAATCAATCAAAGCAGTNGATGTTGTGATGAATGATGGAATTCAAAAAATGGCAGAGGCAACTGCTGGAAAACCATTCCAAATTGGAGTTTACATCAATCAAAAGTCTGAATATACAATGGCAAAACCAGGTATAATTGATGTAAATGTTAAAGCAGCAGGACGTGACGGCAGAAAAACAAAATTAGGTTTTCATCAAAAAGANCAACGATTTNGAATNGAAGCAACTGGAAAAGCATTTTTTGANGAAACAAACATTTCTGAGACAGAATTTGATTTAATGGATATTCATNTAATGTTAAATACCAAGGAATGTAAACAACGAGACGTTATCTCATTTACTATTATTGTAAGTGAAATAAAAGATGGTGTTGAAGTAGATCGTAGAGGNCTTTCTACAGTTTTACATATTGTTTAGACTAAACACTAGAAATTTGTATTTCTAAAACAATCCTAGGTTCATCTTGACGATTTTTATCCGTGTATTTTAGTGTTGAAATCTTCTTTGAGAGTTCTTCCTCTTGTACTAATCTAGCATTTCCAGAAAATTCTTTTCCATCAAACTTTACTTTAACTTTAGGATTTGCAATTGCATTTTTTAGCCAATCACTATTCGGATTTCTTCTAGAAAAATAAATCATGTTGTTATAAGTTACTGCCTTAGCCCATACGGAATGTTCATTTCCAGTTTTTCTACCAATTGTAGTTAGAATTGCTTTGAATGTAAGATTATTTATGATAGACAAAATTTCACCCGAATGCCAAAAATGCACCAAACATAGCAATAAGTGTGGAGCCACCAACTCCAATAATATACATAATTGTATTTCCCTGCATGAAGTTTCTTAGATTTTTACAATATTTATAATATAATTCGTAATGATGTTATAATCTAAATTCCGCCATTAATTATGCATGCAATTAAAGTAGACTCGCTTTCAAAACACTTTCAAAAATTCAAAGCGGTAGACAATATTTCATTTCAAATAGAACAAGGTGAGATTTTTGGATTTTTGGGACCAAATGGTGCAGGAAAAAGCACAACAATGATGATACTTACTACACTGCTAAAGCCAACTTCTGGAAATGCATCTGTTCAGGGATTCGATGTTGTTACACAAGCAAAAAAAGTTAGAGAGAATATAGGATTCGTTCAGCAGGAGATTGGTGTCGATGAGTATCTCACTGGTCGAGAAAATCTAATTTTTCAATCAAGAATTAGCCAGATGCCAAAGGAAAAAGTAAACTCTAGAATTGACGAAGTGATATCTTTAGTTGAACTTGAAGAAAAACAGAATGAAGCTGCAATTACTTATTCTGGGGGTATGAGAAAAAGACTTGATATTGCATGTGGTCTTATACATAGACCAAAGGTGCTTTTTCTAGACGAGCCTACCGTTGGTCTTGATATACAAACAAGAAGAAAAATCTGGGAATACATTAGAAAAATACACAAAGAATTCGAGATGACACTTTTCGTTTCTACTCACTATATGGAAGAGGCTGACAAACTTTGTGATCGTGTTGGAATAATTGATTATGGAAAAATTCAGGTTATTGACACGCCTGAAACTATGAAAAATGCAATGGGAAGTGACATGATTTCATTTTCACTAATCGACGGAATTGNAAAGCAAGATGAATTAATTAATAGAATTGAGCAAATAGAATTTGTAAATCAAGTAACTAGAAAACAAGGTGAAATTACAATAAAATCATCTCAATGCTCAGAAGTTATACCCAAAATTTTTCAAACAACATCTGAAATGAATGTAGAGATTGATTCATTATCATTAAACAAGCCAACACTAGATGATGTTTTCATATCATACACAGGACATAACTTACGAGATGATACAACTCAAAAATTGAACAAACGAAAAGAATTCAATTTAAACAGGAGGAGAGGACTTTGATTACATCAGATACATATGCAATTTTCTGGCGTGAAATGAAGCGCTATAAAAAATCAAAGAGTGGTGTCATTATTAGATTGATTCAACCTGCAATATGGATAATTGTAATGGGAAATATCTTTGCAGGTACACAACCATTGATTCAATCAGTTGGTTTTGATGGGGAATACATTGAATTCATGGCACCGGGAGTTATCATTCTAACTGCAATTTTTACAAGTATATTTGGTGGAGTAAACACACTTTGGGATAGACGATATGGATTTATGAATAAGGCATTAACCTCGCCAATATCAAGATCGTCAATTGCACTTGGTAAAATGCTTGCAATTTCTTTAATTGCTGCATTTCAAGCAAGTTTGATTTTAGGAATTGCACTTGCTATAGGAGTCAGCATGCCACATTTATGGATGATAGGACCAATAATGGCAATTGTAATTTTATTTTCAATTGGATTCTCTGGAATTTCAGTTATGGTAGCAGCTGCAGCAAAATCTCAAGAAACTTTCTGGGGAATAATTAATTTTCTTGGAATGCCATTATTTTTACTTAGTCCAGCACTTTTTCCATTAGCATTAATGCCAGACTGGCTTTCATCAATTGCAGCATTTAATCCTGTAAGCTATACTGTCATATTAGTAAGGGAAATGATGTCTGGGTATGTAGAAGGATGGTCTGCATTACTAAGTGTCACAATTTTGATAGGTTTTAGTATCATAATGATTGGTCTTGCAAGTTATGTCTTTACGAGAGATGTGAATAAACCATTTTAATTTCATGCCTAAATCGTGAAATTGACATAATTTTGACTGATTTTGACAAAAATGCTAAAAATTTCTAACTTTCTTGATCTATTTCAAATTTTTAAAGTAAATCTTAATGCAAATAGGAACATCCCTAGTTCTACTTTTCTCAGTATTACTTCTAGGAATTTCATTTTCTCAATCATCATATGCAATTGGAAATCATTCTTTTGAATTAGAGTGGGGTGAATCTGGAAAAATAGAACCAGGTAATTTTCTTTTNCCTCAGCGTATATCTGAAGATAATCAAGGTAATCTTTACATAACAGATCTTGGAAATTCTAGAATTCAAACTTTTGATAGTTCAGGAAATTTTATCAATACTTGGGGGATAAATGGTTCTGGTGCAGGGGAATTTAATTCTCCACAAGGAATAGCAATTACAGAAGACTTTGTTTTTGTTTCAGATAACATACTTCATAAGATTCAAAAATTTGATCTTGAAGGTAATTTTGTAACACAGTGGGGTACTTTTGGAAATAATGATGGGCAATTTAATTCTCCAGAAGGATTGAGTATTAATAATGAAATACTTTATGTTACAGACACAGGAAATAATAGAATTCAAAAATTTACATTAGACGGTGAATACATCTCACAGTTTGGAAAAAATGGTTTTAAAGATTCTGATCTAAGAAAACCAGTAGATATAGCATTTGATAGCAATGGGAANATTTACGTTGCAGATACACAAGGAAATAAAATTGTTAAATTTACTAACGATGGTGAATTTATTATCAGTTTTGATGGAAATTTTGCTGGTTTTCCAATAACGCCTAAAGGAATTGATATTGATAAAAATGATAATTTGTACATTTTAGATTCTGTAAAGAATAGAATTGTGTATATTGATCAATTTGGAATGACTTTAACACAGTGGGGACAATATGGCATAGGTGACAGTCAATTTAATCTTCCAAAAGATATTCTAACTGCAACTGANGGTTATATCTTTGTTGTAGATACTTCCTCNCATCGTATACAAAAATTTGAAACACCACTTGTAATACCTATTATTGTTACACCAGAACAGATTCCAATTGAACCAGAAGTTACAATTGAACCAGAGGTTACAGTTGAACCAGAGGTTACAGTTGAACCAGAGGTTACAGTTGAACCAGAAGTTACAGTTGAACCTAAAATAGAATTACAGGCGCCAATATCCATTCTAAATGATTTTATTAAACCAACAATTTCAGTTCCAGAGAATATTATTGTTGAAGCAAAAGGTGGGTTAACTGCAGTAAATATTGGTAATGCTATGGCATATGACGAAAGTGGGATTTTATCCTTAACAAATAATGCACCAGAAAAATTCCCACTTGGAATTTCTACTATCATATGGACTGCGATTGATGGTTCCGGAAATATGGCTATTGCACCACAAAGTATTACTGTAAATGATTCAACTCCACCTGAGATATCTCCACTACCAAAAATTCGTGGGGAAGCAAAATCATTAACACAGAATACTATTGATATTGGAATTCCATCT
>PAAH01000032.1 GCA_002698885.1 Nitrososphaerota archaeon | reverse complement strand
AATTTCCCGTTTAAACAGCTCCTATAGTGTAGTCCGGCCAAGCATATTGCCCTCTCAAGGCAGTGACTCGGGTTCAAATCCCGATGGGAGCATACTTCATTTATGAGGTGATCTATAGGAAATTATGGAACTTCGAAACTTGAAATTAAAACAGCAATACAGATCAGACAGGGATAATATTATTGCAGATTTTTTTATTCCATGTCTAAATAATTGCATTCAGTTTGACAGAGCAATAGAGTATGTAACATTACAAGGTCTATCCACACTATCCCTTGGATTTCATAATTCAACTCCGTCACCAAGAATTAGAATGATAACAGGACATCAATTCAAAATTAGTGATTTAAATACAATGGCTAAACTGTTTGTAAAAAATGGAAATAGCAGAATTTCTTTTAACCCAGAACTTATTCGTGATGCTAAACTTGAAATTCTAAGGAAATTAGTAACGTCTGGTAATCTAATGTTGAAAATTGGAATTCCTAGCTCAGAAGAAGTTGATGGTACATTTGCTGAAAAAATAGGAATTTTTCATGATGCTAATGGTGATTCAGTGGCTTTTAGTGGTACATCTAATGTTTCATTTGGTACCAATAGTAAAAATTTTGAGTCAATTGATGTTTTCTCATCGTGGAATGACAAAACACGAATTGATACGAAGAAGGAAGATTTTGAAAGTCTTTGGTCAAATGAAACAAAATCTGTTAATGTATATGATTTTGAATATGCAGAAAAACATANCCTTCTCAAATATTCATCAGAATGGGCTATACCTGTTCATTAATTATAAAAAATGTATTATGGGTTAATTACTGCCCTTCCGATTATTTTCCTATTTCTTAGATCCTCTAAAGCTTGATTTGCATCATCTAATGAATAATGCTTTGATACAATTGGATTGATGACACCATCTTGTGCAAGTTTTATCAGTTGTACCATGTCATTATAAGTTCCTGTATATGCACCTTGAATTGTTATCGCCTTTAGTGGTATAGAAACTAATGATAATTCAACTGAACCTCCAAACAAACCAACTAAAATTATATTCCCACGTTTTCTAATTAGTGATAAATCCATTTTAACAGTTGGTGGTGCATTAACAAAATCTATTATACTATCTACACCTTTCTCATCACAAATCGACATAATTTCTTTCATGGCATCTGGTTCCTTTGTGTTAACTATGTGATTAGCACCTAATTCTTTAGCTGAATTTAGCTTCTGATCATCAAGATCAGCACAAATGATATTAGCATTTGTTATTGCATTGGCAATTTGAACACCCATTAATCCAAGACCTCCAGCTCCAACAATTAGAATATTTTCTGGATCATTAACTAGTGCTTTCTTTACTGCAGTATATGCAGTAAGGCCAGAACATGCAAGTGATGCAGCAGTATCAGGATCTAACCCATCTATTTTTGCTAAAAATTTGTAATCTGGTACTAGTACATTTTCAGCATACCCCCCATCTTGAAAGACGCCTAAAGATTTTGGTGCTTCACATAGATTGGTGTCACCATTCTTACATGTAGGACATTTTCCACATCCCATCCATGGGTAAACCAATACCATGTCACCTACATTAACGCCNTGAACTNAATCCCCAATCTCTTCTATAGTTCCTACAATTTCATGACCTGGAATNACTGGAAATTTNACTCCTCTATCTGTAACCTTCATAAATCCATCACCAGTATCATATCCNCCTTCCCAAAGATGGAGATCACTATGACATACTCCTGTTGATTTAACCTTGACTAAAACTTGGGTATTATTTGGTTTTATTTTTTCAACATCATTAATTCTTAATGGTTGATTAGGTTCAATAATCTGTGCTGCTTTCAATGAGTTCTAATTTTTTACCTAACAATATAAGAGTTGACTGAGAACAAGAAAAAATTAGAGCCTTTAGATATTATGGAATGTCTTTAGAATGGTTTTGTGAATCAAGAAGATACAAAAACTCAAATCTCAAAAATACCAATTAATGTTTTATTTGATCCAGAAGGAGTAAAGAAAAAAAATGTATGGGATATTGATTTAGTNCAAATTCTTTCATTATTACTTGAAATTTTAGAAAAATCTGATAAAAAAGATCTTAGAGTTGCAGGAATGGCAGCACTATCATCNTCATTGATTTATAGATTAAAAGTGGAAAGCATTTTTGCACTTCAAAAAGCTGCCATGGAGAAAAAATCACTAAGACAAAGAAGTGATATAGATATTCAAATGTTAGACATACCATATAGACATGAATCAACATACCCGGTCTCACTGGATGAACTGTTAGATTTACTTGAAAATCTAATTGGAACTATTGCAAATCCAAGGGAGAGGAGGAGTAATCAATTAAAATTTGAGCCTGTTGAGCCACCAGATTTTAAGAAATATTTTAACTCGCTTGAAAACATAATAGGAGAATACCAAGATTTGGTATTAAATAAACTCAAAGATACAGGAACAGTTCTACTAGGATCTATTACAAAAGAATTAGATACAACGATGTCAATAAGATGTTTCTTTGCAATTCTATTTTTAGCAAGAGATGAAAAAGTGGATTTGCTTCAAGAAGATGAAGACATTAGAGTGACTCTAATCAAAGAATAATCACTAATAGATCAAGGATGACTGAAAGATGGTTTTAAGTCAATTCTGGAAGGTCGATTGATATGGTTAAAGTTCAAAATGAGAATGAATCTATTGCTAGATTAGAATCAGCATTATACTCAGCTGGTAGGCCTATGAGTATTGAGGAATTAATTCGAGCCTCAGGTACAGAGTCTAGGACAAAAACTCTCAATCTACTCTCGAAAATAGTTCAAAAGACAAAAGTTGCATTCAAGGCTATAGAAGTTGTAACATTACCAGATGGCTCATACGTCTTTCAATTAAAACCAGAATANAGTTCAACTATTGGAAGAAGATATGCNTCAAAACCAATCNTACCTAAATCCACNCAAAAAACANTATCATACATTGCATATGAACAACCAATAGCAAGTAAACAGCTTGTTGANGTGAGAGGTACTGGTGTATATGCACACCTAAAAGAACTTTCTCAATTAGATTTTATTGAGCATCAAAATGTTGGAAGAATGAAAATTTACACAACAACTGAAAAATTTAAAAAATATTTTGGTATACAAGGTGATGCAGATACTCTAAGGCAAAAGTTATTTAAAAAAGTAAGAAATCGAAATACCAACTAAAAACCATTACTTACACTAAAAATATCTATTAACACACAATAATTTTTCTAAAATATGCGTTTTGTATAAATTAGAGTAAAATNTTCAACTATTATGAGAAAATCAGTAGAGAATTTAAAAACTAGCAAAGTAACCGGTGGAATTAGACATCCAAATAAGTCAAGAAGAAAATTTCAAACTGATAGATTTCCAAATGAAGCATTGCTTGGAGAACAAATTACAGTTACAAGAAAAACGAGAGGTAATAATAGAAAAACATCTTTGAAGACTGCTAATGTTGTCAATGTAGTGTTAGCAGATGGAAAAATTAAGAGTTCTGAAATTATTAAAGTTTTAGAAAATCAAACAAACAATGATTACCAAAGACGTGGTGTAATTACAAAAGGTGCAATTGTTGAAACAAAAGATGGTAAATGTAAAATTGTTTCAAGACCAGGTCAAAACGGAACATTAAACGGAATTTTAGTAAAGTGATAAAATGAAAGATTACGAACATGTCGTAGTCTGGCTTGATTATTTTAACAAAACTTTACCAAGAAATAAGGGTAGAAGACTTTCTAAAGAAAAATGTATTTTTGATCCATCTTTGAAAGAATTAATTGAAGCATCAAAAGCAGCTGGATTAGAACCAAAAGAATCAGAAGATCAAGTAAGATTCCCAAAAAGACCTTATGTTAGATCTGGTTACATTGTACTTGAAAAAAATACAACAAAAACTAACATCATGAATAAAATTTCGAATAAATTAGTTTCCAAAAGAGAGAAACAATCAAAAAAGTAATGAAAATAGCTTCAAGCTAAAGTTTTGTTGACCGAACGTAATGAAAGTAGTTAGACATCATTAGATGTAATTGCAGGAGGTAGGTGAAATTATGCACTTAGCCAATAGTGGTCGAGTCATAATTAAATTAAGCAGTGTGATCAAAGAAGGTCAGTTACTTTGTAACGAAAGTAGTCAAAAGATTGCTAAAGTTACTGAATTAATTGGACCAGTAAAAGATCCTTATGCTTCAGCCATTCCATTGACAAATAATTTAAAAAAATTAAATGGAATGAAAGTTTTTTCATTTGAACAAACTTCTCCTGCAAAAAGAAAAAACAGGAGAAAACATAGATGAACATATTAGAAACCGAAGTTTGCTGTCCTGAATGTGAATCTACTATTGTAGATGACATTCATAATGGCGAAAGAATTTGTTCAAGCTGTGGCATTGTCGTAGCAGAACAAATGGCCGATTTTGGTCCTGAATCAAAAGGTGCTAATCTTGAAGACAAAATGAGATTAGCCAGAGCNACTGGACAAACAACACTCTCACAACACGATATGGGAATTGCAACTGAAATATCATCACAAAACACAGATTANAGTGGAAAGAAGATAGACAATGCAACATCNAATCAAATGCAAAGACTAGTGAAATGGCAAAAANGANCGAGAGTNACATCTCCTAGAGAAAGAAGACTNACAAATGTGCTTGGAAAGATATCTGAAACATGTGAAAACTGNAATCTTTCAAAGAATGTTGTAGAAACCGCTTCTATGATCTATCGTAGTTTAGATGGAAAGAACATAGAAGTCAAAGGCAAATCTGTAATAAGTATTACAGTTGCTGTTGTCTACATGGCATGCAANAATTGNCATATTGTCAGATCATTAGATGANATATGTAAAACTGTATGCACACCAAAAGATGTAAANGCTAAAACAAAACTAGCTGCAAAATATTATAGAAATCTAGTTTTGGATATGGGCTCAGTTACAACATCAGTTGTAACTATAGATAAATACATCTCAAAGATTGCAAATCTAACAAAAACAGATGTTAAAGTAGAAAGGCTTGCTTTAGAAATAGCTGAGAAAACAGAAGATCAGGGTATCACGAATGGAAAAGCACCAAATGGAATTGCATCTGCGTATCTTTACGTGGCATCCATNTTGATAGGTCAAAATATTCTACAAAGAGATGTTTCGACAGTTTCAGGAATAACTGAGGTAACAATCAGAAATAGAGTAAAGGAAATTCTTACTACAAATAAGATAACTTTGACTCTAAGACCAATATTGGCTACAAAATAATCCCCCCTTTTTCTTATTTTTTGATTAGGAACAGCTAAAATTCGTCGAAATTATATATAAAAAATAGATTGAAAATTTATGGCAATTCTTGAAATTAAGGATCTTCATGTAAATCGTGATGGTAAAGAAATTCTAAAGGGTGTTAATCTCAAAACAGGATCTGGAGAAGTTCACGCAATTATGGGTCCTAATGGTTCAGGAAAGAGTACATTAGCATACACATTACTTGCACATCCAAAATACGAAGTTACAAGTGGAGATATTCTATTAGATGGAGAAAGTATATTGGATCTAACTGCTGATGAACGTGCAAAAAAAGGACTATTTCTAGGATTTCAATATCCAACTGAAGTATCAGGTGTAGGGTTTTCACATTTTCTTAGAACATCTTACAATGCACTTAGTAAAGCAATGCAAGGTGACGATAGAGAAGTTTTCATTACTGTGCGAGAATTTCAAAACTACCTAAAGAAAAATATTAATTCAGTTGGATTGAAGGATGAATTTCTGTCAAGATATCTAAATGAAGGATTTTCTGGAGGAGAGAAAAAACGTTCTGAAGTATTACAAATGGCAGTTTTAAAACCTAAAATTTCAATTCTTGATGAACCTGATTCAGGATTAGACATTGATGCAGTGCAAGCAGTTGCTAAAGCAATTAGCGAAGTGTCTGATAAAGATTCAACAACTATAGTAATTACACACTATGCACGAATCTTAAACTTTTTAGATAAATTAGATTNTGTTCACGTTTTTGCTAAAGGTAAGATTCTAAAAAGTGGAAATGCAGATCTTGCTCAAGAACTAGAAAAACGTGGTTATGACTGGNTNACTGAAGGNACTGACTAAGTTNAAATTTTAAAATAATTAATCATTTTAAATACTGACAAAGATAAAAAAAAGTATGTCGGAAGAACCAAAAAAATATTTTTTCAATTTTTCATTTTTTAAAATTGATCCGAAATGGAGATGGATGGCAGATCTTGCAAAAGAAGAATCTGCAAGAGAACTTGAAAATGTNATTGAAAATTCACCTGTNGAGGTTCGTAGTTATTCAACATTAGGATTAAGAGACGATGCAGATTTCCTTTTATGGTTCAAGTCTGAAACTATAGAAGATATTCAAGAAATAATTTCAAAAATTTATCTTACAGTAGTCGGAAAATACATTACTCCATCTCGTGTTTATCTATCATCCACTAGACCTTCAATTTATGCTCANACAGATAGAACACATTCATTTGTGAGTGGAATGGAACCAAAAAAATATGCAATTGTATACCCATTCATTAAAACACGTGAATGGTATTTGCTACCATTACAGCAAAGAAAACAAATGATGGATGAGCACATTAAGACTAGTCAAAAATTCCCTCAAGTTGAATTGAATACAACGTATTCTTTTGGAATACACGATGAAGATTTCATGTTAGCATTTGAGGCAGATGATTTACATATTTTTCAGGATCTAATCATGGAACTCAGAGGTACAAAAGTCTCTGCATACATCAAAGTTGATACACCTATGATAGTTTGTGTGAAAAAGGATATTATTCCTATAATTACTAGCCTTGGATAATGAACGGACTAAAAGAATGGGCAACCGTAGTCAAAGCATTAGAACATGGTAAGCAAACTGTAATACTTAGAAAAGGTGGAATTTTAGAAACAGCTTCAGGATTCAACATAGAGTCAAAAGAATTCTTATTATTTCCAACTTGGGAACATCAAGAGAAAATATTTGTCAAGCCAGAATTTCATAATTTTTTAGATGAAGTATTAAGGCAGAAACCAAATGAAGGTCTGAANAGGATTACATCAATTGCAAAAGTACTAGATGAAAAAGATGTTGAATCAAAGGAAATTATAGATGCATTATCACCATTCCATGTATGGAGTGATACTTACATTCATGAACGAATGAATTGGATGCCTGACAAACCTATGAAGGCAGTATTTTTACAAACATTCAATATTCCAGAAATTGAAATTGCACTAACTGATGAATTTCAAGGCTGCAAGTCATGGGTAGAAATAAATTCAAATAGTAAATCTGGAAATTCAATCTTGTCTGATTCAATAATTGATTCAAAATTAAAGGAGTTTAAGGAAATAGTAAATTGAAATATAAGAAATTAGGAAAAAGTGGAATAAAAGTTTCAGAGATTGGATTTGGTGCATGGACAATTGCTCTTAATTGGTGGGGAAAAGAAATTGATTCTAATGAAGCAATAAGAATGCTCAAAAAGGCATATGACTGCGGTATTAATTTCTTTGAGACTGGAGATATGTATGGTAAAGGAAAAAGTGAAAAACTGATTGGTGAGGCATTTAAAGGAATGAGAGATGAAGTAGTTATTTCAACTAAATATGGATATGATTTTGAAAGTGCTAAACAAATTGGCCATAAAGAACTTCCACAAAAATTTGATGAAAAATTTACTCGTAATGCACTAGAAAAAAGTTTGGAGAGACTTCAAACAAATTATTTAGACATGTATGGATTACATAATCCAAAAATGCATCATATACATGATGATTCAATTTTTAAAACTCTTGATACTCTAAAAAATGAAGAAAAAATTAAAACATATCAAATTGCATTAGGACCTGCAATTGGTTGGGAACAAGAAGGTCTAGATGCTATGAAACGAGAAAATGTGACAGCTGTGCAAACAGTGTATAACATGCTAGAACAAACTCCTGGTAATGAATTAATCAATGCTGGAATTAAAAATAATGTTGGAGTTTTGGTAAGAGTTCCTGATGCATCAGGAATCTTGACAGGCAAAGTTAATGCAGACACAAAAATTGATGAAAAAGATCATAGATCTGTTAGAAAAGGAGAATGGATTAAAGCATCATTACAGAAAGTAGAACATCTTAAACCAATTGCAGAAAGAAATGGATTAAACATTACAGAACTAGCAATAAAGTTCATTCTATCAAAAAATGGAATCTCATCAGTTTTTCCAACTGTCATTAGTGAAGAGGAAATAGAAAATTTTGCATCTATGTCTGATGGAAAATATCTAAATGATTCAGATATGGCTGAAATTGATGAATTNTACAATAATTGGTGGGAACAAAATCCATANGAATTAAAGGCGAGTGTAAATACAGCCTNATTTTTATTCAAAAACCAAAGAATCTTTTCTGATTAAGGTTTAATTGTAGATACTCGTTATCGAGGTTAATGAGACTGCTTTTTATAGGAATTCTATGCATGGCGTTACTCTCAATTTCATTTCTCTCTATTTCAGATTATATCGCATATGCTGAAAATGAAATAATTGTTAACAGTATAGGATTTGAAAATTCAACAGTTTTAGAATTTAAAAATAGCAGAGGAAACAACACTGAAATTGATTCNGTTAGAATTTGGTTAGGTGATGGAAATTCATTCCAGTCCTTTAAAACAGAAAAAGGCTGGATGGGGAAAAATACACCTCAGGGAGTGATAATTTTTACAACTCAGGATTCAATTAGGCCTGGTGAAAGTGTGAAGTTTGGAATCAAAACCCTAGTTGAAAAACCATCAGTCAATTGGAAGGCATTAGATTCTAATGGAAATATAATAAAAACAGCAAAAACAGTTACAAACACAGAAAGTTCTGATGTTACAAACATTACAGACGTTCCTGAAGTTAATCAGCCTGAATCTGTGGGATTGAAAGATGTATCAACTTTTAGATTAATTCCAGACAAGCTTTCACCTGGCTCTGATTTTAGATTACTTGGTACAAATTTTGTTCCAAACCAATCTTTGACATTCTATATCAATGGTAATTTAACAAAATCGTTTTCAACAGATAACAAAGGTAACTTTTTACTAACATCTAAAATTTCGGAACAGACAGATCCTGGTAGAACCGAATTTTCTATAACAGATTCTGTTGGTGCTGAAAAAGAAATTAGTATTAGATTAATAGAATCAGACAAGAGGCTAATACTAAAGACTTCAGAAGTAATACTTGCTAATACACCATCTAGTGTAATTAGAGGAGATACAATTCTTCTACAAGGAACAGGAACTCCAGAAACTACACTGACAATTACAACCCAACAAAGTACAGAAACTATTTCAATTAATACAATAACAACAGAACCTAGTGGGGAATGGTCATTTGAAAATCTTTTCCCACCAGATATCGGATTAGAAACAGTAACAATAACAATTTCAGACGGTAAATCAGAAGTATCAAGAAATATAGACGTTATTTCATCTAAAAAAATTACTATTAATTCTGATGAGCCACGTTATGAACAGGGTGACGTAGTTACCTTTAGCGGTAATGCTATTGCAAATCAAAATTTGTTAGTTTCTCTTGAAGATCCTAAAGGTTCAGAAATATTTTCAAACATTATCACGGTTGATCCTTCAGGAATTATTAGTTTTGATGTACCAATAAGTAAAACTTCAATGAAAGGCACTTACATANTATATTCTAATCAAGGTNATGAAGAAAGCNTNACTGTNGTTGGAATTGGTGAAGATCCNNTAGAAGTTATTGTTGTAAATACTTCAAAATTAAATTATAGTTCTAATGAAAATGTAGTTGTAACAATTCAAGGAATGCCAAATGCATCTGTATCACTAATCATAATTGACGAAGCTTCTAAAGAAAGATTATCCGACTCGGTAGAATTAGGACCAGATGGATTCCTCATTTATGAATTCAGTTCAGATGATCTTTCTTCAGGAGCATTTTCAATTGAACTAAGACAGGGAAAAGCCAGAGGTGATACTGTATTTACTATTGGATTAACATCTGGCTCTGGACCAATACAAATGCAAACTACTAAGGATAATTACAATCCTGGAGAATCAATATTGGTAATGGGTAATACAGGCAAAAATTCGCTTATCAGTGTTACATTACATGATCCTGATGATAATATCTTGAAAAAAGTTGAGACTTTTAGTAATAAAGAAGGTGCATTTCGAACTGATAAATTTAGAATACCTAATGATCCACTAATTGGTGAATGGACAGTTAAGGCAAAAAGTGGAGGCAACATAGCAGATTATAAAATTACAGTTGCCGCACAATTGGAAAATGTGATTGTATTAGTTGATAAAGAATCTTTAGCATATTCATTTTCAGAAATTGTGAATATTTCTGGGGCTGGCGCAACTGAAGGTACAGCTCTAAAATTAGAATTTTTTGATAGTAATGGTGATTCCATCAGTGGTACGCTTACAATCTATGCNACAAATACTGGAGAATATCGTACTAGTTGGATAATTCCAGATGATATTGAACCTGGACCAGTGGAAATCAGAGTAACCAGTACTGGTAATACCTCATCTATAACAATTACAGTAAACTAACACATTTGTTCATTAGCTAACGGTTTTTATTTCTGATTTTTTTTGTATTTTTATGAATTTAAAAGATAAAATNGCAGATTACCAAGATTTCCCTAAAAAAGGAATACTTTTCAGAGATTTTAGTCCAATACTAAGAGATCCATCAGCACTATCACTTGTAGTAGATGAATTTACAAAAAAATTCCATCCAAATGATGTAGATGTTTTTGCTGGTATTGAATCCAGAGGTTTTATTCTGGCATGTGCATTAGCTCAAAAATACAATAAAGGTATGATATTACTCAGAAAAGCTGGGAAATTACCTGGAAAAACTGTAAAAGTTTCATATTCAATAGAATATGGTAAAGCACAAATGGAGATACAAAAAACTGCATTANAAAAAAATGAGNGAGTTTTGATTTGTGATGATTTGCTAGCTACTGGTGGTACAGCAAAAGCTGCTGCAAAATTAGTTGAAAAACTAGAGGCAAATGTTGTGGGATTTGCATTCATAATTGAATTAACTGCACTAAAAGGAATTGAAAAAATCAANGAATATAGAACTGAATCACTGGTGGAGTATTGATGNAAGAAACTGCTGAAATAGGAATTTTTGGNGGAACNGGAATNTATGATTCAGGTTTGNTAAANGANAGTAAAGAAATNACAATTGANACNCCTTNTGGNAAAACTTCNGATTCNATNACAATNGGTGAATTTAATGGAAGAAAAGTTGCATTCATGCCAAGACANGGAAAAAAACACACNATNCCNCCACANTTGATTAACTANANNGCAAACATTTGGGCATTCAAAGAACTTGGNGTAAAAAGAATCATAGCACCATCNGCNGTAGGNAGTNTAAAAGAAGAANTTGAACCNGGNNATTTTGCNTTACCANCACAATTTATTGATTTTACTAAATCACGAAAAGGAACATTTTCAGAAGATGGTAGAGTTATACACATATCAGTTGCAGACCCTTTTTGCCCAGAACTACAAAATATCATTCTAGATGTTGCAAACGAACAACAGGTAAAAATTCACAATGACGCAACTTACGTGTGTATTGAAGGACCAAGATTCTCAACTAAAGCAGAATCAAAATTTTTCAAGAGTACAGGGGCAGATATTATTGGCATGACATTAGTTCCAGAATGTCAACTTGCAAGAGAGGCCCAAATTTGCTATGCTTCAATCTCAACTGTCACAGATTATGATGTTTGGGCAGAAAAACCAGTTACTGCAAAAGAAGTGATGGAAACACTATCAAAAAATGTTGAAATAACAAAAAAAATACTTACAGTATTGATTGATAAAATTCCAGAAACAAAGTCATGTTCATGTGAAAAGGCATTAGAAGAAGCTGAATTTTAATCGTCGATAAAAGATTCTCTTGTCAATCCCTCAGGTAAGTTGAGATTTCCTTGTATCAGATTACGTTGAAGTTCAGCTATCACTTCATCAATATCAAATCCTAAATCCTTTATACTATTTTCAGTCTCATCAGTTAGTTTCACACCAATGTTTTGACCACCTATTCTTCCAAATGCTATAGCTGTAAATGGAAATGAATTTTCATTGATTTGAAAATCACCAGTGATTTTTGCGGCCATTTGCGTGCCGTCAATTTCTTTGATATTTACTATAATTTCCAATTACACTCAAATTTCAACTGCTTTGTGTATATGATCTAGAACAAGAAAACTTGTATGAAAATCATCAACTATACTATAATTGTCAATTTTTAAATCAATAACTTGCTCATCAGCTGTTTCGAATTTTAGAATTCCAGTTTCTTGTAGTTTAACTAATTTCCATTTGTCTTTGCCTTTCTGTAATTTACTAACAACAACTCCCCACTTTTCATCATCCTCAATTCTTGGCATTCCAACTATGTCAGTAATTGAATCAATTCCTAATTGCTTTTCTTCACAAAATGATTTC
>PAAH01000031.1 GCA_002698885.1 Nitrososphaerota archaeon | reverse complement strand
GGATGAGACCAATGAATTACACTGCTGGTCAACCAGTACCACTTCACAAGAACGGTGTATTCATAAAAGGATGGGCAGAAGACGCTGCCTTATAGGCGGACGTTTTTCACACCTTTTTTCTTATTTTATTTTAAAAGATTTTAGTTAATTGATTTCTTTTTGATGTTTTTAGGTATGAATTTTCTAAAAAATTTCAAGAACTCATCATTTTTCTGTGTGTAAACAACTTCAAAATTATTTTTTTCAAAGAATTTTTTCCAGGTATCTAAAAATAAACTAAAATGTTTGGGATTGAATAAATTCCTAGCCATGACGTAGTGAGATGCAGGATAAATATCTGAAATTTCTATAGGAATAATACCTAAGAACGGATTATAGTTACAAAACTGTACTAATTCTGGCTCCTTGAATTTTGCCTTCAATGTTTTGTATTCTTTTGAAACAAATGCAGGTTTGATATTTGTATCTGGAGTAATAACCAGTATTTTTTTCTTGGTTCTGAATTTTCTTACATATTCATGGAATACTAAAATTTCTGGTCTAAACTGATCCTCTTTTGAAAACAAGAAAATTGCTTTTTGTTTGAATCTAGGTGTAGAATCAATAAAAAAGCTAGAATTTTTTGTAAGTAAATCAATTGTCTCAAATAGTTTTGGGTGAGAACGAGCTTTTTTGATTGTGTACTCCCATAATCTACCCTCACGAATTGCCTGTTTTACTCTATTAACTTCTGCTTTTATTGAATAGAGATTGAATAATGCAATCTTATCAATACGTTCTTCTTTTTTTAATCCGAGTAATTCTTTTGGAGTGTATTTAGATGAAACTTCACAATCAAATGGGAAGTATTCAAGTTCATCCAATCTACGTGTTCCATCCTCAGTAATTACTCTATCATGTTTTGCATATAGCATGTAAGATGCTGAATCAAATGTATCACAGCCTAGTGCTACTGCTAAAGGAATTGTGAGAGGGTGACCTGCACCAAAGAGATGTAATGGTATTGATGATGGGATATGTGCTTTTGCAGTTATTATCATTTGAGCAAGTAGTTTGTATTCATATGATTCCATGAATTCTACTGGGCTACCTAATGCTAACATAGGAAATTTCATTTCTACTAGAGATTTTGTAGACTTGGCAACCAAATCAAAGTGTTCACCACCTTGAATTGGACCAATCCAAATCTGACCATTATCCTTTTTTTGTTTTAATGTTTGCTTGCAAACTTTTAATGTGTGATTAACATATTCAGTTGCAAGTTTTTTTGTTAGTCCGTAACCTGTGGGCTTATCTAATGGAATAGCAAAATCTGTTTTAATATCGATTTCAAAATTAGCCATATCTTTTGGCAACACATCTACTTCACCATACTCTAATACTTGGTATCCACCAGAATCTGTCATAATAGATCCATTATACTTGGCTATGTCATGAATTCCTCTACGCCTTGCTTCATCACCGTAATTGTTCATTGTGATATATGCATTTGTAATAATTGCATCAAAACCCATATCATGAATTTTTTTTGCAGGAATTGATTGCTTTACTGGATGTAATACTGGAACAAAAGCTGGAGTTTCTATCTTACCATGATTAGTATGAATTATACCAATTCTTCCTGCCAAATCACTATATTTTATTTCAAACAATTCGTTAGTACCAAATCCCAGTCTAATATTAAATTAATATTCAAAAAATGTCTTGAAATCATTTTTTTCTTGAATTAATGGGAGCCAATCAATATCATCGCCATTATCACACCTATTGATTATATCATCAATTTTACTTACTATTGTTTTTGGAGTAGAATCTGTTGTATCTATCTGAAATGTTTTTTTTTGACCAAAATTAATTATTGAATCATTTGCAATTATTCCTAAAATTTCACTGCCAAGGTTGTCTTTTATTTTCTTTTCAGAATATCCTCTTTTTTTGTAAATATCAAGTAGTTTGTATGGATTTTTTCTGAGTACTATTGCAGAATCAATATTTTTACTATTTACTACATATGGTGCTAAATGACCCACCACAAGTGATTTTTCTGTAATTAGATCATCAAGATATTTTTTTAGATTATTAACATCTACTTCAACTGCATCTTGAACCTTTTCAATAATTTCTGCATCAATTGCAATTTTGTTAATGTCTAATAATTCATGTTTTTTTGACTGTAGAAGCTCATTTGCTATCGTATGTTTGCCAACACCTGGATTTCCAGTTATAACTAATACCATATGGGCAATTAATTTAATCCAAATTAAATTATTTCTGTAATACTAATATTCTCATATCTTTCTTAGTGAACATGCAAATTGGTCTTATTGGAAAAGCAAATGTTGGTAAATCTACATTTTTTTCTGCAGCAACAGAAACTATGGTTCAAAGTGGAAATTTTCCATTTACAACAATTGAACCAAATATTGGTGTGGCACATGTCAAAACTGATTGTGCCTGTAAAAATCTGAANTCTAGATGTGGAAACAGTTNATGTTTTGAAGGAATTNGNTTTGTTCCTATAAAATTAATTGATGTAGCTGGATTAGTACCAGGTGCACATGAAGGAAAGGGGCTTGGAAACCAATTTCTGACTGATGCAATGCAAGCTGATGCATTAGTACATGTTGTAGATATTTCTGGTTCTACTGACATTCAAGGACAACCAGTAAGTATTGGAACACATGATCCNTTANAGGATATAAAATTTGTAGAAGAAGAGTTTGATTTATGGTTCAAACAGATTCTTGATAGAGAATGGCCTAAATTGATAAAAGAAATTGAACAAAAACGAACAAAGATTTCTGAAGGTCTTACGCATAGATTTACTGGTTTGGGTATTAACGAATCACAAGTTGATAAAATTTTAAATTCACTCTCATTAAAAACAAAAAAACTTACCGAGTGGTCAGATTCAGATATAGTGAATTTTTTAAAATCTTTAAGAAAGCTTTCNAAACCAATGTTAGTTGCATCTAATAAAGCNGATTTATGNGAAGAANTAGATATAATTAAAAAGATATCAGAAAATTTTACAACTATTCCCTGCAGTGCTGAAACTGAACTTTTGTTAAGAAAAGCCACCAAAGCAGGACTTGTGGACTACATATCAGGTAATAGTAATTTCAGTGGTAAACAAGAAGTAAATCTTTCAGATGAACAAAATAATGCATTACATCTTGCAAAAAATGTTTTAAATAAAATTGGTGTCACTGGAGTTCAAAAAATTCTAAATTCTGTTGTGTTTGATGTTTTAAAGATGATTGTTGTATTTCCTGTTGAGGATGAAGCAAAACTTTCTAATAAAGACGGTCAGGTGTTACCAGATGCTAAATTATTATCCTCCACTTCTACTGCAAAAGACTTGGCATTTATTATTCACCAAGATATTGGTAAGGGATTTTTGCATGCAATAGATGCAAAAACAAAACAAAGAATTGGTGCAGAGCATTATTTAAAAAATGGGGATATCATAAAAATAGTCTCCACTCTAAGTAGAGGGTAGAATGATCTGTTTAGGAATTGAAAGTACTGCACATACATTTTCATGTGCAATAATTGAAAAGAAACGAAATAAAGGAAAAATATTATCTGATGTTAGAAGAATTTACAAACCTCCAGAGGGTCAAGGCATACATCCACGTGAGGCATCACGTCATCATATTGAGAATAGTTCAAGCATTCTTTCAGAATGTCTTAGTCAAGCAAAAGTAAAAATTAATGATTTAGATGCAATTGCATATGCAGGTGGGCCAGGTCTTGGTCCTTGTCTTAGAGTAGGAGCAGTTGTNGCAAGATCACTTTCTTCATATTATAAAATTCCAATTTATCCTGTGAATCATGCCATTGGGCATCTGGATCTTGGAAAATTACTTACCGGTGCAAAAAATCCTCTTGTACTTTTAGTATCTGGTGGTCACACAATGTTACTTGCATTTGTTTCTGGAAGATGGAGAGTTTTTGGTGAAACGTTAGATATTACACTTGGTCAATTGTTAGATCAGTTTGGTAGATCATTAGGTTTTGCGTCACCATGTGGAAGAAAAATTGAAGATCTTGCAACAAAATCTAGTACATATATTTCACTTCCATATACTGTGAAGGGAAATGATGTTTCATTTTCTGGGTTGTTATCTGCTACAAAAAATATTACTTCTCAAGGTATTGAAAGTGCATGTTTCTCATTACAAGAAACTGCATTTGCAATGATTGCTGAAGCTACAGAACGTGCTTTATCATTTACAGATAAAAAAGAACTCATGATAGTAGGAGGAGTAGCTGCAAACAAACGACTTGCATCAATGTTAACAAATGTTTGTAGAAGACAAAATGCTAAATTTTTTGTAGTTCCATTGAATTATGCAGGTGATTGTGGTTCACAAATTGCCTGGACAGGAATTTTAGAATCTCAAGTAAAAAAANGTGCTTCAATAAAAGACACATTTGTTAGACAATCATGGAGATTGGATACTGTAGATATTGATTATTGATTCTTCACATCTTCTATAGCGTCTTGTATATCCTCTAACCAACCTCCAGTTCCAAGAACACCAAACTTGTAGGTTTTTTCTCCATCATTCGTTTTTATTTTAAAACAGATTTTTTTGATAAATCTCCCTTCTTTCCAAACTTCATGAAGTTCATTAAGAGGTATATCAACAACAGTGTCGCCAAGTCTCATTGAAAAATCAGCTATTCTTCCACTCCTTTTATCAAAAGCAATTCTTTTGTTTGTGAGTGTTAGTATTCCTGCACCTAGCTCATCTTCGCTGCAATCCTCTTGTTTAAGACGTTTTTCTCCCTCATCCATGATATCTTTTAATTTACAAATTAAGTTATAATTCTAATGAAATTGCTTAAAAAAGGTGCTGAGGCAGATGTCTATTTGTCATCATGGAATGGTAAAAAGGCCATATTAAAAATTAGAAAAGAGAAAACTTACAGAAATTTAGTACTTGACAAAAAAATTAGAAAACANCGNACAATNAAAGAATCTGAAATAATNTCACANGTNAAATCATTTGGNATTTCTACACCNTTGATNTATTTTCTTGATATAAACAAATGTTCTATTTTGATGCANTACATAGATGGAAAGTTAGTACGTGATATGAATGAAAAAATTATAGAGAAAACTTGTTTTGAAATTGGAAAGATTGTTGGTATTTTACATAAAAATGGTATAATGCATGGTGATCTTACAACATCAAATTTTATTTTATCGAAAAAAAAATTAATTTTAATTGATTTTGGTCTTGCAAATAGAACAGAAAAACCAGATGATCATGCCATAGATCTTAGACTCTTCAAAGAAATACTAAACAGTGCTCATGCTAATATATTGAACAANTCATGGANCAANTTTTTGAAAGGTTATTCNAAATCAGTNGGAGAAAAATATTGCAANAAAATTATCAAATTGGTTGNAGTTATAGAGAGNCGTGGNAGGTATGCAACAGTTGTCTGAACTTTATTTTGNNTCATCAAANANACATAAATTTGAAGAANNTCAANGAATTCTTTCANATTTNGGAGTANANATNANCCTATTCAAAACAACATTAGAAGAAATTCAATCANNNTCTCTTAGTAAGATTGCAGAACGAAANGCNATTGATGCCTANACNAAAGTACAAAAACCAGTNATNATNGANGATGATGGTCTTTTTATNNANTCNCTNNATGGATTTCCAGGTCCATANTCATCTTANGTNTATGACACAATTGGAAANAAAGGAATNATACGTNTATTAGANAATACTGAACTTCGNGATGCAAANTTTGTAGCAATTATTGCATATTGTNATGGTNTTGATNATGTTCAATTATTTGANTCTAGNATACNTGGAAAANTTTCNTCNTTNATTGAANAAGGTGGNTGGGGATATGATCCAATTTTNNTTCCTNATGGNGANNCAAAAACNTATGCAAATGTANCNAATAAAGATNAACTATCTCATAGANCAGCATCATTAAAAAAATTNTCAGANTGGTTTATGCATANGCACTAAGATAACGNTCTGTNAATCGTTTCTTNTTTTGTANAACTACTATTCNAGAAANTTCACTNTCATCCATTANTTCAAATCTATCAGANTTTTTTANTATTTNTTCTGANAANNTTCTAACATCANNCATNTCNACCATATTTTCATATTCAAGNCGNTTCGTTGAACGTCCAATATGCATATANGATTTNATCTCAATAAAATNAACATTTGATTTTTCAAATATTGATCTGTAACCTGACATCATTTTTTCCGAATCATTCCAATCTTTGATCAACGTAACCCTAAGAACTGTTCTTGTATCTAGTCCTGCAAGCATCTCTAAAGTTTCATTCCATCTTTCCCATGAATCATCATATTTTGGTCTATTGATTTTAAGAAATGAATCATAATCTGATGCATTTGTTGAAAGATATAGTTGAGTTGGTAGTGCATCTTCATCTGCAAGTCTTTGAATCATTTCTGGTTCTTGCCCATTTGTTACAAGAAAAATTGATTTTGTGGTTTCTAATGATTTAAGATATTTGATCAAATCAGGTAATTTTGGATACATTGTTGGTTCTCCAGAAAGTGATATGGCATAGTGATGCGGAGTAAGTGATTCTTCTATCTTTTGCTTATCTTGATTTGGATCACCAAAATGCCCCACGATTAATTTTCTTCTTTCTTCCATCAGTTTTGACATAATGTCTTTAGGCTCTGCAACTTTNTGTTCATCCATTTTTAATGAATCATAGAATTCCATTGGTCTCCAACAATAGACACATCTGTTTTCACAATGCATACCTGCAGGAGAAAATTCCATACATCTATGAGTAGAGATTCCATAGAATTTGTGTTTGTAACATGTACCTTCATTTCTGAATGATTTTTTTGTCCAGTGGCATAATTCAACAGTTGAATGATCTGCAACTCCATATTTTGCCTTCTTTAACTGTTGAGCAATATTAGGTTTAATTTGGATTAATTCTGGTTCCTTTTCTACAAATTCACCAGAGCAACTCATACAATTTTTTTTATCTTGGTTTACTTAAATCTACACTCTGAATAAGATAAATCTAAACATTCAATGTCAATTTTAAAATTTAAGTGGGATCAATAATTATTATGAATAGTTTTTTTATTTTTTTGGCATTAACACTTTCAATTTTTGCTATTCCTGCTGTTTATGCTGAGACGTTTAACCAATCAATGGAAGGAGGTATGGATCTTGAAATTACATATCCTGAATCTGTAATGAAACAACGAACTTTTTCTATTTCAATTTTTTTACAAAATAATGGATGGGAAAATAAAGAAGACATATCATTTATACTAAATAATCCTGACGCAGCATTTGTAACAGAGGCAAATGAAACAATTGTAATTGATGAACTTACAACTACTAGCTCCTTTGGAACTACAATCGATTATGAAGTAACTAGTAATGCAAATGAAGGAATACATTTCCTTAATATTGATTATACACAAGTACTTGTAAGTAACAATACTGAACCTATGCCATCCGCACAGACAAATATTGCATTACCAATACTTGTTTTTAGTGAACCAGTAATTTCCATAGAGACTGTAACACCAGAATCAATATTTGCAAATTCAGAATTTACATTTGAAACTACAATCATCTCAGAAGATATTGACATTAAGGATGTTACAGTCAAAATTCTCACTCCAGGTGATATAGAATTTCGTGGAGATACATCATACACTATATCTCTCCTAGAAAAGATGGAACCATATTCAGTTACTGCCGAGATGATTACTCCAATAAAGGATGTTACAATGGAGTATACAATCCCAGTTAAGGTACTTGTATCATATACTGATGATCTTGATGAGGAAAAAACAGAAACACAGTCCGTCCCATTGCTTTTACGACCAAAAATGTTCATGGAAATTACAAACGACTTTGGAATATGGATAGGTGACTTTTTCATTGCTCCATATGTTTCGATTGGAACAATAGTAGGTATACCTGCTGGGACAATTTTATCACTCATGATTCGTCGTGCACAAAATAAAAACAAAAAGCACAAAAAATCTTAGTATTACATTTGTGTAATTCTGCAAAAAAGTGTATATTGGTGAATTTAGTCGTACTGCCATGTTAAAGACAGTAAGTGTTGCAGGTATTGAGGGACAAGGAGTTCCATTCAAGAAAGAGAGTGTNAATCTAGAAGAAGCTGCAAAAATAGTTTCTTTGGGTAANCTCACATGGATAGAGATAGTTGTAGATGATATTGTGGCTGAGACTCCAGAAATTCTTGATAGATTAGGAATTACCATGAAAGCAAGTACACTACTTTCTGGATACATTACAGAGTATGAGGACGCGGGTGACACACTTGGAATAATGGTACCATTTATTTTTACAGGGGAGAGCAGAACTCAAACATCACCATGTTTAATTTTTATGAAAAAAGATCTCATTNTAACAATACATGATGACTATGGCGGAAAGATAACAAAACTTTACAATTATACTGATACATTNATGCGAAAACTCCCTCAAGCACCTGAAAGTTGGGCAGAAAGACAGACAATGTTACTTTTTAGATTATTAGATGAAGTAAGCGAAACTAATTTTTCTGTTCTTCGTTCTATAGTAGAGCGAGCAGAGCAAGTTGAGATTGATCTTGCAGGCGCACGTCAGATAAGTCGTGATTTGTCACTTGAACTTTCAAACATGAAACGATCAGTGCTGTCTTTTCTTAACGCAGTATGGGCAACACATGATATAGTTAGAAATCTAAAGTATGGTGATCCTGATATGATATCAGACGATGATGACATACTAGAAAAATTCGAAGTCGTACTAGCAACTCTTGACAGACAGATTCAGATGGCAGAAAATGTNTTGGAAGTAATTTCAACTGGAATTACAGCAATAAACACAGAATCATCAAACCAATTAACTAAACTAATTGTTTGGNTAACGGTAGCAGCTACTGCAGTGCTTGTTCCAAACACACTTGCAACAGTTTTTGGTATACCGGATCTACACATATCATACACATGGGTTATTCCGATACTNGTTNTTGCGACAGGNATTTCAGTTGTTGTAACATACAGATGGACAAAGCAGTATCGTGTATTGCCATTTGGGCGTCNNAAGCTATCAANCATACGAAACAAATTCCGNAANTAGNCCTANACNCTAAGATTAATACGGNAAANANAANCTANTTTTCTTCGTGGCCTNCGTCGTCCAATGGTTAGGATAGGGGATTGTGGATCCCCGGATGGGTGTTCGATTCCCCCCGGAGGCCTCTTTTTAATTAAAAAATTCCAAACTTACTGGATTCCATCTCTTCTTTAATTGCAAATTTGACTTTAATCCCCTTTTGAGAAATTTGGTTTGTTAACCAAGTAAGGAATTTTTTATCTAGTCCTTTTCCCTTTAATTTTTCAAATTCAGAACCCATTTGTTCTGCAAGTTTCACAGCAAGTTCTCTATTCACTGATACAACATAAAAGTGCCAACCAAATGCAAATTCAGAATCAGTTATAATAAAATCATCTTGACCGTGTACCATTTCTTCAACTAAGGCAAGTGTATTTTTTATCTCCTTACTTGTATTATCATATTCGGTTGATGAGACATTGATATTGATTCTTTCTTCCATATTCTTGTTTGTGTTTCGAAAATAAAAGGTTGACTAGATTATTTTAACAAGTGTTCAACTTCTATATTGAAAAATTTTTTCAAAATTGAGATATAATTCTGAATCGGTTCTGGAATATCATCTCCACATGCAACACCAAGATTTTTTGCATTAATCCAAATTACTAACGATTGTATTATTGTTAGAAATCTATCATTTTCTGGATTTTCACTTCCAATAGTTTTTGTGTACCTTTCAGCAAATTCCCATGCTGTAACAAAGTCTACACATTTTACATCAAAAATTGCTAAGAGTTGTTCTTGAAGATCTTTTGTCTTATTGAATGGAACTTGATTCATTATGTAGGGAAATTCAACTTTTTGAGGAAGACATTCTGGAAGAGGTCCCCATATAGTAATAATTCTTGTTCCCTGTTTTAATTTAGAAAATTTTGGCATCATTTTTTCTAAAATATTATCATCAACAAACCAAAAAAGAATTACATCAGCATCATCAAAATTTGAATCTTCTATATTCTCACAAAAAATTCTTATGCCAGAATAATTTTTTTCTTTTAGAATTTTCAAAGCAGTATTAATTTTTTGTTTTGAATTATCAATTCCTATGATTTTTTTAGAATTGAATTCTTCTTTTGCAACTACAAGCCCGGTACCATCCCCACAGCCCAAATGGTAAAAAATATCATCTTTACTTAGATTTGCAAATTTGAGGATTTCTCTAAATGCCTCTTTAGGTAATTGTACATCTTCACCTGATAATATTGAATCCGGTAATGTTGTTAGATATTCTTCAATTTTCAATGATACTAAAGCAACTAAAGATAATTTATTCTCTTATACTCTCAAGTACAGATACGGCTTGCCACAGTGCTGTACGAACAAAGGAAGGTACATTTGGATCCTGTGTGATGTCATCAAGGGAGCTTATTGCGTTNGCTGCTCTAACTGAGATTGCATATTCATCTGATTTTAGTTCAGTCATAAGNTCAGTAATTGTTTTTTTAAAATTTTTTGGAGTTGAGTGGCTTGTAGCAAGTTGATTGAGTGTTTGTATGGCACTTTCAAGTGATTCTTTATTGTTATTACTCATTTTCTTAATTCCTATGTTTAAACCTCGATAAATACATCTTCAGATTCTATACTTACATTATATGATTTTAAGTCATTGATTTTTGCTGGAAATTGTGAAAGTTTACCATTAGTACAATCAAACTGAGCACCATGCCATCCACAAGTAATTGTTTGACCATCAANTGTTCCTTCTGACAAACTGGCACCGGAATGTGTACATGTATCATCACATGCAAAATAATTTCCTCCTACATTTACAACTACAATTTCTTTCCCATCAACTGAAATTTTTTTCATACTTCCAGGTTCAAGTTCACTTGCTTTACANGCAATAATTTTACTCATTAACAGATCTCCTTTAATTATTCTTATAATTTTTTCTTATTATACTTGACACAAATTCGTAAACCAGTCGCGTCTGATAAACAACCAATTTTGGATTTTTGTACTAATACTTTCTCATGGGGTGATTATATTCACGAAGTTTACGATTCATGGATAAATGAGGGTGATCTTGTATTACTAGAAAAGAATAATGAACCAGTTGCAATGTGCCATGGTGTAATATATCCGGAAGAAAAAATGTTATGGATAGAAGGTATTCGAGTTAGGCAGGATTTTAGAAGAAATGGGTTCGCTGAGTTGCTAGTATCACATCTTGAAAAGAATGCGTATGATCTTGGTATAAGCCAGGCAAATATGCTAATTGAATCAGAAAATATCCCTTCACTTAATCTTGCAGCAAAGATTGGATATCAAACAAAATCACAATGGAATTACTTTGCAGTTGAATCAAAAAAAAATTCTTCTGCCACAATTTTTGACTCTTTAGTTTATGATGAACTTAATCAAGTGAAATTACAATTTGTTGAATCATGGAGATGGATTCCTTTAACTAAATCAAACTTTGAAAGATTAAATTCGGAAGAAAAAATTTTATGNATTAAAAATAATGAGAAAGTGCAAAGTTTGGGAATTATAACAGAATCAAAATCTTTTGAAAATACAATAATACTGACTGTTTTATTNGGCATATCTGATGATGTAAAAAAATTTATTCAGTATGCTCAAAATCTGTCAGTAGGAAAAGATTATTCAAAGGTAAGAATTCTTACACAACAAGATANTATTCCGATTGTGAGCNTGCAAAAGAAATTTCCATTTTATCTTGTAGAGAAAATACTCTAGNCAACAAATCTTACAGTATTTTGTATTGTACCAAGTTTCTCTATTTCCATGTGAATCTTGTCACCATCTTTTAGAAATGGTGTATCAGGATTTTTTAATGCCACTCCTTCTGGTGTACCAGTAGAAATTATATCACCAGGTTCTAATGTCATCACCTTACTAAGCTTTGAAATAATTTGTGGAATAGTTANGTGCATATTTTTTGTATTTGAATTCTGTCTTTCCTCACNATTGATATTTGTCAAAAGATGAAGATCTTGTGGATTATTAATTTCATCATTTGTTGTAATCCANGGACCACATGGTGCAAAAGTATCAAAGGACTTGCCTCTTGTAAACTGTTTATCCTGAAATTGTATATCTCTTGCAGAAACATCATTGAGAACCATGTAACCAAAAATCTGATTCATCGCTTGTTCTTCAGATATATTTTTACATTCTTTNCCTATGACTACTGCAAGTTCTACTTCATAATCCAATTCTTTGACAAATTTTGGGCATATGATATTACTATTTGTGCCACATAGCGTTGTCCGGGGCTTTATGAAGATAGCAGGCTCACTTGGTGGTGTTATTTCTTGCTCTTTTGCATGATCAATGTAATTGAAAGCAAGGCAGACAATTTTTTGTGGGTTTGGAATTGGTGCTAAGATTTCAAATTCAGATAAATCATGATTAAATGATATTTCTGAAGATTTTGATTTTATTTCTTCTAGCCAACCATCAAACAAAAAGTCTCTTACATTAATTGGAATTGGTATTCCAGTAGAATACGTAATATCATCTTTTGTAGAAATTTTTTCATCCTGGACTAGACCATATGTTTCCTTTTCTCCTTTTCGTATCCTTGCAATTTTCATCATTAATCACTTGTGGCTAAATATTGCTTGATGAGATGATTCTTTCCTATAATATCCAAGTCTAACAAATTGGATCTCTGCATCATCCTTTAAATTTGAATATGCAGATTCTGTAATTACTTCTTGTGTCAGTAAACTATCTTTGTTAAATTTCTCATCAATGAAGAGTAAATCTGGAATAATTGCCTTAATTTGTAGCGCATCATTACCTGCAACCCATTGAATCTTTTTTTCAGCATTTTCTGAATCATCGATTAATTCAGCATTAATCTCATTTGCAAGATCATTTATTTTTACAACGCCCAGACCAAGCAATCGTATATTTTCTCCTACTTTCATCTCTGCAACATCAGAACCTGAAATTAATAAAATACCATCAACCATTACCGTTCTTTTACCAAGATCCTTTGTAGGATGGTTTGAAAGTGTTATTTCTTTAGGTTCAAAGTTTGANATCTTCATTTTCTTTGGATTACTTACCATGTGTAATCGAANACTTTCTGAATCAACAATTTTTTTGTTAAATGCTTCAAGTGTTGCNAATGGTGAATTTGTATCATTTTTTGTCAAACCAAGTGAAATGATAAATTTTCTTACTGCTTCTGGTCTTATTCCTCTGCGCCTTAAACCCTCTAATGTAGGAAGTCGTGGATCGTCATACCAGGGAATTTTTCCATTCTCGATTAGTGGTTTTAGTTCACTTTTTGATACAGGCATTCCTTCAAGATCAAGTCTTCCAAAAAAGATGAATTCTGCTTTTTCCATACCAAGTTTATCGAGTATGTTATAGTGTAGCTCTTTTCGCAGTTCAAACTCCTTTGAGCGCATGGCATGTGTTACGCCTGAATTACTATCGAAAATTATGCCTGCAAAGTCATATGTTGGCCACACACGATATTTTTGGTCTGCCCGTGCGTGTTTTTTGGTATTTATCCTAAATAATGTAGGATCACGCATTGTTGTGTTTCCAGACTTCATGTCTCCTCTAAATCGTAATAATGCTTGACCCTCCTTGAATTTTTTCTCTCCAAACATTTCATGCCACATTTGTTCATTTTCTTCTATGCTTCTTTTAGTACAATCACATTCTGTCATCTCTCTACGGTTTTTACTTATGGTATCTTGCTTACAAGTACAAACATAGGCATCATTAGATTTAATTAATTTCTCGGCATTCTCATATAGATTTTCTAAGTTATCAGAAACATGTTCTATCTTGTCAAATTGTATTCCAAGCCAATCCATTCCAACTTTGATTGCAGCATAATATTCTAATCGTTCAGTTCCAGGATTTGTATCCTCATATCTGAGAATAATTTTTCCTCCATACATTTTTGCATATTCTTCACTTATGATTGCAGCCTTTGCATGACCTATGTGAGGGTATCCATTTGGTGCAGGTGGAAATCTTGTAATTATTGTCTTTCCTTCAGTATTTCTCAGGGCAGGTAGAACATTTTGTTCAGGTTTTTTTTCTTTAACTTGTAAAAGTTCTGGATATTTTTCAGCGATTTCCTTTTGTTGTTGCTCTAATGGAATTTGATTAATCTCAGAAACTATTTCTGTTATGACTGGTGATATCTCTTGTACCTTCTGCCTCAGTTCTGGGATAGATCCTAAAATTTTTGCAAGAATTGTTTTATCTCTTGTTTGACCTTCATGTTCTGCAGCATTTTGTAAAGCAAATTTTCTAATCTCACTTTTTATCTCTTCGTCGTTCATCTATAGCGTCACTAACTTTACAGTATCCATTCTTTTGTTAATCTGAAAATCCTTAGTAATAGAGCTAACAGAACCCGCCTCTCCTTTTAACATGAAAAGTTCCATGCATTTGTCTCCCTCTATCTTGCTGTGAAGATGGGTTGTAATCAGATCCTCGTATGAGTGCTTGATTCCGTTTACTTGATTATCATACTCGTCATTATGTACTACTAGTAAGATGGCATTTACATTCCCAGAAAGATCCTCTTTTTGCTTTTCTTCTGCAACAAAACTTCGTATTCCCGCCCTAATTGCATCTGACCTTCCTGAGAATCCTAGATTCTTTTGCAATGAA
>PAAH01000030.1 GCA_002698885.1 Nitrososphaerota archaeon | reverse complement strand
TTTCTTGGCTGGTGCTTTACGTTTAGCTCCACCTTTTTTCTTGGCTGGTGCTTTACGTTTAGCTCCACCTTTTTTCTTGGCTGGTGCTTTACGTTTAGCTCCACCTTTCTTGGCTGGGGCTCTGCGTTTCTTGGCTCCACCTTTCTTGGCTGGGGCTTTTCGTTTCTTACCGCCTGCAGCTCTCTTTCTCTTACGTGCTGCTTTCTTTGCTGCTGCTGCACGTTTTGCTGTTGCTGCTGCGGCTCTTCTTTTTCGAGTGCGTGCTGCTTTTTTAGCTGCTGCGCTTCTCTTTGCTTTTGACATAGCCATACATTCTCGAAAATTTATTGTGTGTTATACTATACAAGTTACTAGTTTTTACACATTTTGTGTAATTTTCTACAGCTAAATTTAATTTTTTGATCGTGAAAAATTTTCTAAAAGAATGCAAATACATTTTGTTGTTTTATTTAGCAGATCGATTTTTGCAAATTCATTAGGTGAATGCATACCACAAAAAATGTAAGATGACCCTATCGAAATACATGGTGCGTTTAATGCATGTACAAAAGAGTGCATGGGTCCAGTTCCTGCGTTAGATAAATTCAAAACATAGTCACCGAATATTTCTTTTGCACTGTTACATGTAACTTCAACAAGAGATTCATTTGGACTAATTCTTGCAGCAGACTCAGCGTTTAAAACAGTGATCTCAATATCGGAAAAACCATTATTTTTTAAATGCTTTTTTAATAATCTTACTTGCTTTTTTGGATCCATGTTTGGTACTAATCTAAAATCAATTTTGGCTCTAGCCATAGATGGTAAAACAGTTTTAGCTCCATCACCAGTATAGCCAGAATTAATACCAGCAATATTACATGTTGGTCCAGACACAAGTGCTTTTTTTGCCTCAAGATTATTTTTATCTGCAACAAAATCTTTTACACCATATTCTTTTTTGAAATCATTAGAATCAAATGGCTCCTCTTTTATTATCTGTAAATCATTTCTTGTGAGTGGTAAAATATCATCATACCAACCATCTATCAGTATTCTTCCATCGTTTCTCCGAAGTGTCTTAAGTGCNTCAANTAGNCTCCATGCTGGATTCTTAATTATTACNGCAAAACTGGAATGAACATCACGNATTGATTCTTTGACTTTCAATTCCACATAAAGAAGACCCTTCATTCCAAGCCCAATAATTGGACGATTTTTTGTGTCTATATACCCAAATTCCCAAATTACTGCATCACATGAAAACTTCTTCCTAAATTTTTTTAGATATTGATCAATATGTTGACTNCCATTCTCTTCTTCACCCTCAATTACAAATTTTATATTNCATGGAACATCNCCATAAGTTTTAAGATGATACTCAACTGCCTTGATTCTAGTTATTAATTCACCTTTATCATCAGANGCACCACGTCCAAAAATTTTATTGCCGATTATCTTTCCACTGAATGGATCATTCTTCCATAATTCTAGTGGTTCTACTGGCTGTACGTCATAATGATTGTAAAATAATAGTGTCTTGTTTGGGTTTTTCTTGGATTTTACTTCTCCATAAACTATAGGTGGAATATTTTTTCCCAAACGTANTATTTCTGAACTTATGCCAGATTTTTTCAACATTTTTGCAACAAGTATTGCACATTCTTCTATTCCATCATTTGTTGCAGAGATACTTGGTTGTTGAATAAGCTTTTTTAAATCAGTTAAGAGTGATGGCATATTTTTGTCTACATGACTCAATATTTTATTTTTAGTTTTCATTTTATCTTATCGAATGGTTTTGATATATATGGCAATGCATCAATTAGATCAGTTGCAACCATATGAATTCCAATTTTACGTTGTACAAATTTTCCAGCTAATCCATTAAGATAAGCAGCTGCTGCAGAAGATTCTAATGGATTTCTATTTCTAGAAAGTAATCCAGATATAATTCCAGATAAAACATCACCTGTTCCACCAACAGTCATTGCACATGAATCAGTTTTTGAATTTAGAAATGTTCTGATACCATCAGAAATTATATCAGTTTGCCCCTTTAGTAATATTGTTACAGAGTATTTTTTGGCAATTTTTTCTATAAAATTCACTTTTAATTTTTTTTCATGTGGAATTTCCTCTCCAAATAATCTGTAAAATTCACCAGAATGAGGAGTAACTACAACATTCTTCCCTTTAATTATTGGTAAAATTGATTTTACCAGTGCACTAGCGTCTAATGACAGTCTGACATCCCTATCAAGTAANGACTTTACAAGAATTTTTAATGCCTCAACATCTTGAATTGCTAATCCCATTCCAATTGTTGCAGAATCCAAATCTTTAGGAATTTGTCCTAGTAACTTATTGACACTTCCTCTAGTTAATTTGGAATCTGCTAATGGAATTACAATCAAATCTGGAGAAATTGATCTTGTTGATTGAACGTTATTTTTAGGAACAGCGGTATAAACCAAATCTGTACCAGTACGTAATGCTGCCAATGAGGATAAAACAGGTGCACCGTGATACATGTAGCTTCCACCAACAATCAGAGCTTTTCCATTATCTCCTTTTTTTGATGATCTGCTACGCGTAGGAATAAATTTTTTCACTATGATTTTTGTAAGTGCTTTACTCTTCATTACGGCTCACTTTCTTTCTAGTTGATTTCTTACCAAAAAAGACTTTTCTGGCTATTGCTAGATATGTTGTATGGCCTATACCACGAAATGAATGTCTAGTTTTACCCTCTCTAGCTTCTATATTTCGAATTATATGTTCTGTACAATCAATATCTGAAAATTCATTTGCANCGAATGCCATGGAAAGTTTTTCTAANTGATTCATTGTAGGACAAATTGCTACCACAAATCCACTTCCCTTTAACATCTTTCTTGCCTGTGGTAATACTTCCCAAGGGTCGCCAAGATCAATTACTACAATATCTGCATCTTTGATGGGCATTTTTTTTGCTTTTTTCAAATCTTGTTTCTTCATAGTAACATATTTGAGCATTCCAGCTTTCTCAAGATTTTTTTGGGCTACTTCCATAACCTTAGATTCCACATCAAATGTGTAGATATGCCCACGTGAGCCAACAATGCTTGCCATAAATGTAGTAAGTGAACCACTGCCAGTACCAATCTCTACTATTTTCTGCCCAGTATGTAATCCTGTTCTGGCAGCTATATAACCAAAATCTTTTGGATAAACAATTTGTGTTCCATGTTGCATTTTCATTACATAGTCATGAATACTTGGTTTCAAAACATAAACATACTTNTCTTTATTTGTAATTATCCTAGAACCAAATTCTTTTCCAATTGCATCAGCATGTTTGATGATTCCTATATGAGAATGAAATTGCTCTTTTTTACTTACTTTCATTAACCATTTTTTTGAATCATTGTAAAAAAACAGAACATAATCGCCAGATTTTATTTTAGACATATTTCAATTTTTTATATATCTTGAATAATTACTTATCTTATTTACCACGCTGATTTCCCCACATAGATACATGCATCCGTGGAGAATAACTCAGTTTGGAATCTTTAGCCATTTTTGTTACAATTTTTTCACGCGAAATAATTTCAGGTTTTGTGATTGCTTGAGGCATGAGAAATACCTTATTTCTATCAAGATCGTATTTGTTAATTAGATTTTTAATTTCTGTAAGATCATTTTCGTCTTCTATAACATACTTAAAGTAGCAATTTTTCTGTCTAGAAAAAAATACATAACAATCATTGTCTTCACATAATTTTTCTGGATTCCCAGAATTCTTAGTCTTAGGTGATACATTCCACTGATCTACTAAAGTTGTTAATTCATTATTAGGTAAGATTGTACCATTGGTTTCCACTTCGACATAAAATTCAGGTTTCAGAAATGTAACTAATTCTACTAAATCATCTTGTTGCATTAATGGTTCACCACCAGTGATTACTAAGTGTCTAATACTTGATTTTTCCAATATTTGTTTAATATCGTTAATTGAAATTTCTTTTACTTCTTTGTCATAATTGTAATTCTTCCAATCCCATGTGTATTTTGTATCACACCATGTACATCTTAGATTGCACTCAGCTGTACGTAAAAAAATTGCGTCCTTTCCAGCATTGGTTCCTTCACCTTGAATAGATTCAAAAATCTCACTAATTTTCACACTTACCATCAATACAAATCCTTTATATCTAAACCGAATTGATTTTTAATATGAAATTGTTTTTGGACTTTAATCCATGTAAAGAGTGTAAAGAAATGATGCTTGANTTTAATTCCGAAGAAATGATATTTGCTGATGATGAAACTAGAGCCGAAATATCATCTAGATTTCTTAGACACTTGACATATAATCATACTGAAGTAGTAAAAGCTGTTATGGATGAAGTTAAAGCACAAAAAAGAAGCCCAGAATTTGACTTATACAAATAAAATTTCTTCGATTTGAGTTTTAAATTAGAAAATAATTTTAATATGTATTACCTATACTGAGGGTTGGGATTATTCACTAGAAATACAGTAGAAAGCGGCACTAAATGTAAAAAATGTGGAAGTGAACTTCATAGTTCTGAGAGATTAAAGAGGCATCAAAAAATTGCACATGATAAGAAAAATGATAAATGTAGAGTTTGTGGAAAGGAATTTCCTGACCCAGAGGACTTACGAAGGCATAAGAAGCAATGTAGGTGATTTATGGATTATCGCTAAGCGATGAAAAACTATTCTTTTTAAATTGGATTTTTGCTCGTCGTTTTCTAATTAATATATAATAATTAATTATTTCATGAATTTGTTCCTCTGCAGTTAGCCCATGCTCATTTGACTCTAAAAGAAAATTCAAATAATCTCTTTCATTCAGCTTGATTATTATTTTGCGCAAAATTACTTTAGTTAGTTTAGTAATTTACAAGTTAATTTTGTTGAACATTATGTATTAGTCAAGGTTATTTTGAGTGGATATACAGTAATTACATATGAAAAAATGCCCAATATGTGGATGTGTAGATCACAGATTAATAGGATGTGTCAGGCATAAAGCAAAGAAATGTAGTTGTTATAAATCAAATTAATACCAATTAACAATAATACTAGAAATTTAATGAAGAAATTGAAAACGCTGCTGTTTATACTCTTTCTGCAATTTTCCAATAATAGGAATTGGATTACCACAAAATTTACAATTATTTTTTTCATCAAGAAACCAACCTTTGATATCAAACCCATAACGTTTTACTACAATCTCATTACATTCAGAACAATACGTATGCTCCCAAGGATGTCCTGGTACGTTTCCTAAATATACATACTTCAAACCAACATCTTTTGCTATAGTATAATGATTCTCGAGAGTTTTAATTGGTGTGGATTCATACTCCATCATTTTATAATCTGGGTGAAATCGCAAAAAATGAACTGGCATTTCAGGTCCAAATTCATCTAGTACAAACTTTGATAGTTTCTTAGCATATTCTAAACTGTCACCAACTTGAGGCACAATTAGATCAGTAATTTCTACATGAATGTTAGTCTTGTCACGAATTTCAATTAAGGAATCAAATATTGGTTGTGGATCTGGAACAGCAATAAATTTTTTTGTAAATTCAGGTTCTGCACTTCCTTTAAAATCAACAGTAATACAATCTAAAAAATCATTCATCATAGAAACAGTTTCTGGTGTGTCATAACCATTTGATACAAAAACGTTGAATAATCCTTTTTTGTGTGCAGCAATTCCACAGTCACGCGCAAACTCGATAAAAATAGATGGTTCATTATACGTATATGCAATACCATGTGCACCATATTGGAATGCTCTATTAGCAACTTCATCAGGCGTCATATCAATTCCCTCAACTTTTCTTCTTTGACTAATATCAGAATTCTGACAGTATTTACAAAGCCAATTACAACCAGTAGTTGCTATAGAATAGATTTGGCTTCCTGGGTAATAATGTATAACAGGTTTTTTTTCAATTGGATCAACATTACCTGCAATAACCTTTCCATACACAAATAATTGTAACTTGCCGTTTTCATTTCCACGAATTCCACAAAGGCCAATCTGATCTTTACCAATTTCACAATATCTAGCACATGCGGTACATTTGACTTTGTTATCTGATAGTTTTTCATACAGTGTGGCTTCTTTGCCCATGATAATCAAAAGTAATTTTTGAATATAACATTAATGTTAGTAATTTAACTAAATGAACTTTCAAAATATTTCAGATGATGATGGAACGATCCTGGTAAAGATGGCAAGAACTGTTGTCACAAAGTATCTTACAAACAATACTAAAATCTTTGATCATGATTTTAAAGAAAAATTTAGTTTTAATGCAGGTGTATTTGTTACCATTAACGATAAATCAGGACTTCGAGGATGCATTGGGTTTCCATTTGCGATAAAAAAACTATCAGATGCACTAACTGATGCAGCCATTTCTGCGTCAACAGAGGATCCTAGATTTCCATCTATTACACAAAATGAATTAAACAATTTAGTTTTTGAAGTAACTGTACTTAGCGACGCCGAAGAAATTTCTACAAGTTCACCAGAAGAAATTATTCAAGAGGTTAAAATTGGTAGAGATGGTTTAATAATTGAAAAAGATTCCCAATCCGGATTACTTTTACCACAGGTTCCTGTTGAATACAACTGGGACGTTGTAGATTTTTTAAATCACACATGTCATAAAGCAGGTCTGCCTAATGGTTCCTGGAAAGATAAAGATACGAAAATATCTAAATTTCAAGGAATAATATTTCGTGAAATACTACCTAATGGTGAAATTGTTCGAGAAAAGTTTCAATAGAGAACAAATTTTAGTATAACCATGGGATTGTTTGGAAACTCAAAAAAACCTGAGGATTATGTGTATCAAGGGCTGGCTATGTTACAGGAGAATCAACCTAAAACCGCTGCAAATTTGTTTAAAAAAGCATTAAAATCTGATCCGAAAAATACTACAGCTCTGTATAATTACGGACTCGCCTTAAATCAAATGCGAAAATATCAAGATGCGATTACAAGTTTCGATAAAGTAATAGAGATTAATCCAAAAGATGCACCGTCGTACAATAACAGAGCAATAGCAATGGCTGAACTTGGTGATACTGATGAAGCATTAGAATGGTATGATAAAGCAATAAATGCAGATAAAAAATATGCTGCTGCGCATTATAACAAAGGTGTATTACTAGATAAAAAATTACGGCCGGATGAAGCATTGAAATGTCTAGATGACGCAATTACACTAGATCCAAAAAAGGATAATCCAAGATTTTACAAGGGAATAGTTCTTGGAAAAATGAAGAGACATGAAGAAGCATTAAACTGCTTTCAAAATGTATATAGAAATAACAGAAATCATCTCGATGCATATTTCCAGACGGGAATACAACTTGCAGAGCTTGGTAGACATGAACAGGCAGTAAAAGTATTTGATAACATTCTAAAGAAATATGAAAAATTCAGAGATAATGCAAATGTAATATATGCAAAAGCAAGAAGTAAGGCTGCCTTAGATGAAACAGGAGAAGCATTGGAACTCTTACGACTAGCTACAAAACGTTCTAAAGAAATAAAAAAATGGGCAGTGGAGGAAAAAGCTTTTGATAGATTACTTGGAACTCCAGAATTTGAAGATATTGTAAAATAATTAAAGAATCTTTTTCCTAACTGCGTCTATTCTTAATAATTTAATTTTCTTTTTTGGTCCTATAAGCCTAGATTCATAAATTGGTACATACACTTCTAGAATTTCATTTATCTTAACATTCTCCTTTAATGACTTGATTCCAGACTCTGCAGGTTTTTTTAATTTTGAAACTAATTTCTTTATTGCACCATCAATTGTTATTTCTGGCTTTTTTACATTATCTTTATTATCATCCAAAATTCTTTTTGGGTATTTCTCAATTAATTTGGCAGTGGTTTTATACGGAAGATTAACCTCTTTTCCATGATGATCAAATGCTATATCGTCTTCATTTTCAATAATCAACCTCTCCTGTACTTCTAAACTGACTTTATTCTTGCGATTAGGTCCTAATTTACTTAAAACACCTTTTTTTTCTAGGATAGGATAAGTCTGTCCATCAATGATCAATTCTTTAACATTTTTGTCTACTGTTAAAATATGGTCTGCTTCACGGATAAAATCTGCAGTGTACTTGCCTGATAGAAGTAAAAACGCTTCAAAAAACAATTTAGTTGAATGAATGTGTATATCACTTCTTTTAGGTTTTTGTAGTAAAGTTTGAAATACTTTTACTTTTCTAGATTCAACCATATCCACAATTTCATCATAGTCTAAAGCTGGCTTTAGAACAATAATTTTAGATTTTGAAATTACATCAATCAATTTAGATATGTATTATTGATTCACATATTTTTAAATTAATCTAAACGATAAAACATATACTCATACCTAACTTTTGTATAGTATGAATAAAGAGAATATTTTTTCGCGAGTTGGTATACCAAGTAAAAAAGCAAAACCTAATTATTTTACTGGTCAAGTTGCGGCTAAAGATATTTCAGCAGTAATAAAACCAAAAAATGAAAAGATCTATCATGTCACATTCAAGAATGGAACAAAAACAAAATTGCATTTCCATGATGGTGGACAAACGTTAATTGTTACAAAGGGAACCGGAAATTTATCAATATATAGAAAATTTGGTAAAAATAATTCTAATTTCAAAATTAAAAAAACCAAATCACTTACTTTGAAAACAGGTGACTGTGTACATATTCCTGCACAAAAACTTCATTCACATGGTTCTATTAATAAAAAAGTTGATTTCTCACATATTGCAATTAATTCATTTCCAAAGAATAATGTTGAACCAAAAACCATTTGGTATGAATCTGACTTTAAATCACGTGTAACAAAGAGACTAAAATAATGATTACAAAAAGAATTCAGGATACAGAGCCAATTCTTGGTGACGAGGGTACAGAAATTAGACAGATCTTCCATCCTCATAATACATTAAATGGAATTCGATATAGTTTAGCACATTCAACCATCAAGCCAGGTAAAAAATCAAATCCACATAAAATGAAAACATCGGAGGTCTATTTTGTATTGGAAGGAAAAGGTATTTTGTACATAGATAATGAGCCAGTAGATATTGAAAAATATCAATCAATTTTTGTCCCGCCATTTTCTTTACAATATTTAGAAAATACTGAAAATGAAGAACTAAAAGTTCTGTGTATTGTAGATCCTGCATGGAAAAAAGATGACGAAATACTAACTTGATCTGACTATCTTTTTATCATATTAGGTAGTACCAAAGATAATTGAATACAAAGCAAGCACGTCAGATTCTATTATTAAAAGAAGACCCAACTTATGAAGAAATTCGATATGCCTATAGAAAATTAGCATTAGAATTACATCCGGACAAAAATGAAAAAGAATCAGATGGTAAAAAATTCAAACTAATTACTGAAGCATATTATTTTTTGAAAATTCAGTATAACAATTCAAGCACACACAATAAAAAATCATCCACCAAACACCAAAAAAATGAAACCCCCTCTGAGCCAAAGAAAAACTTTTACAGAGAAAATGAACGATTTCGTAAAGATAAAACCCCAGAAGAAGATTGGAGTAGATTCACTAAAGAATTTGAGGAAGATAAAGACTGGTGGAAGAAATATGAGCAAGATTTCTGGAATAAATACGAATCATCTAGAAAAGATGACGTCCACAAACAAGAAACAAGTAATGTTAAACAGAAACCAGAAGTTGATTTATCAGTTAAGGTTGATCCATCACTTTGCATTGGATGTTGCAGTTGTGAAACAATTGCACCAAATGTATTTACCGTGGACAAAACAACTACAATGAATCCAAAATCCCGAGTATACAACTCTAAAGGTGCAAAAAATCTGAAAATTATTAATGCAGCTGAAACATGCCCAACAAAAGCAATTATTGTTGATGATTTAGAGAATAACCAGAGAATATTTCCTTACTAACTAATCCTAAGTTTAGTGCATAACTCATCAATTTCAGATTCAGACAATTCTGGTGTTTTGGAAAACATGGAATGTACAGCACCTGCAGAATCATCTTTACTCCTTGGAATCAAATGGACATGAACATGTGGTATTTCTTGCCCACTATCCTTACCATTATGAATTGCAACTAGTGTTGCACCAGTCAAAGAATCAATTCTGGAAATCAATTTGTGTACTGTAGAAAAAATTTCATTATTAACATCTGCTGGAAGATCCTGAATTTTCTCATAATGATTTTTTGGAATAATTAATGCATGGCCTTTTGCAAGAGGAAATGCATCTAAAAATCCTACACATAATTCTGTTTCAATAAGTATTTTTGCTGGAATTTCTTTTGATGCGATTTTACAAAAAATACACTCCAAGTCATTCACCAAATCTAATCCTATGGTTCAATTGTTGCCCATGGTAAACCTTCACTATATTTAACAGTGACAGAAGACCCTACAGGAAGATTACAGTTTTCTATAGTTTTTGGAATTCCATCTAATGTATCCACATAGCAATTACCGTTTGCAGATTCAAAAATTTCAACTTCTTCCATAATATCTTCGCGTATAAAATTCCAGAATGGAAAAACCAATGTACCTAGAACAATTCCCGCAGCTGCAAGTGCACCTAAAAAGACAATTGCATATTTCTGACCGTCAGATAATTCCAATAACGTTTGTCTAAAATTTTACAATAATAAATTTACCACATACCGCCTTCTTGGACACCACCACTAGTGTCAGGCTTTTTCTCAGGTACATTACCATGTGCTTTTTTCATATGTCGCTCAAGTCTTTCTGGTTGGTGTAATTCTAAACCACATTCTTTGCATTTGGTTTCTTCACTCTTTTTCTTTTTTCCAAATAGACCCATATCATATACAATTTGAATGAGCTTATAAAAGGTATTTCAGAATAGGGAATGTTGAATATTAAGAACATCACAGTTTTAGGTTCTGGGGTTATGGGGCATGGTATTGCTCAGGTATCTGCCACTGCAGGTTACAATGTTGTACTACGCGACATCAAACAGGAGTTTTTAGATAAGGCAATGGAAAAAATTCGCTGGAGTCTAGACAAACTTGTTACAAAAGAAAAAATATCAAAAGAAGAAGGCGATGCAATATTTTCACGAATTACACCAATTGTAGATTTGAATGATGCAGTAAAAGACTCTGAAATGGTAATTGAAGTCGTTCCTGAAATAATGGATTTAAAAAAGAAGGTATATGCAGAACTGGACAAGGCTGCTAACCCAGAAGTAATATTTGCATCAAATACAAGTACGCTACCAATTACAGAGATTGCAAACACAACATCACGTCCTGATAAATTTATTGGAATTCACTTTTTCAACCCACCACAGCTTATGAAACTAGTTGAAGTAATTCCAGGTGAGAAAACATCACAAGAAATAACTGCTCTTACCCAAGAATTTGTCAAATCAGTAAACAAGCAAGCAGTATTATGCAGAAAAGACGTTCCAGGATTCATCATAAACCGACTTTTCATACCAATGGTTCATGAGGCATGCTATCTACAAGACAGAACAGGTGCAACGCTAGAAGAAATTGACTCTGCTGTAAAATTCAAGCTTGGTTTTCCTATGGGGATTTTTGAACTAGCAGACTTTACTGGAATGGATGTAATTCATAAGGCAACTGTTGAGATGCATTTACGTGACAAAAAAGTAATTAATCCACATAAAACAGTTGAAAAAATGTTTGATGAGAAAAAACTGGGACAGAAATCAGGTGAAGGATATTACAAATATTCAGATGACAAGTATGAACGAGTTGAACTTTCTGAAGAGTTAGCACAAAAATGTAATCCAATTCAGCTTGTAGCAAATGTTCTAAACAATGCAGCCTGGTTGATTACAAACGGTGCCAGTGATGTAGAAGAAATTGAAAAAGCTGCAAAGCTGGGTCTTGGTCTTAGAAAACCATTGTTTGAAACAGCAAAAGAAATTGGAATTCAAAGCATAGTAAATGAATTAAACGAACTTGCACAAGAGTACGGTGAATTTTACAAACCAGATCCACTCTTAGAAACTATGATTTAGTTTGCTCTAAAATATAGTTGACGGCTTCTTTTGGTGAGTCAAATCCCATGACTTTAACATTTTCTCTATGATCAATGTACTGATCAGAATATTTTGTAGCCATGCCACCTGAATTTTTGAGCGCTGCAATTGGTTTTTTATACATATATGCAGCACAAATCTCTGATAACGTTCCAGAACCACCTCCAACAACAATCACTCCATCTGCAGAAAGTGCATTAAGAAAGTCTCTTGATAATCCCATACCAGAAGGAATTACAATGTCACAGAATTCATTTGCCATTGCAGAATCATCTTGCGGAATTATACCAACTGTTAACCCACCTTCAACTTTTGCCCCATGTGATGCGGCTTTCATTACACCGCCTAGACCACCAGTTATCAAAACTGAGCCAGATTTTGCAACTTCTTTTCCAGTATCATATGCAGTAGTTTCAAGTTCAGGAGTACATCCATTATCATTGTTACCAATAACTAAAATCTGCAGCATTTTTACCATGTATAGAAATTAATTTACGCCAATATAGTTTTTCTAAATAAAGTAAGAGTTATTAAAAAAGAAAAATTAGTAATTATATGGAAAAACGTTCAATGCCAGTTTGTTTTAGTAACGATCAATACAAGATGATCCAAAAATACGCACAAAAAAATGGTATGCTAAACGCAAGCCAAGCACTAGAAGACCTTCTCAAAGAAGAAGCCTAAACAAACCTTATTTTTAATTTATTTTCATAATTTAATTAGATCTAATTTTCATAACAACCATGGGACTGTTTGGTAAAAAACCTACAATTTGTACTATTTGTAAAAAAGAAACAAAACACAAACATAAAGCAAAAAAAGAATGGTATGTCGACTCACCACTTTGTGCTGACTGTTATATGGATAAAATGAAAGATGAGTATGATTCAAACATTAAATCAAAATGCTTAACGTGTGGAACACAAAAAAAAGTTACAGACCTTTGGGAACCACGATGGCAGTGGGATATGCAAGGTCTGTTATGTAAAACATGTTTCGATAAAAAAGAAACTGATTTTAACAGTAAGAAAGCATTTTGTACGCTATGTGGTGTAAAATTAGGATTCTTCCGATATAATCCGAAATCAAATTGGAAGGTATCTGGACAACTCTGTAGAAAATGCTGGGATGGACAAAAGGCTAAAAATGAGTAACATGGGCTTATTTAAAAAAAATGTGTGTGAACATTGTAATAAAAAATTTTCTAAAAAAGAGGAATTAATGCAACATCTTCAGGTAATCCATTTCAAGGATTTACCATATGATTGTAAGGAATGTAAAAAAAATTTTTCAAATATGGAAGATATGCGAACACACTTACAAAGATATCACAGTTACAAAAAAGATAGAGATTAGACTGCTTTTACAGTTTTAACAATTGGTGGTCTAATTTTAGTAAAAACTCTAAAACCACAAATACACTTTATCTCTGGAAGTCGAGTTAATTCACTAAGATTTGACTTTACATTACATCTTAGACACTCATAAACAACATCAAACTTTTCTTCTTCTAAGATTTCTGGCTCAGTAGATGNATTTTCAGAAAAATCTTCCTCGACCATATTATTCACGATTTGTCCTATAATAAAAGGCTAACAAAATCATTTTAGCGATAATTCAATGTAAACATCATCTGGAATTTTTAGACGCATTAATTGTCTTATTGCTTTGTCATCTGCATTTAGATCTATTATTCGTCTATGCATTCTCATTTCCCATTTCTCATATGTTTCACTACCATTTCCGCAAGGAGATTTTCTGGTAACAACATTAAGACGTTTAACTGGTAATGGAGTTGGCCCTTTTACTTTTACACCTGTTCTTTTTCCAATTCCCAAAATTTCACTACACACATCACCTAGTTTATGCAGACTTGTACTAGTTAATTTTATGCGAGCGTTTTGAGCCATAATGACTCATTTATGCAGTATGTTTTTCAGTAATTTCTTTTACAACACCAGCAGCAATAGTTGCACCCATATCTCTTAGTGCAAATCTACCCATTTCTGGAAATTCTTTGAATGTTTCAATTGGTGTTGGTCTTACAGGTCTAATTGTAACTATAGCAGAATCACCTACTTTCAAAAATTTTGGATTTTCTTCATCNGTTGCTCCTGTTGCAGGATTAATTTTTGCATTGAATGCAGTAATTGTTGCAGCNACTTGTGCAGTATGNGCATGCATTACAGGAGTATAACCTGGTGCTATAGCAGTTGGATGATGAATAACTATAATTTGTGCTTTGAATTCTTTTGCAACGCTTGGTGGGTTTGCTGGATCACCTAAAACATCTCCACGTTTGATATCTTTCTTTTCAATTCCTCTTAGATTAAAACCGATGTTATCTCCAGCTTCTGCCTTGGGCATTTCTGTATGATGTGTTTCAATTGATTTGATTTCACCTGCTGCGCCAGATGGCATTACAACAATTTTATCTCCAGGTTTCATTACACCAGTTTCAACACGTCCTACTGGAACTGTGCCGACACCAGTTATTGAATAAACATCTTGTATTGGAACACGTAATGGTTTTCCGATTGGTTTTTCTGGTGCTGTAAAGTCATCAAATGATTCTAAGAGTGTCTTGCCTTTGTACCATGGCATATTTTCAGATTTTTTAACCAAATTATCTCCTGTCCATCCAGAAACTGGAACAAATGGGACTTGGTCTAATTTGTAACCTACAGATTTGACCAATTGCTCTCCTTTTGCTTTTGCTGCGTTGTAAGCATCCTCTGAGAATTTACTATCATCCATTTTGTTAATTGCAACAATTAATTGGCTTACACCTAATGTTTTGAGTAAAAATGCATGTTCTCTTGCCTGCCCGCCAGGTGCAATTGCAGTATCTGTTTCACCTTCTTTTGCAGAAAGTACTAAAACTGCTGCATCTGCCTCAGATGCACCAGTAATCATATTTTTAATAAAGTCTCTATGCCCTGGGGCATCAATTAATGTAAAGAAGAATTTTGGAGTCTCAAACTTTTGAAAGGCAAGATCAATTGTGATACCTCTCTCTCTTTCGTCTTTGATATTATCCATAACCCAAGCATACTTGAATGTGTCACCTTTTCCGGTCTTTTCAGATTCTTCTGCATGTTGAGCAATTGCTCTCTCATCAACTACACCCAAGTCCATGAGAAAATGACCCATAGTTGTTGATTTTCCGTTATCAATATGACCTGTAATTATCATATTCAGGTGCTGTTTATCTGCCATTTTCAAAATTCGTTATTTGATGGGCTTTATTAGCATTTACATTTTTTTTAATTTTTAGTCAAATTTTTTGTATTTTTTAGATCATCTAATTCAAATTAGAATAACGTAATAGTATAAATCAAAGCAACCAAATAAAAAAACTATGAAAATAACAGTATCAGTAATCAAAGCAGACGTAGGTGGGATTGGTGGTCATACTAGACCTAGTGATGCTCTAATTGATGCAGTTAAGGAAACTGTTAAAAATTCAGGAGATCTTTTGATAGATCATTATATCGGCTATTGTGGTGACGATGTTCATATTGTAATGAGTCACACAAAAGGAGTTGACAATAAAGATATTCATAAATTGGCTTGGGATGCATTTGAAGCAGGAACCGCTGTAGCTAAGAAAGAAGGACTTTATGGTGCTGGGCAAGATTTGCTAAAGGATTCTTTTTCAGGAAATGTTAAGGGTATGGGACCTGGTGTTGCTGAATTAGAATTTGAAGAAAGGCCAAATGAAGCATTTACTGTTTTTGCAGCTGACAAAACAGAACCTGGCTGTTTCAATTATCCTATGTATAGACTATTTGTTGATGCATTAAGTAATACAGGATTAATTGTTAACAAATCACTTGCAGAAGGAGTACGTTTTACAATAATGGATGTTGAAGATGGTACAATTGCAGATCTTGAATTATGGCAAGATAAACCAACACTTGAAGCAGCATTAATGTATCCTGGACGATATGTTATTGCAGAAATTCATACAAAAGAAGGAGAACCTATCCTGAGTGCATCAACAGACAGACTACATAACATTGCAGGAATATATGTTGGGAAGGATGATCCTGTTTGTTTAATTAGAACTCAAAAATTATTTCCTGCTACAGAAGAAGCAGGAAGTGTATTCAATAATCCACATTATGTAGCTGGTAATACTAGAGGAAGTCATAATATGCCACTTATGCCAGTTAAATTAAATTCTGCAGCAACAATTAATTTCTGTATTCCAATAGTGCAATCACTTGTATTTAGCATGCATGAGGGAAAATTTACTGGTCCATTTGATGGATTCTCAACACCTGACTGGGATTACATAAGAGAACAAGCAACGAAGAAAGCATTGGCAATACGAAGTCAAGGTTTCATACATCCAGCAACACTTGTTCCAGATGAATTAGAATATGCCGAAGGATACAAAGCCAGAATGAGTAAATTAAAAGAAAAGATGAAACCGATGGATTCAAAAACAGTTACCAATGATCGAAAGGAAAATTATGAAGATCCTGATTAATGGATCATTTGCCGAAAAAGATTAAAACCAAGTAAATAATATTAACAGTGATGATTTCTAAGTATGAATTTCAGTTTTCTGTAGCATTTCACAGTATAACAAAGGTGGCTATGACGGTTGCAGCAATATTGACATTTTCACATTATGTTGTACAGTTATTTGGACAAACTGTTCCAGGACTTTTTTGGCCATATTTTCGAGAAATCGGATTTGCATTTATAATCATGGGGGCATTTGTGTTTGCAGTATCTTGGTTCATTAAAGCTAAGCCGCATAACAAACCAAAAAGCTATTCAATTGTGTGCTTTGATGTTTTTGGTAACGAAAATAAAATTGATGGTGTACGAACAGAGTTCAAAAATCACGATGTTGCGTGGAGTTTTATGAAACAATATAAGAAAACATACCCGTTAAACAATTTTGCACTCGTTTCAGAATTAAAACAAGGTCAAAAAAAAGTCATTTTTAGATACATTTAGAAAAAAACTTATTCAAAATGTGAATTAATGGAATACATATTAAAATGAAATTTTCTGTATTATCCGATTCATTAGAAAAGATGGAGAAAACAAGTAAACGGTTAGAATTAACAGGAATTTTGGTTGAATTGTTAAAAAAAACACCTAATGAAATAATTGCAAAAGTAATTTATCTAATTCAAGGAAAACTTAAACCAAATTTTGAAGGTGTTGAGTTAGGAATTGCTGAGAAACTTGTAATTCGTGCGATCTCAAAATCAGCTGGAGTTACAATAAAAAAAATTGAAGACGATTATAATGATGGTGGAGATCTAGGAATTACTGTATCAAATATTCTTAAGCAGAAGACTCAAACCACATTCTCTGCAGAAACAATAACTTTAGAACGAGTATATGAAACATTACTAAAAATTTCAACTCTTCAAGGCAAGGGTTCCCAAGATATGAAAATAAAATATATTTCAAGTCTACTAAATGATGCAACTCCAGAAGAATCAAAATTCATCTTGAAGATATTGCTTGGTACCATGCGTTTAGGAGTTGCAGAAAATACAGTTATGGATGCATTAGCTATTGCGTTTACAAATAGTAAAGAAAATCGTGAACTGGTAGAAAATGCTTACAACGTATCAAGCGATTTAGGAAAAGTTTCAGAAGTGTTAGCACAAGACGGTCTTGATGGCCTTTTGAAATTTAATGTTTCGTTGTTTAGTCCAATTAGACCAATGTTAGCAGATCGTGTGAAGAGTGAGGAAGAAGCTGTAAAACGAATTGAAAATGAATTCGCTGCAGAATACAAACTTGATGGAGAACGTGTTCAAATTCACATACAGGATGACAAAGTAATTTTATTTTCAAGGAGCTTAGAAAATATAACGAACTACTATCCAGATATTGTAGAGAAAATTTCAGATACAATAAATGCAGATAATGGAATTTTTGAAGCAGAGATAGTTGCAATTAATGCAAATACAGGTAATTTTTTGCCATTTCAAGAACTAATGCATAGAAGGAGGAAACATAAATTGGATCAAGCGATAACAAATTATCCTATAACTGTTAACTTTTTTGATATACTTTATCATAATGGGAATGAATTACTTAATTATTCATACAATGAACGACGAAAAAACCTAGAAGATGTCATTAAAGAAAATGAATTTGCAAAACTAATTCCAATGTCTATTGTAAATAATACTACTGATATTTCAGATGTGTTAGAAAATTCAATTAATTCCGGATGTGAAGGATTAATGTTAAAAGTTCTTAATGCAAATTATCGTGCAGGTTCACGTGGAAGTAACTGGTTAAAGCTAAAAAGAGAATATCAAAATGAACTTGGTGATAGTTTAGATCTGGTTGTCGTGGGTGCATTCTTTGGTAGGGGGAGAAGAACTGGTAAGTATGGGACACTACTATTATCTACATATGATTCTGAAAATGATAGTTTTCCAACTATTTGTAAAGTTGGTACAGGATTTACTGATGAAAATTTGGATCAGTTATTTCAAATTCTTTCTAATAAAGTCATTTTGAAAAAAAATCCTAGAGTTGAAAGCAGTATTGAATCTGACATCTGGTTTGAACCGGAGTTAGTTTTGGAAGTTGTGGCGTCAGAGATTACATTAAGTCCAATTCATAAAACTGGATTAAACTTAATCCGAAAAGATACAGGATTTGCATTAAGATTCCCTAAATTCACTGGAAAAATACGCACTGAAAAACTTGCAGAAGATGCATCATGCCCTGAAGAAGTTAGTGCATTATACAAAAATCAGAATAAAACTGGATAATTCACATACTTTCACGGAAGGAAGGAGAAGAAGCATTAAATTAACCTCTTCTTGAGTAGTAATTCGTTATGTACAGTGGGGAGTTAGAAGTACAAGCAAAAAGAAAGGCAATTGCGGTTCTTCAAGATGAGATTAATCGAATTCTTAATGCAGCAAGAAGTTTATCATCTCTTCCAGATCTAATAATGTCTAAAGATAAAACAGGGATTAAAGATGCATTAGATCAAATTGCATCTTTAGAAGAAGAAGTTGAAGGTCTTAGAAGAAAGATTACCCGTGATGTTGCAGATGTTGGTGGATTGATAATGAATCGTGAAAATCTTCTGAACACAGCATACACAATGGATGAAATTGCTGGTTACATAACCGGTATTGCATTTAAATTATCAAATATTAAACCTGCTACTTTGAAAAGTTCTAAGTTAGATGCTGAATTAACAGAACTAATTGGACTGGTTGTAGATGAAGTTTACAAACTTAATGAGATAATACGAAGCTTAAATTCGGATTCTGCAAAATCCATAGAACTAGCTCAGGATACACAAAAAATAGAGCGAGAGATTGACATTAAGTATAGGCAAATGGTTATGAAAGCACTGGATATTCCTAGTACAAAGGAATTGTTATTGGTAAAAGATATCATCGAAGGAATTGAAGAGATGGCTGATAAGTGTCAGGAAGTTTCAGATTCCTTTATCTTACTAGCTTTGAGTCTTTAATTGAAAGCCGAATTAATAGAAAACAGGATTATTGTTTGGAATATATCAGATTCAAGAAAATTATTTACTGCAGGATACTATGGTAAACCAATTGGAATACCAAAGCCAAAACCTGATGAAATTAATGTACCATTAATTTTGGATCTTATAGAAGGATATTACTTACAACTTAATTCTAAGATTCAAATATATAAAAATAAAAAAAAGATTTCAGAAAATACACTACTGGAAGTATGTAGGAATGAATATCATAATTTTGATAAAAAATTTCAAGTGTACAAAGATTTTCGTGTGAAAGGGTATATTGTTAACCCGGGAATTAAATTTGGATGTGATTTTGCAGTCTATCAAAAAGGCCCTGGAATAGATCATGCACCATTTTTGGTGCAAGTGTATAATAGAAATGAAAAAGTGTCATCCACAGATGTAGTCTTAGCTGGTAGACTAGCTACAAGTGTTAAGAAACAATTTATTCTTGCGATTCCGTATGGAAAAGAAAGAGTTGATTATCTTGCATTAGACTGGTGGAAGGCCTAAATATTTTTTATATGACCTGCAATTTTATTATAAATTTCAAAAAGTTCTTTTGATATACCAAACTCAAACCCATTTTTCCACTTGCCATAAATTCTAACTCCTTGATTTGTTGGTTCGATTGAAATTACAGCATCGTTAGGAGTTTGTTTTACAATCATTTCCTTTAATGAGATATCAGAATTTAGTGTGTCTGAAATCTTTCCACCTTGCCATTGAATATCTGTAACTTCTTTTGAGCCAAAATGACCAGTGGTGGATAATGTTGTTCTTGCAGTATAGTCTAATACATTCTCAATATCTTTTACTCTAACAATATAATGTGCCTGAAATCTATCTTGTGCTCCCCATGGAGAAGGATTTGGGTCTTGCATTTCTATCCCTTCTGTAGAATTTGAATTACATCAATATTCTTGTCTTTAACATCTAAACAGCCCTTGTTTGTAACCATTCTAGTCGTCTGAGCAAATACACGGCTATAGTAATCATCAGATTCTACATCATCAGTAGCTATTTCCTTTGGGGTAGATGCTACATCAATCTCTTTTAATTTATCGGAAAATTTTTCTGGCTCTGTTTTTAGTACAAATGTTTCAGATTCAGAATCATGCATGAAAATTCTCATATTCTACCCACAAATAAAGATAATTCTTAGTGGTAACCAATTAATATCACAAACGATCAAAAATTCTGTTAATGTTAAAATTTCAAAATAAAGTTGCCCTAATCACAGGAAGTGGTACTGGAATAGGAATGACTGTTGCCAAAAAATTTGTTGAAAATGGTGCAAGTGTAATCATACTTGGGAGAAGAAAAGAGCCATTAGAAGATACATCTAAGATGCTAAATCAAATTATTAATGAAAAACAGACTAATGGATTTGTGAAGATTTTCTCAGGTGTAGATGTTAGCGATGAAAAAGCAATCACTGAGATGTTTAACACATTACAAAATGAAAATATCAATGTAGATGTTGTAGTAAACAACGCAGGTGTCTCTGGTCCTGTTACGTGTTTTGCACATGCACCATTAGATGATTTTAGAAGTACTATAGACATTCACCTAACTGGCACATTTTGGACAACTGTCCAAGCACTAAAAGTTATGAAGGAAGGTGGAAAAATTATTACAATTTCTACATTCTTTGCTGAAGAAAGACCACTTGAACAAAGACCGTATAGATTCAGAGGTCCATATACAGCATCACAAGGTGCAAAGA
>PAAH01000029.1 GCA_002698885.1 Nitrososphaerota archaeon | reverse complement strand
GAAAAACGTTAATGGCAAAAGCAGTTGCAACACAAAGTGAGGCAAATTTTGTTTCAGTAAGAGGTCCTGAATTATTATCAAAATGGGTTGGAGAATCAGAAAGAGGAATTAGAGAAATTTTCAAACGAGCAAGACAATCTGCTCCTTGTGTAATATTCTTTGATGAGATTGATTCAATTGCACCTATCAGAGGAGCCGGTGGTGAAACTGCAGTAACTGAGAGAGTTGTTAGCCAATTATTAACAGAATTAGATGGTATGGAGAATATGCATGGTGTTGTAGTACTTGCTGCAACTAACAGAGCAGATATGATTGATCCAGCCCTATTAAGACCTGGAAGATTTGATAAAATTATTCAAATTCCACTTCCTGATAAAGAAAGTAGAAAGAGCATTTTGGAGATTAATTGTGAAGATATTCCTATTGCTGATCCAAATGGTCCTGATAAGATTGATTATGAGAAGTTAGCTGAAAATACTGATGGTTTGAGTGGTGCAGATGTTGCATCTATAGCAAATACTGCAGTATCTCTGGTTGTTCATGAACATCTTGATAATGCACCAGATCCCAAAGCCGTTGAAGAAAAAGCTGCAAAGGCAAAAGTCACCATGAAGCACTTTGAAGAAGCAGTAAAGAAGGTAAGAGAGCAGAAAGATTTGAAACTTGGCGAAAAATTAGTTGCTTCCTATTACAGGTAGTTTTAATAAAATAACAAATTAATTCTTAGTAAATGGCTGATCTGAAAGGCTACAAAGGCAAATCACTTGACTTCTTGAATGAGAATGATATAGGGATAGGGGATTCAGTAAAAATTATTGCAGATCTGGCTTATACAGGAATTCTTATGCCAAGATATGAGACTAGTGAAGATTCACATATAGTTCTAAAACTCAAGAGTGGATATAATATTGGAATTGAATTAGAAGAGATTGAAAAAATTGAGAAGATCTCATCATCAGAAAAAACTGTAGTGAAAGAAAATACCAAACAAACAAATCCAGATTTACCTAAAGTCTTACTATTATCAACTGGTGGAACAATAGCTAGTACAGTAGATTACAGAACAGGTGCTGTGACACCTGCTTTAACAGCTTCTGATCTAAATGATGCAGTACCAGAAATTGCAAATATTGCAAATGTTGATGCACAAGTACTTTTTTCTGAATACTCAGAAAATTTACAGCCAGAACACTGGATTGAAACTGCTAAAAAATTAAAAGATTTAGTAGATTCAGATTACAAAGGAATTGTTATTGCACATGGTACAGATACAATGCATTATAGTTCAGCATTTTTATCATTTGCACTATCAGGATTTCCAATTCCAGTAGTGCTTGTAGGATCGCAAAGATCATCAGATAGACCATCATCAGATGCGGCAGTTAATCTTTTAGCTGCAATTAGATTTGTCGTTAAGATAAAAACCAAGGGAGTTTTCATTGTAATGCATCATAACGACACTGATGATACAGTTGCATGTCATCTTGGTACAAGAGTCAGAAAAAATCATACTAGTAAAAGAAGTGCATTTGAAACTATAGGAAACAATCCTGCATTTGTCATTAATAATGATAAAATAATGAATAATCTAGAAAAAGAATTTTTCACAAAAAAAGAATTTGAACCAAAATTAAAAATAGATACTAAAGTTGCTCTAGTAAAATATCATCCAGGGTATGACCCAAAACAAATAGAAAATTTAATAGAATCGGGGTATAAAGCAATTATTTTTGAAGGTACCGGACTAGGGCATGTAGGAAAAACAATGTATAATTCAATTAAAAAGGCAAATGAAAGTGGATTATTTTTGGGTATGACATCACAGTGTATTGATGGTAGGGTTAGGATGACAGTTTATGAAAGTGGAAGAGATCTAATGGATTTGGGTATCATACCACTTAATGATATTATTCCGGAAGTAGCACTTGTTAAAACAATGTGGGCTTTAGGAATTTCAGAAAATATTGATGATGTTAAAAAATTAATGCTAGAAAATATTGCATCAGAATTTACAGAGTGATAGCCAAAAAATGTCAGAATTTGATATAGAAAAGATTGGATTAAAAGTTGGACTTGAAATTCATCAGCAGTTAGATACTCATAAGAAACTATTTTGTAACTGTAAACCCGTAGAGAATACTGAATTCACAGGAAAATTTACAAGAAAATTGCGAGCCGCAAAAAGTGAGCTTGGAAAAATTGATCCTGCAGCATTATTTGAGAGTTCTAAATCAAAAACAATGGTATACTATGAAAATCAAAATAGTTGTTGCTTAGTTGAAAAAGATGATGAACCACCACATGATTTAGAGACCAAAGCAAAAGAAACTGCATTATTGATATCTTCAGCGTTAGATTCTAAAATTTTTAGTGAGATTCATGTTATGCGCAAAACAGTAATTGATGGTTCAAACACTTCAGGATTTCAAAGAACTATGCTAGTTGCGCAAGGTGGAAGTATTGTAGTAGATGAAAAACAAGTTGGTGTACAATCAATCTGCCTAGAAGAAGATGCTGCAAAACTGATTAAAGATGAAGATGGTCACAGATTTTTTAGTTTAGACAGATTAGGAGTACCGCTTGTTGAAATTGCTTTAGAACCTGTAACTGGTAGTCCTGCTTTTGTAAGAAAAATTGCATTATCACTTGGGCGATTACTTAGAGTAACTAAAAAAGTTGCGAGAGGAATAGGGACAATCAGACAAGATGTTAATGTATCAATTGATGGAGGTGGAGTTGTAGAAATTAAAGGTGTTCAGCAATTAGAACAATTAGAAAAAATCATTGAATATGAAGCAAAAAGACAATATGGTTTAAAATTGATCTCAAAAAAAATTAATTCTTTAATTAAAGAAAATATTGATGGGGACAATGATATTTTTGAAATTTCTAATTTACTAGAACAATGTAATTCCGAAATTATAAAACAATCACTACAAAATAAGAATGTAATTAAGGCTATCAGGGTCAAAAACCTTGCAGGTGTTTTTGGCTTTGAACCATTTCCTGGAATAAGACTAGGTAAAGAAATTGGTCAGCTGGTTAGATTTTTTGGAATTGGAGGAATTTTTCATTCAGATGAATTACCAAACTATGGAATTGAAAGCAAAGAAATTCAATATGTAAGAAAAAATTTAGAACTTGAAAAAGATGATGCATTCTTAATAATTACAGGAAAAGAACCGGCTATTGATCATGCAATTAATTCAATAATTAAGAGAATTAAAGATGCAAAAAATGGGCCAATTGCAGAAACAAGAGCTGCTACACCAAAAAATGAAACTGTCTTCCTTAGACCAAGACCTGGTGCATCTAGAATGTATCCTGAAACAGACATTCCAACCATCAAGATATCTGATAATGAATTAGAAAATGCAAAATTAATGATTCCTAAATCATGGGATGAATCAATTTCACAAATTCAAAATAAGTATAAAATAAATGAACAATTATCAGAACAAATTTTTGACTCTGAGTACTTTGATCTATTCGAAAAAATTTGTGGCTCTAAGAAAAGCTCTCCAAGTTTTGTTGCATCTGTCTTATGTTCCACAATTACTAATCTTCAGAGAAATAGTTTTGATGCTTCACTTTTAAAAGATAACGAAATTTTGGATACTTTTGATTTACTAAATGATAATAAAATTTCCAAAGAATCAATAGAAATTATCTTCAAGCAAATAATGTCAGGAGACGCAGTATCTGTATCGGAAGCGATTCAAAATGCATCTATTAAAAGTTTGACTGAAGAAGAATTAAATAAAATTTTAGATGTAATTATACAAGATCATTTAGATGAAATTAAACGAGATGGTATGCACTCAATTAGATCACTTATGGGTTTAGCAATGAAACAAGTAAGGGGGCAAGCATCAGGAAACCTAGTAAATAATCTACTATCAGAAAAAATTAAAAAATTATAAAATAAAGAACTTGATAAAAAAACAACTGTAAAAGCATAAACTAATTAGCCTTTGCTTTTGCGTTTTGCTGTTCCTCTACCAGTTACTCTTGACTTACCTTTTGAAGAAGCTCGTGGTTTTGGATCAGGAATAGTACTTAATTTTCTTCGACCAGTTCCTCTTCCTGTAGTTACAGATCTGTTACCAGCTGCCTTTTTCTTGGCTGCTTGGTATTCTCTATAAGAATCACCTGAAAAAGTTGATTTCTTTTTTGCATCTGTAGTTCTCTTTTTTGTACCTCTACCACTTGTTCTGGTTACTTTTGCCATATGGAAAATATTGTAAACTACATTGTTTTAAAGGTGTTCATAACCAAAAATTTTAATTTATTGCGGGAAGTGGGATTTGAACCCACGAACTCCTAAGAGATAAGGATCTGAACCTTACGCCTTTGACCAGGCTAGGCAACCCCCGCACAGTTAGTTTCAGTTCCCAAAATAAGTTCCTTATTAACAAAATACTGAAATTATGGTAATCTAGCATAGTTAGAATTGGATATAACAGAGGTTTTTTGCCACAATTGTAAAAAAGTGCTTGGTAAGTATAACAACGAATTTTATTCGGAAACACAAATTGGTGATGTGGTAAAAATGATTCATGCATCACATATCAGAGAAGGACATGATCTGGTAATTAGATCAATAAAAAAATAAATAAAATTATTAAGACTCTTCGAATTCTTTTAGAATATTTTTCTGTTGTTTGGATAATTTCTTAGGAATTTCAACTACAATTCTAACAAACTGATCACCACGTCTACCTGAATTTAATTTGGGAAGACCTTTACCCTTTATCTTTAAAATTGTATTTGGCTGTATACCTTCATCAATTTTCATTTTTTCAGTACCATCTAATGTAGAAACTTGAATTTGTGTGCCTAAACTAGCATCTATCATGGAAATTCTTGCATCACAGTAAATATCTGTCTCATCTCTTCGAAATCTTGGATGATCCTGAACTCTAACACGAACAATAAGATCTCCATTCTCACCATCAGGAATTGATTCTCCTTCTCCTTGTACAACATAGTCTCCATTATCAATACCAGGAGGTAAATTAAATGAGAGATGTTTTGTACCTTTTACTTTACCTAATTTACATTTCCTACATGGATTTTCAAACATTTGTCCTTGACCTTGACATTTCCTACATGGTTGAACAGTAACAAATGTAGAGAATCCCATTTTTCTACTAACTCTAACTTGACCTTGTCCTCCACAATCATTACATGTAATTTTTGAGGAACCTGGTTTACAACCAGACCCATTACAATCTGGACAATCAACGTATTTTTGTAAATCAAGTTCAATTTGTTTTCCATGTAGAACATCTTCAAGAGTAACTGATGTTTCATGTAACATGTCTGAACCACGCTGTCTACCAAAATTACCAAATCCACCGCCACCAAAAAGATTTTCAAAAATTGAATCAAAACCTCCAGAACTTCGTCTTCCAAACAAATCATTGAAAATATCATTAAAGTTTCCTCCAGCACCTCTGAAGATATCCTCAGAGGAATATTGACCATCTACCCCAGCATGGCCGTGTTGATCATACAATTTTCTTTTAGATGTATCAGATAATACTGCATATGCCTCAGAAATCTCTTTGAAATGTTCTTGTGCATCAGAAGATTTGTTTCTGTCTGGGTGAAATTTTAGTGCTAATTTTCTATATTGTGACTTAATTTCATTAGCAGATGCTGTTTTTGATACTCCTAATACCTCATAATAATCTCGTTTTGCACTCATATCTTAATTATAAAATGTTAGTAATTTAGGAATTTTCAGTTTTTTGTTCTGAAGTTGATTCTTCAGTTTTTTGTTCATTATTAGAATTTTCATTGGAATTTTGTTCATCATTAGGTTGTTGGTCAGCATTATCTTGTTGTTGATTTGATTGTTCTTCTGCGCCAGGTGGTGGTGCTGCATTTTTGTATAATTCAGTAGTAATCTCATTTACTAGAGCTTTTAATGCATCAAGTTTAATTTTGATCTGTTCACTATCTTGGCTTAATGATTCTTTAAGTTCCTTTATTGCATCAGTTACTTTGATTCCTTTATCTTGAGGAATCTTATCTTTAAGATCTTCATTTATCAATTTTTCAGTACTGTAAATATAACTCTCAGCTTCATTTTTTATATCAACGGATTCTTTCTTCTTTTTGTCTTCTTCAGCAAATTTTTCTGCATCTTCTTTCATTTTTTCAACATCAGCATCAGACATTTTTGATGATGATTCTATAGTTATTTTTGCATCTTTTCCAGTACCAAGATCTTTTGCTGTAACGTTTAAAATCCCATTTGCATCTATATCAAACTTAACATTAATCTGTGGTACACCTCTTGGAGCCGGTGGAATATCAGTTAAATTGAAATTTCCTAGAGATACATTATCAGCAACCATAGGTCTTTCTCCTTGTACAACATTAATTGTTACAGCAGTTTGACTATCAGCAGCGGTTGTGAATGTTTTATCCTTTGATGTAGGTATTGTTGTGTTTCTTTCTATTATTGGTTCTCTAACTCCACCGAGAGTTTCAATTCCTAATGTTAATGGTGTAACATCTAGCAAAACAATATCACTTGTGACATCACCTGCAATTATTCCAGCCTGAACAGCAGCCCCAAATGCAACTGCTTCCATTGGGTCAACCCCAGATTCAGGTTCTTTTCCTAGTGCATTACCAACAAACTTTCTTACAATTGGCATTCTTGTTGGACCGCCAACTAATACAATTCTTGTAATATCTGTCTGAGAAATTTTTGCGTCTTCAATTGCCTTAACAATTGATGATTTACATCTTTCAACAATTGGATTCACAAGATCTTCTAGTTTGGCTCTTGTTAGTTTTACTTCCAAATTTTTTGAGCCAGATGAATCCTGAGCAATGAATGGTAAATTAATTTCAGTTTCCATAACTGTTGATAATTCAATTTTTGCTTTTTCGCCACCTTCTTTGATTCTAGTCATGGCAGTGCTATCATTTGAGAGATCTATGCCATCTTTTTTCCTAAATTCATCGACTACATAATCAATGATAGCTTTATCCATATCAGAACCTCCAAGTTGTGTGTCACCAGAAGTACTCATTACTTCGAATACTCCGCCTCCCATCTCCATAATTGTGACATCAAGTGTTCCACCTCCAAAGTCAAAGACCAAAATTTTCATATCTTCTTTGCTTTTGTCAATGCCAAATGCTAGCGATGCAGCTGTTGGTTCATTGATAATTCTAACTACTTCTAGACCAGCAATAATTCCTGCATCTTTAGTTGCCTGTCTCTGATTATCGTCAAAATATGCTGGTACTGTGATAACTGCTTTGTTAATAGTATCTCCGGTAAATGCTTCAGCGTCGCGCTTGATTTTTTGAAGAATAAAGGCAGAAATTTGCTGTGGTTTGTAGTCTTTTCCTTGAATTTTATATAAAAAATCGGTTCCCATCTTTCTTTTTGCTTCTCTAATNGTATTATCAGGATTAGTTACTGCTTGTCGTCTAGCTGGTTCACCAACTAAAAGATCACCATCTTTGGAAAAAGCAACAATTGAAGGAAATGCTTTTCCAGCCACTGTTGTACCTTCTGCAGCAGGAATGAGTACAGGTTTTCCACCTTGTATTACTGAGGCAGCAGAGTTACTTGTGCCTAAATCAATTCCAATTATTTTTTCAGCCATTTCTTTCTCCTATGTTATTTTTTTTTTTGATACAATTACTTTCGATGGTCTAATTACCTCTAGAAACGAAATATATCCTTTTGCCACTTCCTGAGTAATTGTGCCCTCATCTAACGAATCATCTATGATGGTAGAAACTGCTTCGTGACGCTTGGGATCAAAAATCTCACCTTTTGCATCAATTACTTTTATATTATTTTCACTTAAAAGAGCATCCATATTTTTTATAATTCCATCTAGACCCTCAGTATCAACACCATTACTTTTTAGAGCAATTTTTGCACGAATAAAATCCTCATAAATTCCAATAAAATTAAGCATTAGTTGATTTGTTTTTTGTAAAACTCTCTGATGGATATCAGTTTGACTTCGTTTTTCCAAATTCTGATAGTCTGCTAATGCTCTTTGTAGATTATCTTCACACGCAACAAGTTTCTGTTTATATTCTTCAATTATAGGAAATAAATTTTTTGCAAAATCATTTTGATCCTCTATATGAGTTTCTGAATTATCATTTATTACTTGATCTGATTTCTCTACNGATGGTAGTTCTTTTTCATTTTCATTTATCTCTACTTTATCTTCTGACATATCTTTTCATGAAATTCTGGTAATATTATTTTTATTGTGATAATTCACATAGAGGATTAGCTTTGATCACTATAAGTTCATTATCTTTATTATTTTTTTGTACATATTCATAATCGGATTTTGAGCATGCAACAACAATTGTTGTCTTTTCATTTTCAAAGAAATCAAAAGGAGATTCTATAGATTCTACNTCACCGATATAATCTTGTAGTTTTGTTATAAGTGTCTGGAGTATCTCGATTTTATCACCTTTCATTTGATGNTGATCTAATGTCCANAAAAGTAGAATTTTTGTTCTGCTNGCTTTAAGNTCATTTTTCTTTAGAACTAATCTAATTTCATCGATAAGTCGTTTGATGTAGCTATCTATTCCCTTAANACTACCATTAATTATGTACATCAATGTATTTGCACCTTCAAATGATAGACTTAAAGATCGTAGATCGAAAAGACCATTAATCATATTATCTAAGAAAATTTCACCTAGTTCATTTGTTGTTAGATCTGATTTTGAAACTTTATCTTTTGCAAACTTACAGATCTCTAGAATACTTGTTAGTACTGAAAATTGTTTTAGTATATTTATTGCATGGAAATATTCAGATGATGGTATTCCAATAAATTCTAGTTTCTCTTCATTTGATAGTAATGATTGTAGTTTTTCATCCGATTTAATACTATTAGCACCAACATAATCCGGTAGTTCATTGTTTGGAGATAATGGATAATAATAATATGAGATATTTTTTCCAACCTTATTTCCAGTAACATGTTCTAATAACGACATATTTTCACTATTTCCACCAAAACCAGTACCCAAACAATAAACCAGCGAACTACCTTTTTTGAGATTCGAGACAGCCTCTTTGAATTTTGAGGTTATCTCAATTTTACTGTCTTGACCAGTTTTTCGTAANATCGGTACAAAAAATAAAAACTGAGCTTTTGATATTGCAACATCAATTGGTGTCATTGATAATAAAGGCTCATCGTCTTTTATTGCCTGAACAGTTGGATACGTTTTTGCTATATCTTTCTTAATAGATATTGCCGATGGTGTAGATTCATCAATAATTTGTACATCAGCTCCATTTAGAGCCATTTTACATGCAATATTGTAACCTTCTGTACTAAGACCAAAAACTACAACTTTTGTAACCATGAAACCAACTTTGTTAATATCAAGACTAAGAAATACTTAGCGTATCAAGTATGTAATGACTATTATTCTCAAAATATCTCTTTACTATCTATTTTGGGTAAAATAAGAAATATTATAAAATAATATTAAAGGAATAAATCAGATTTTATACTGAAGCCCGGTAGTGTAGCGGCAAGCATAGGGGCCCTTGGAGCCTTTGACCTCGGTTCGAGTCCGAGCCGGGCTATACTTCATTCAAAAGTCTAATTTTGTTAGTAATTTTGTTGCAATAATAAATAGAATTGATGCTAAAACAGCCAGAACTATCATTTCNATTATTACGAATTCTGTAATAGTTCCGAAAATTCCAGCTCTGATGATATCAACAAGATATGTTAAAGGATTTAGATAGAAAATTGTTGCAAGTGGTTGTGGTGCGCCTTGTGCTGGATAAAAAGCAGTGCTCACAAATGCAAAGAAAAGAAATACTGTATTGATTATGACATTAAAGCCTTCACTTGAACGTAATCTTGTTGAAATAATTGAGGCAATAGAACCAAACAAGATTGCACCTGCAATTGAACTAAATACAATTAGNGGNATTGTAACTAAGCTAAATTCTACAGATTCAAAGAAAACTGGATAGCCAACTGCTGTAATTAATCCTGCACTAATTAGTCCAACAATTGCAATTGTTGCAATATTACTTAGGATATAATGTGATCTGGTAAAAGGGCCAGACATTATTTGTTCAAACATTCCGTGTCTTCTGTCATTCCAGATTATTATGCCAGAGACAAGAGTACTATTCATTATATTAAATCCAATCATTCCAGATGCTAAAAATGCTGGATATGTTAGATCTTTATTTTCAAATGAAACACTAGGAATTAGTGCAGTATATGCAAAACCTGCAACAAAGATGTAAACTAATGGAAAAATTACCTGCCAAATTAAAAATCCAGGATTGATTGAGATGGTAATATTTCTATTAACTAATCTAATTATTGGATGCATCAGAATCACTCACTACTTTTAGAAATATTTCTTCTAGATTTGTTGGCATTGCAGATAAATCATCAATTGCAATATTATTTTGATTTAAGATTTTCAGTATATTCATTAAAACAATTTCGGAGTTTGAAGAATGGATGGTAATTATTACTCCATCATTTTGTTCAATTTTACAGTCTGGAATTTCTTGTAAGAAATTTTCAAGTTTTTTAATATCTTCAGAAACGTGAATTTTTATTGTCTTTTCATTTCCAAATCGGTTTTTTAGTTCGTTTGGAGAATCAACTGTAATTATTTTACCATTATTAATAATTGCAATATTATCACATAGATATTCAGCCTCAGTAAGTACATGAGTAGTATAAAATATTGTCATACCAGTTTCTTTTACCTTAGTTTTAAGAAAGTCTAATAATTTCCGCCTTGCACTAGGGTCTAAACCTACAGTTGGTTCATCTAAAAATAACAAATCCATATCATGCATGAATTCACGAGCAACTTGAACTCGTCTTCTTTGTCCTATGGAAAGATCTTCCATATTCTTTTTACGAATTTCCGTTAGTTCAAATGATTCTAAAAGTTGTTCTGTGCGTTCTTTTCTAATTTTTTTATCAACATTCCACATCATACCATATTTTTCAAGTGATTTTTCAACGGTTAGGGTTGGTTCATAACTAGGCTGCTGCAAAACAACACCAATCTTCTTTCTAATTTCCAGTGGTTCTTCAAGTGCATTAATACCTAAAACTGAAATTGTTCCATTATTTGGTTGGATTAATGTAGTCAATAATTTGATAAGAGTTGATTTTCCGGCACCATTTGGTCCAAGAAACCCAAAAACTTGACCAGATTTTACATTTAGATCTACTGCATCAACTGCTACTACAGAATTATATGATTTTGACAAAGCATGAATTTCAATGCATGACATAACAATGATTTTCTTATCCTACTAATGTAGCTAATGATAATTTTATTAACAATCTAATTATCATAAGAATGGATTGTCGAATTTTGAAGAACTTTTATCAAAGTTGCTAGATGCTGCACCTGAATTATCAAGATCTGTCATAGAAGATCGAATAAAAGAAAAAAAAGATAAGATTGGTTCAGGATATTTAACTGATCAAGGAGCATTGTTTCTAGTAGCATCTGATCTGGGTATCTCATTAGAACAATCACAAAAAACGGAAATTGCGTTGAAAGATCTTTTTGTAGGTGCAAAGGAAGTTACGGTTGAGTCACGAATTCTAAATATTTCACCCACAAAGCAATTTACAAAAAAAGATGGAACACCATTTCTGCTAAGAACTATGACTGTTTATGATTCCAATTCCACAGCTAGTGTAAAGTTATGGGATGAAAAAGCAAACCTGCCGGGAATTGAAGAACTTAAACCTGGAGATCTGGTGAAGATTATCAAAGCATATGTGAAATCAGATCTAACTGGTTCACCTACAATTAACATGGGCTCTGGATCAACCATTGAGCCAGTTAAATCAGAAAGTAGTATACCAACCCTCGATTCTATTACTGTAGATGTTGGTACAGCTAAAGAGGATCAAAAAGATCTTGTAATCTCTGGAACAATCAATGGTTTCATTAATCTAATGGAATTTACAAATTCACGAGGTCAGCCATCAAAGGCACTGAAATTTAGAATTAAAGGACATGATGGAAATAGTTTGAATGTTGTACTCTGGGGAAAAGATGAGTCCATACTACCAAGAATGATTGGGGCAAATGCAAAAGTTAGATTGTTGGGAGTGAGAACGAAGGCTGGAAATATGGGTTTGGAAATCCATGGAAATGATGCAACTGTTGTTGAAATTGAAGGTAAAAAAGAAGTAGAGCCAGTAATTATTAGAATTCTATCTATAGATGATACTAATTCTGGAGAAAAAATAGTTCTAGGAATGGATAAATCAAAAAATTTGTTTAGAATTACCGATGTTGCAAATCAATTAACATCATTTACACAAGATAATGTTATAGAATGCATGCCATCGAAAGTTTTTGGAAATATAATTAGATTGGATCAAGATTCATTCATCAGAAAAATCGAGGATGAAAAAATGCCAAACATCTCAGATCTGAGAACAAAGATTTCAGAAATTAAAGAAGGAAATGAATATTGCATTGAAGCCATTATTCTAAAAGCTCCTGATAAGCGTGAGTTACAAACAAAAAGCGGCGAGAACGTTACACTATCTGAAATGTTTGTAGAAGATGACAGTGGGCAAATCTGGGTAAAAGGATGGAGAGAACAGGCGAATCTACTAGATAACTATGGTTTGGGTGATATCGTTTCAGTGTTAGGAGTTAATGCAAAGGCCGGCTTGGAAGGAAGAATAGAATTGTTCCTAAAAACATATTCCAAAATTATTAAGAAAAATTAAGAATCCCAAAAGCCTCTGGTAAGCGCATATTTTCGCTCTTCGGCGATTATCTGTCTGTACAAATAATCTTCCTCATCAATCATATCGCGTAAAATTCTTCCTTGTGCATCAGGACCTATACCGTATCCTGATAATACAGTTAATGCAGTTTTGCCATATTCTTGTAATAAGGAAGCTTTTTTCCAAGCCTTATCGTATTTGTGTTTCTCCTCTTGAGAAAGTTTTTTTCCACTGTGATTTTTTTGAATAATTTTTTGTAAATCAAAATCTGAAAAATATGTGGCTGTAATCTGTTCACCATTACAATATCTACATTTCAATCGAGAGGGAATCGTCTCTGGTGTAACAAGCATTTGCCATATTCCACATCTAGCACAAACAAGTCTATGTTGAGTTTTAGCCAGTCGCTTTTTTACTAAATCTAGTATACTTTTATCAACATTTGCAGGTGATGGATAATTTTTGGTGGTGTTATCTAAGATTGGATCAGCAAGTGTTGAAAAGTTTTTAGCATCTATCCATACAATATTAATTTCTTTATTCTTTATTTTTTCTAATATAGATTCAGTGTTTAAAAGATCAAATCTATCATGAAATAGTTCTCTAATTGCCTCTTTTACTATTGGGGTATCAGTATATCTTTCAGAAATATAACGCGATTGTTTGAAATCATATACTGCACCACGTTCAACAATACCAAATTGTTTTGCAACACACCAGATTTTCCAAGTCATGTCATTGGTATCTTTTATGGCTGTAGACATTATATCATATAGTTCAAACTTACTTGTTAATTCGTTAATTAGATCCTTTTCTGAAATTCTTTTTTTAGATGATAGACAGATGCGATAAGCATCAGCTTTTGTAGTAACAGGTGATCCTAATGTGGATTCTAATAATGATCCTAACATCATTCCTATGGTTGAATTGATTTTTGTACCAAAACATGCATGCAATACAATCTCGTCCTCAGTACGAACTGATTCAACAACAATTGTTTTTTCATCTGGAATTATATCAAAATTTAATTCTGAAATTATTTTATTTGAGAAACTTACTAATCCATTCTTTACTTTTGTTCTAATTTGTCCAACCTTATTTGCTGTTGCATAATCAACTGGTATATTTTCACCTTCCCAGTATGGAACTTTACTTTTTCCAAGAAATGGTTCAACATTTACCTTTAATGATTTTTTATCAACATTTAGAATGCTCCACTGTGAACCACGTAAGACAAAAATATTTCCTGATTCTCCATAACTACCAACAAATCGTTGATCAAGAGTTCCAATCCATTTTTTACTAGTTATATCAACTACTTTGTATTTTAAAATATCTGGAATCGTTGAAATATTTTGAAAATAATATCTAAATGATCTTCCTTTGATCCGAAATGACATTTGTTCTATGTCAAAAGATATGAGAGATTGTGAATCTAAAATCTTTAAAACATTCGAAAGCTCTTCTATTGTTAAATCTCTAAATGGGTAGGCTTGTTTTACTGTCATAAATGCAGTTTCTACAGATACATTACCCAATTGTTTGGTCATTCCAACTAAATGATGAGCAAGTACATCAAGTGAAAGTTCATGAATTTTTTGTTCTTCAATTGAGGATTCATCAATTCTTTGTATTATGGCATTTGTCTCAAACTCGTCATCTGCATGATTTGTAATGATTAATCCTTTTGCAGATGAATCTCTATTGTGCTTACTTCTACCAATTCTCTGCATAAATTTGGAAACTTGTCTTGGGGAACCATAATGAATAACTAATTCAACCGAACCAATATCTAATCCAAGTTCAAGTGATGAAGTACACACTACAATGCCTGGTACACCGTCACGAAGAATAGTTTCAGTTTCCTCTCTGACTTGTCTGGAGAGTGAACCGTGGTGAAGATCTACCTTAATTTTGGTTCTTTCTTTTAATACTGATGCAAGTGTTTCTGATTCGCCTCGGGAATTTGTGAATAAAAGTACCGGTGAATGAATTTGCATTTCTTTGATATTGCTAATAACTTCATCAGCAACCTCATGTATACCTCCATCCACGAATTTTACATCCACCTCATACTTGCGAACCGATTTATCAATTAGAATTTCACATTTTCTATTATTTCCAACAAGAAATTTTGATGCATCAGTAATATTTCCAATTGTGGCTGATAAACCAATACGATGAATTTCTTTTTTAGAATTTAATTGCAAACGTTCTAAACTTATAGACAGCTGTGAGCCTCTTTCACTAGCAAGAAGTTCATGTAATTCATCAATAATGACCCATTCCAAATCAGATAACGCATCTAAATCTTTTTTCTGTGATAGTAAAACAACCAGAGTTTCAGGTGTAGTGATTAAAATATCAGGTGGAAACTCTCTGATTTTTTTTCTTTCAGTCTGTGATGTATCTCCATGACGAATTTTTAGTTTTAATCCATTATTTTTGGCATATTTTTCAATTCTTCTGGAAACATCTCGGTTTAATGCTCTTAATGGCGTAACATACAATGCCTTAATTTTATTTGGTAATTTTGTTTTTTTTACATGCTCAAAAATTGGTATTGTTGCACATTCAGTTTTTCCAGAACCAGTAGGTGCGATAACTAATGAATTATATTTTTGAAGTATTTTTGGTGATGCTTTTTTTTGAATGTCAGTAAGATTGTTAAAACCAAATTTTTTAAATTTTTCAATAATAAATGAATTAATCAGTTTAATTGTTTTCTCATCATAGTCTAGTGTAGTCATAACCATTACGCCATAATTCTATTTTACGCATTAAATAGATTGAGTTTGTT
>PAAH01000028.1 GCA_002698885.1 Nitrososphaerota archaeon | reverse complement strand
AACCATCTTTTCTTTTTTAATTGATTTGATTGCGTTGATAACCGAACCACCACTTGTCACAACATCTTCAATCATTAACAGTTTCATATCATGACAAGTTACACCCTCAACTACTTTACCTGTTCCATGTTCTTTTGTCTGCTTTCTAACATAGATGAGTGGTTTTACAATTTCAGTTGCAAGAGATGCTGCAACTACCAGCCCTCCNGTTGGAACTGANACCANTGANTGAAAGTTNTCNAATCCTANNTCTTCTGCAATTAANTTTTGTAATTCTTTNATCATTNTTCNATATTCNTGTGGAAAACTTGGNACNANTCTNAGATCNATATAATAAGGGCTCTTTTTTCCACTTGCCAAAGTGAAATCTCCAAANCTGATNANCTTTTTTTCATAAAGAAATGTTGCAAACTCTTTCACAAAANCCATACCAAAATTTAGTTAACTGTATTTATTTTGGTTTGTATTATTCTATGTATTATGCCTGAAATTTGGTTAAATTATGGAAATAATGACGTCGTATTAGACATTCTCGCAGAGAATCTTGAGGAAAGACCTGTTTTTGAGAGTAATAATTTGGATGACTCTAAAATTAATGAGAAATTAGAAAGTTTAGATCTTTCAAAACCAATCGAAATTGNATTACTNAATTATACAGATTCCACTCAAANCATTCTAAGTAAAATTTATGAAAAATGTGAAGCAAAATCAATTTCAAAACCTAAACTGTTAGTTGATAAGAGAATTTTATCTTTAGTTAAATCAAGAAATCCTGAAGATATACCAATTATTGAATTTGAGCAAGACGAGATAACAAATTCTAACTTAATTTTTCTTAGTGAAATGGAGTTTGATGGACTATTTGGGTTTGAAACAAACTCTACAAGATTAACAAAACGATTTGGTAAATCTAAGATGCTAGATGCATTCAAAAAACGAGATAGTGATATTCCTAAGCCGGGACAGACTTCGCCTAGTATTCAAGTAGCAAATGAATTTGTAGATTCTTTTGAAGTATCATCAATTGAAATTATATCTAATTCTAGTGGAATTATTGATTTTGATATAGGACATCCAAAATCCACAATGGCACTATCAGATTTATTTGCAAAATCATGCACACAAAACTTAGAACCACATAAAACATTCATACTAAGTACTGGTAAAAATGCAAGTAACCAGACACTATCCAAATCATTATCCTCCTTATGGAATTGCTATCCAAATGTAAAAAATCAAGGATTNGTGATTCTTTTAGCAGAGTGTCTAAATGGAATTGGTTCTGAATCANTTCAGCAGTTNATTGATGGTAGACTTGGTATTGAAAAAATTAAAAATGCCTCACATTATATTGATGGAATGGAAAATTTACTTTATCTTAATGAGATACAGAAAAAATTTCAGGTTGGNCTAGTATCAATTTTACCCGAGGTATATAGTAAAAAATTAGATATGATTCCATTTGATGGTGTAAAAAAAGGCATGGATTACATTTTAAAAAATCAGGGAATTAGACAAAAAGTCAAAATTATTGAAGATGGTGCACGAACTATCTTAAGATAGAAATGAACTTGGTAACGGTGCACATAGAATTGCTAATATAATCACACCAATATACATAATTTTTCTATTATTTGATAGTGGAGATATATCATCAAGTGGTTGTGTATCTTTACTTCTTGAACTAAGAATTAAAATTAAAATTGCCATCATCCAATAATTTAACAAAACAAGAACACCCATGCTTGCATATGTTGCAATTTTGTGCCATTTTTTACCTAAAATTACTCTTGATAAATGACCACCATCTAATTGCCATGCAGGTAACAGATTCAGAAATGTTATTAGAAATCCAAGCCATGCAGCAAACATTATTGGTGACATTACTANCTGTACATCATCACCATCTTTGTCAAACAAAATTATTATTATTTTCATTATGATATTTTCATTCATTTCCATAAGCTGAGATGTACCAAAAAGCTGTTCCGCNAATTCACTATCAATAATTGGTGATGTATACACACCAAATACTGCAACTATAATTGCTANAACCAGTCCTGCTATTGGTCCTGCAATTGCTATATCAAATAAGATATCTCGGTTGACAGTTAATCCTCTAGATTGTATGAATGCACCAAATGTTGGTATTCCATAAATTGGAACNCCTGGAATAAAATATGGCCATGTTGTTTTGATTTTGTGCCATTTGGCTGCAATTAAATGCCCTGCTTCATGAACACCTAAAATTCCCATTAGTGCCCATGCATAAAGTACTGCAACTGCAAGTGGATCACCAATCTCTGTTAATCTATTTACTCCTACTGTTCTATAGAATCCGTCTATTAGCACAAAACATACTGTTACAACAAAAAGAATTCTAGGTACCCATGTTTTTGATAACCATTTCCTTTTTTTTACTGGTGGAAGTTTTGAGACATTTAAAATTATACTACCAGCTTTTCTCTCTAGTGTACAAACAAAGTTCTTTTCTTCAAGTTCTTGAGAAATTTGAATAAATTTTGTTTTAAACTCATTATCGTTAANATAAAATCTCATTTTTGAAAGTGAAATATCAANCTCACTGACACNAAAAACTGATNAAACATGNCTCTTGATATCTTCTTGAGTATATTCAATCAATATGANTACTCTTACTTTATTCCATAATTGCCTTTCTTACCTAGAATTAAATATTTGATTATAATAATAACCTCATGCAGGTAATTTTAAGGCAAATAGGTGACTCTATCGTAAGGCGAGTCGATGCAAGTGATCTAATTTCTATAATGGAAATCAATATGAAAACATTACCTGAGCACTACTCTGACTATTTTTATGAAAGTCTATTAGCTGAATTACCAGAAGCCTTTCTTGTTGCACAAAAAGGCTCAACATACATAGGCTATATTATGTGCAAGTCTGAATTTGGATTTTCCAATTTTAAGAAACTTGGATTTGTAAAAAAGGGTCATCTAGTATCTGTGGCTGTGTTAGAACAGTTTCGTAATAATGGTATTGGNAGTGCACTTGTTGAGGANTCAGTTAAGGGTATACAAAANAAGCAATGCGATGAGTTCTATCTTGAAGTACGTTGCAGTAATAANGAAGCTGTAAAACTATACGAGAGATTAGGTTTTATCATAAAACAAAGATTAAGAGCATATTATCGTGATGGTGAAGATGCTTACATGATGGCAATGGAATTCTAGCTTCAATTAAATAACTGTATTCGTGTTGTAGCTCATGTCAAAAAGGCGTGGGATAGGCATCATGATTTTCATTTTGGCTATAGCTGCATTTTTTGTTTATGCATATCTTCTTATGTTATCTGAATGGAGTCCAATTGTATTACAGCTTACAATCTTGATGGTTGTGGGTGGTGTTCTTGGTGTTGTTTCTTGGATTGGATATATGATGGCTACTACATCGGCAAAACCAGCATCTACAATTACTGATGATGATTAGTTTTTTTGTATAGCAGCATCTACTACAGTTTGATAAAATCTTGGTCCAATAGGTCTGACAATTTTTGAATTAAGTATTTTAGAATTTGTTGCATTAGTTTTTAGAAAGTGTGACTCTGATAATTTTGCAGCATCTTGTTTTTTGTCAGCATGTATATGTGAATAATAATGTATGATTCCATTTGTTTTTAATGATGATATTGCTGAATCCAAAAATTCATCAGAACGTTCTGGAAGTAACATCAAAACCCTATTAGCACTATTTTGCAATTCNTTTTTTATTATATCCGAGGCATCGCCATTTAATGATATAACATTCCCTTTCAGTTTATTTAATCTAGTATTTTCTTCACATAATTTTGATGCATCAGGATTGATATCTATATTGTAGACTATACATGATTTTTTTTTAGCTGATAATATGGAAAACATGCCAATTCCCCCAAACATGTTAACTATAGTTTCATTATCATTGACTAGATTTGATATCCTTTCTCTTTCAGTTGATAGTCTAGGTGAAAAAAATGTCTTTTCAACATCTACTATAAATCTACAACCACTTTCTTTGTACTCAGTTTCTGTTTTATCATCACCAGCTANTANCTCAAGATTNCGTGTCCGAAAATCTCCTTCTACAGGAGANGATTGAAAAAATACAGATTTTNNAGTTTTTACTTGTTCTAACAGTGTTTCACCAATAATTTTTTTCTTAGAAATTAATGAATCTGGAATTCTTACAATGATTATACTACCAATTTGGTCAAATGCTGAAATCAATTGTTGACTTTCATTTTCTGTTAAGATATTAGCCAATGCTTTTTTTAGCATTTTNGTCATTATTTGTAGTAATAATTCAAAGAATCCTTTTGGGTTTTATCTAATCTACTTCCGTCTTTATTTACTCTAGGTCTACTNCTTTTTTCNTCTCGACGAAATGTAATATCAAGAGATTTTAAGAATTGATTCATTGCAGTATGTTTTGGTATTGGTTGTGTTGCTTGGCCTTCTATTCCTGACGTTCCCTCAAAAATTACCATTGAGTCAGAAACTAAATCCATTAACTGCAGATCATGATCTATAATTATAGCTGATTTACCAAAGGAACGAACAAACTTTTGTAANAATTTACCTACAGCAATTCTATCTTCTACATCTAAGAATGCCGATGGTTCATCTAATGCGTATAAATCAACTTTCTGCAATAAGCATGATGTAACTGCAACTTTTTGAAGTTCTCCTCCAGATAAATTTTTCACAGATTTGTTATACAATTTTTTAATTTTCAATGGTTCAATAATCTGTTCTTCTTCAGTACTTCCTTCTATTGCACTACCATTTGACTTCTCTAAAATTGATATTACTTCAATATCAATATCATTTGTTAGATATTGTGGTTTGTAAGCAATTTTGATTTTCTTGTTAATTGAACCAGTGTCTGGTTTCTCAACCCCTGCAATCATTTTCATAAATGTTGTTTTTCCAAGTGCGTTAGCACCCATTATTCCAAGTAATTCACCTTTCCTTACTGTACCTGGTTCTATTGATACTGAAAATGACGGATATTTTTTTTCAAGTTTTGGGTAAGAGACTATCTCATCACCTTGATGAATTACATCTGAAGACGTGGATGCATCAAATGTGAACTTTTTATCCCTAAACCTTACGTTCTCTGTTGGGAGGTATCCGTCAAGAAATACATTGATCCCTACTTTAGTAGATAACACACTTGAGACAATTCCATATGCAGCTGGAACACCATAAAGCACTTCAATATAATCACTCAAGAAATCTAGTAGTGTTAAATCATGTTCTACTACCATTACACTTTTTCCAATGTTGGCTAAACTATGAATTACTCTTGCTACTCCAGTTCTCTGAAAAACATCATTATATGATGAAGGTTCATCAAAGAAATAGAAATCTGAATCTTTTGATGCAGTGACTGCAACTGCAATTCTTTGTAATTCACCACCACTAAGTTCATTTAGTCTTTGTTCAAGTGAATTTTCTAAGCCTAATTTTTTTATTAATTGATTTGTTTCCCCTCTTTCATCATATTTGTCTAATANTTCTTTAGCAGTTCCATCAAATGCATTTACAATATTGTGAACTTGTTGTGGTTTTATTGAAGCTTTAATTTCATTGTTCTTTATTTTTTCAAAGTGCGATTTTAGTTCTGTTCCACTATAAAATTTTAGGATATCATCCCATTCCGGTGGTTCTGAATAATTTCCTAAGTTTGGTTTAAGATTTCCTGATAATATATTTACAACAGTACTTTTTCCCATTCCATTACGTCCCAATAATCCAACAACTTCACCTTTTTTTGGAGTGGGGAGTTTGTAAAGTCTGAAAGAATTTATTCCATATTGATGTATTTTATCTGTTGAAAGCTCGCTAGCTAAATTAACAATAGTAATTGCATCAAAAGGACAAACTTTTACACAGATACCGCACCCATTACAAATATTTTCATCAATCTGAGCCTTTTTTGTTTCTTCATTTAATACGATACAATCGGCTCCTGACTTATTTACAGGGCAATATTTTATACACTCTAAACCACATTTTCTTGGTTGGCATAATTCTTTATCTAATACTGCTACACGATGTGTCATAACGTTATTATTTTATGGCTTTAATTTATACGTCTTTGAAAATAAACATAATTCCTAAATTTTTTGTTAAATATTGAATATAACTTAGTTACCTTAATAGAGAAGAGGAAATTAGATGGTTTAAGCCGGTCATAGCGTTGGGGTGCGACCCAGTCCCTTTCCGAACCTGGAAGTCAAACCCAATGTCGCTGCTGTGTTACTAACATGCGAGAGCCGTTGGGAAGCAGTGGTACTGGCATCTTTTATCTTCAAATACGCTAAAATTACATGATTCTTAGAAAAATCATATGTCAGTTTGTTCTGTATGTGGAGAAAAATTTGAAAATGACATTAGATTTTTGAATCATATGATGGAAAAACACGGATTTAGAAATCCAAACATTGACAAACCTGATAGAAATAGTCGTGGATATTAACAATTCCAATAAATCTATAAGTCGCCTAAATTGAATTTTGAAAGGTACAACAATGCAAAAACTACTTGAAAAAACTTTGAAAGATGCCTTAAAGGCTAATGAATGTACGATAGGAACAAAACAAGTATTGAATTCCATATCAAAATCCAAACTTGTTATTTTGTCCAAATCTGTTCCTGAAGAGATGTATAAGAAGATTGAAACAGACGCAAAGAAATCAAAAATTACCACTCTAAAATTTGATGACACATCAGTAAATCTTGGTAAGTTATGCGGANTNCAGTTTAGAATATCNGCAGTNTCANTNCCAAAAATTTCTGAATCTGATATCAAATCATTACTAAAAGAAACNGAAACNAAATGATGTTGTTAAATACCTTTCCAATAAAAATTTGCAATCAAAGTTTAAATGAGACTTCTAAAATTTTTAGGATCACTTACGAGAAATAATGACACAAGAAATAAAGCTTACAACTGATCAGATGAGATTGATGTCTTTATTTCAAAATATTACAAAAGCAACAGCTAGAGACTGTGTTGAAGATGAAAAACAGAATAGAATCATCTTTGTAGTAAATGAAGGAAAAATGGGATTAGCTATCGGTAAAGGTGGTTCACATATCAAACAACTCCAAAATAAAATTGATANGAATNTCGAACTGGTTGAATATTCAGACGATCCTGTAAAATTCTTAAAAAATATTTTAAACGAAAAATATATCCTAGAAATTAAAATGTCTGAAAGACTTGATGGTTCTCAACAAGCTATTGTTATTGTTGATAATTCTAAGAAAGGTGTTGTTGTTGGCAGAGAAGGTCGTAATGCGGAAAAGGCAAGGTTACTTGCAAGAAGATATTTTGATATTACAAGTGTATTAATTAATAGTGAGGAGATATCACTCGAGTGGTAATTATGGCAAAATCACCTTTAGGATTATTTGCAGGCCGAGATTTAAAAGAAAAAAGAAAAAAACAACGTTGGGCAATATCTACATACAAGCGCAGAAAATTAGGTCTTGATAAGAAATCCAATCCTTTTGCTGGTTCTCCACAAGCTAGAGGAATTGTTTTAGAGAAAGTTGGGGTTGAAGCAAAACAACCTAACTCTGCTGTTAGAAAATGTTGCAGAGTACAATTAATTAAAAATGGTAAATCTATAACAGCATTTCTTCCCCGTGACGGTGCAATGAATTTCATTGATGAACACGATGAAGTACATGTTGAAGGAATGGGTGCAACACAAGGAGGAGCAATGGGAGATATTCCAGGAGTTCGTTTTAAAATCTTTAAAGTTAATGATACTTCCTTACGTGAATTAGTTTTAGGTAAGAAAGAAAAGCCAAGGAGATAGAAATGACTGAACAAAAACTACTCTTATTTAGAAAATGGGATACAACTGATATTGTCATTAATGACATTGGCTTAAAGACAGCAATCTCTCTTAAACAACTTATAATTCCCCTAGATTTTGGTCGTTCTGCATTGAAACGATTCAATAAGGCTGAAGTCAATATTGTTGAAAGACTTGCCAATAAATTAATGCATTTTGGAAAAAAATATGCAAAAAACACTGGTAGAATGGCAGGTAAAAAAACTCATTCGCTAAATGTAGTCAAAACTGCATTTGAGATAATTAATTTAAAAACGGGCAAAAATCCTGTTGAAGTTTTAGTTAGAGCAGTTGAAAATTCAGCTCCAAATGAGGATACTACTAGAATTGTTTATGGTGGAACAGTATATCATGTCTCTGTTGACGTAGCTCCTATACGTAGAGTTGATCTTGCTTTGAGATTTATTGCTGATGGCGTTAAAGAAGCCACATTTTCAAATCCTAAACCTATAGAGGAATATCTTGCAGAACATCTTATTTTGTCTGCAAATAATGATACAACTTCACCTTCAATAAAGAAAAAGAACGAACTAGAACGAGTCGCACAAGCCTCAAGATAATAAATTAGAATAGCCCGGCCCGGACTCGAACCGAGGTCAAAGGCTCCAGGGGCCCCTATGCTTGCCGCTACACTACCGGGCTGATATGGAATTTTACAAAAAATAGGATATAATAATTTGGTTTTTGATNATCTTATCTTAGTTTCATGNAATGCTGTTGCATAATCACAATCTGCTTTTAATCTCATATATGGAATTAGTCTATAATGAATGGAATAAACGTCATATTCTTTAAACAGCATTGTNTTTTGGATAAGTGATGCTAATCCCCTAGANNTACTTGAAACTGTTACATTGNTTTTTTTGCAAATTTCGTCTCGTTTTTGTTGATATTGTTTTAACGTAAATGATACATCATTAACTTCTAATACTAATGGCCAAACAATTTCTTTCCAAACAAATCTTCTATTCTCTGTTGCAGCGGCATATTTTCCCTTTTCTCTCAACATTAATAACATCTAAGAATATGGTTATAACTCATTGTCGACTAATGAAATTCTAGATTCCCTCACTCTACTTGAAAAGGATTGGGACATTGATCCACTCATTCGTGAGTTTATACTTGGAAAATACACTAATGTGTCTGATTTTACTCTGAAAGTAAAAGATGTAATNTTTCATATTCCNTANTTACCANAAGAAAANAAATACATTCTATGGAAATGTTATTGGCCTGATTGTCATAATTGNTGNNATAGACAAGGTAGANTACCTTTAACATCAGANGACCTAATCCAAATAGGTGNNGGTCTAAAATATCAAAANACTTCCGATTTTATTAGTAAAGAAACATTGATTGCNACACATGATGAACCNACTCCATCNGGTGGATTGTCNNTAATGACTAANATTAATTTGAAAAGAAAGGANGATGAAACTGAAGCAGATGATGGNACTCANATTTCATGTAGNTTTTTAGATAAGGANGGTNCATGTGGAATTCATCCAGANCGTCCNGGNGTNTGNTATCTNTATCCATTCTCTACCTGGTCACAATATGATCAAGGTAGGGCAAGAGTTCATGCCACATTTCAATTCACAGGTGATTGTCCAGGGTTTTATCTTGATGAATCCCTAGACTCTATGAAAGAAATTCTTGATGAATATTCTACAACAATTTATGATTATAATATCAAGTCAAGTAGAACATTAAAGGATGGTTTTGGTTCTTTAACTATGACTTAGGCTTTTGCAACTTTAAGCAAATCGCCCATTTTAATATGCATTCCAAATCGGTCTTCATGCTTTTTCATGTATCTNAATATTGCAATAAAGTCNGGTAATGCTTTCAAGAAACTGAAATTGTGATGAATTTTTGCTCTGACAAAATTGAACACTTTAGCATAGACTTTGTAGTGTTTCTCAACTGCCTTTTCATATGCTTTGAAGTCGTGCATGTTCTCTAAGAAAATATCAACACATTGCATTGATGGGATAATACCTTCACCCAACAGTGCGTATACTGTCCCAATCGATTCTCCTACACCAACAACTTTTCCAGAATAATATGGCTTGCATCTATCTGGAGTAGCCAATCTAATGGGACGTCCTTTGGTTGCAACTATTTTTCCTCCATGTTTTTTTAGAAAGTCATCTGTTGCTTTAACATGATTTTTGTTGTAATCCCCTGCACCAATATGCGCAAATTTCTCTCCCAGTGGGAAATACCAAAAATATCCTGACATTCCTGGGAAAGGCTCAATGTAAAAATCATCATAAGGCACTCCATTTTCATATTCAACCTTATACTCATACGTTGGTAAGAAGAAATCCTGCTCCATCTTTGGCAGATACACTCTATGAAATCCGGTGCAATCTACAATCATATCATATTCTTTTTCGAGTTCTGCTAATGGTGGGGCTTCACCATAAATCACGTTAGAATCTTTTATGAAATCTTGAATCAATCCTAATTTGTTATAGGTACAGAGTCCCTTCAAACCAATATCAAATTTAACATTATTATTCATCTTGACATGCATGTTTTTACCATCGTGAATTAGAAAATCATCAAAATTCCTATCTGTCTTTTTACAAAAATTCACCAATTCTTCTTTTATTGTTCCCCACGCACAAATCGAATCATGTTTTTCTTGTATCATTCTTTCGTAACCTACTACTTCATGTTCCGAATCTTTGAGTCTTGCCATGAGATAACTTCCAGCTACACCCATTCCCATTACAGCAATTTTCATCTATCGTAGATTTGTTAGTACCCAATAAATACAATTCTAGAGTTTTATTCGATTAATATTGCTGGTTTGTAAGGTCTTGCCATTCTTGCTTTATTTTTTGGATCATATTTTTCAGGATCATTCTCAGAAAAAACTTGTAATTTTATTCCATAATCAGTTTCTATTAGTGATGAAAGCTCGTTAGAAATAATTTCACTCTCATCAATCTCTCCTGCATTAATCTTTGTTTTTCTTAGTTCTGTTGGTTCTGATAAGATATCTTTTAGTGTTTTCTTCACAAAATCAGGATCTTTTTTAACATCTTCTGTCTCTTTTTGTGAAATTAACTCTTTGATGAATACACCAACATTTGTTTCCCCTGAAATAACTCCACTTAAAATTTTTTGGTATGCTTTTGATTTCCAATTATCTGCTGTGTAGATTATAATTTTTTTAGGTGTAATCTTAGTCACTTTGGTAATATTTGAAATATCATTCATTACCAGACTAAGTAGACTCTCATTTTGTATTGCTTTATCATCTGCTTGTTCTTCTTCTTTTGGCCATGTTGATTTCGAAACCATTCCGGAATTTCCTAATTTTTCCCACATCTCTTCGGCTATATGAGGCGCAAATGGTGAGAGCATAGAAATACGTGTTGTAAGAACTTTGTTCAGAACACCCGAAATATTATCTCTGTTCTTTGCATTTGCTCTTTTTACATACCATTGAAGATCAGAGTCAAATCCATACAGAATATGATGTAATGATTCACGAAGACGCATTTTTTCCATGGAATCAGTTACATCAGAAATTAATTTTGATAGTCTACTTTGTATCCATATATCTTCAGGCTCGGTTCCTATCTTTCCAGGGTTACTGAGTTTTATGCATTCCCCATGCATAGACTCCAGTCTATTTTTAATACTTGAGATTGTTTCTAGATTAAAATCAGCATCTTGTAAAAGTTCGGCTGAGATCAGTATTGATAATCTAATTGGATCCGCACCATATTTTCTAACTGCATTACGTAATGGAATGATATTACCCATTGATTTTGACATCTTTTTTCCGTCCATCAAGACAGAGCCATTCACAACAATTTCTTTTGGCCAGTGTTCTTTAGGAAATATTGCAACGTGATTTAGAACAAAAAATGTCAAGTGGTTCGGAACCAAATCTCTACCTGAATGTCTAGAATCAACTGGATAGAAATACAAAAACTCATTTCTAATCTCTTCTAGTTTTTCTATTGTAATCTTTGCACCGCTTGCAATTATTTCAGAATCTCCTGTTCCATAGAAAATATAAGTGAAAAATTCATCCGACATATTCTCTGCCAAGATTTCTCCTGAATTGACAAATTTTGCCATAGTGTAGAATGACATATAGATCACCGAATCTGCTAAACTTTCAACTAACCAATCATTATCCCATGGAATTTTTGTTCC
>PAAH01000027.1 GCA_002698885.1 Nitrososphaerota archaeon | reverse complement strand
TGGCAGAAGAGGAAGGATTTTCATCAAAAGGTGATGATTGGTGGGATACTCAAGATGGAATGAACTTTCTAGACAAACGAAAAACCAACCCTGAATTCGATAAAAAAGTTGATCAGAAATTACAGGANNATTTTCATCANNGNAATGTNGTNATTACAAGNTATACTCTNCCATGGTTAGTTAATGANGGTATCAAGTTATGGCTTTCAGGNAGTTTTGAAAATAGTGCAAANAGGATGAAAACNCGTGATAANGTTACNGAATTNGNTGCATTANAAGTNGTAAAAAAAAGATTTGATGAAAATAAGNAAATTTACAAATCACTTTATAATTTTGAATTCGGTGAGGATCTTTCAGTATTTGATAAGATNATCAATACAGATGATCTTAATGCNGAAGAGGTNCTNGATATTGCAAAANCNACTGTGAGAGAATTACTTTGACTNTNAAACAATTAGANAATNTAGTAANAATTGATGANGATATTACANATCCAGANNATGGTGTAAAATATGATCAAAGAACNATTNAACAACTTTTAGAATATGGTCTAATTCTAGTTGATAANCCACCAGGTCCTACAAGNCATGAAGTTGTTGCATGGNCAAAAAGAATTCTAGAAATTCCTAAGATTGGNCATAGTGGTACATTAGATCCACAAGTTTCTGGNGTNCTTCCANTAGGNTTAGGNGAAGGAACTAANGCATTNGGTGTTTTANTANTAGGACCAAANGAATACATTGGTNTAGGTCGTTTNCATTCANTNCCNTCAAAAGAGAAANTACTTCANACTNTNGANNTATTCAAAGGNGAAATNTNTCAAAAACCACCTCAACGTTCNTCGGTNGTNCGTCAAACAAGAACNAGNACTATTTANGAATTAGAATTNCTNGANCANAAAGANAGACTAGTNNTANTNCGNGTTNTNTGNGAGGCTGGNACATACATTAGAAAATTATATTATGATATNGGAGAAATTNTAGNTTTTGGNGGTTCTATGATNGAANTANGACGNTCGAAGAGTTCATCAATTTNCTGANGAACAGTTAGTAACAATGCATNAAGTAGCAGATGCNTATTATACNTGGAANGAAACTGNNGATGGAACAAAACTTAANAAAATTATTTTNCCGATAGANCANACATTAAGTGAAATTAAATCAGTAGTNATTCGNGANTCAGCAATTGATTCTTTATGTCATGGTGCACAGCTTGCNATNCCAGGCATANTACAAATATCTCCAAATCTTTTACANGGTGANCTAGTTGGNNTATACTCTCAAAAAGGAGAGATANTTGCACTTGCAGAAGCNTTNTTATCAGAATCAGAAATTAAAGAAAANAACAAAGGNTATGCATTTNAAACAAAAAGAATTATTATGAAACCAAANACATATCCTAAAAGTTGGAGAACCAGTCCATCTCCAAAAGAATAAGGAGNCAAAAAGAAATGTTTCCAANNGGATTNATTTTAGCNATTNNATTNGGTGTNATAGCNGGTCCATTNTTTGGAATATTTTTGTATGAATTTGGAATTGAGGAACAANTNGTNTATGTTGATGGNACNTCNNTATCANTAGTNACAGAAAAAACTGATTTCAAACTTGGNGAACCAATTACAATNAAGATNGTTAACTCTGGTACNGATGAATTAGNATTNNCTGACACTTCTTATGGTTTAGTNATTAAGCANTTAGANAGNATACCNNTNTATTCACCNATCTCNTCNCAGNTTATTTCAAAACTTGAATCTCATGAAGAAGTTGAATTTNTTTGGAATCAGCTAAAAAACGATGAAACCCAAATTCTTGAGGGTGCATACAAAATTTCAGTTAAAGCAATTACCATTGAGGAAGAAATTATAGAGAAAATTGTCACAATCAATATTTTGAAATAATTCATTTCTAGTGCATTTTTATAATGATATTCTAGTTGTAATTTGGCGAAAGNTANTGCCGGGGTCGCCTAGCCTGGTAGGGCGCGCGCCTGGAAATTACCAAACCATAAAGCGCGTTCTCGCAAGGGATCGAGAGTTCAAATCTCTCTCCCGGCGCCATCTTTAATTTAAAATTTAAGCAAGTATGATTGAACTCATTGAAAAATTTTGATATTGGTATAATCGGTGGTGGAATTTTAGGTACAACAATCTCATATTGGATTTCAAATCTTTATGATTCAAGTGTATGTGTGATAGACAAAGAATCTGATGTTGCAAAACATACTAGTGGTCGAAATACTGGCGTAGTCCATACTCCTTTCTATCTTGATCCTGAAAAGAAAAAAATTTTTGCAAAATCTGCATACCTCTCCCGTAATTTGTGGAAAACACTTGCAATACAAACTCAATCTCCCTGGATGGAGATTGGAACGATAGAAGTTGCAATAGATGAATTGCAACATAAAACATTGGAAAAATATCAAAAATGGGGAATAGAAAATGGTGTAAATGAGGATAGTTTGTTAATACTTGATTCCAATGGATTAAAACAAAAAGAAAAAAATCTTGAATGTTATTCTGGGTTACTTTGCAAAGATGATGTATCAACTGATTATTCAAAACTAACTCAAGAAATTAAGAATATTTCAAGACAAAATTCTACAGAATTTATTTTTCAAAAAACTGTAAAATCATTTCAACAGAAAAATGATTCTGTTCAAATCAAGTTCACAGACAATTCATCTATTGAGTGTAAATATATTATCAACTGCTCTGGTGGTAATTCGCTTGATATTGCAAAGCAATTTGATTTGTTTGAATCACACTCTGATCTTCATTTCAGAGGTGAATATTGGATAGCTGATAGTAACTATGCTGATATTGTAAAAACAAACATCTATTCCGTTGCAAGACATNCTGAGTTTCCATTTCTNGATCCTCATTGGATTAAACGTGCAAATGGAACTACTGAAATTGGTCCTAATGCTGTGCCTGTTCCCACGCCTGAAACTTATGATGGGTTTGTAACTGATATACAGACTACAATATCAAAGTTAGGCGATATCTTAACTGGTGGTGCAAAAAAATTATTTCTCAATCCTGATTTCTTATCTTTAATTACACATGAATTTAGAAGCTCGATCTCAAAAGATGTAATGATTCAACGTGTAATGAATTTCATCCCTTCACTTGAACCAAGTTATTTCACCAAGAAAGGAACTGCAGGAATACGTACTCCTGTTGTTTCTCCTGAAGGAAATTTTATACCTGATGTTATGGAGCGTGAAGGTCATAATTCATTTCATATTGTAAATTATAACTCGCCAGGTGCAACTGGGGCACCTGCATATTCTGCTTTGGTTGTTAAAAAATTACAGAATAAAGGAATCTTGAATAATCCTAAATCTCAAAAAAATTCATTGTGGGATTTTAATTCTATAATAGAACAAATTTAATATTCCCTCAAATTGGTATTCTTATGCTACCTGACAGATGTTCTGTAAAACAAAATGATCGTGATTGTGTAAATCCTCCTGAATACGTTGTAGAAATAGTTCATAATGATGATTCTTACATGGTTGGAATTACATGTGAAAAACACAAGGATGTTGTATCTGTAAAAATTGCTGAACTTCAAAAAATAGGAAAAATACCTGATGGGACACTAGAATTTCAGAAACTAAAAGCAGTAGGAACTGACTGTGTTAAGGGTAATCCCGATGATATGCTTATCCAATTAGATTAAACTGAATAAAGTAATCTTTTTCCTTCTAATCCTGAAATTAGATTTTTTGCTGTAATATCTGACATTTTTTGTCTTGTTTCTTTAGTTGAACTTCCAACATGTGGTGCAAAGACAACATTTTCTAATTTTAATAATGGGTTATCTTTCTTAATTGGTTCTACTTCGTATACATCCATTCCTACACCTTGAATCTGTTTTGTTTTTAATGCAGTAACTAAATGTTTTTCATTTACAATTTTTCCTCTAGATGTATTTATCAAGAAAGAAGTTTTTTTCATCTTCTTAAAAATTTTTGAATTTATTAAATGATGTGTATTGTTATTGTAAGGAATATGAAGTGAAATTATATCGCTATTTTTGTAGATGGTATTTTCTGAGACATATTTTGCTTTCAACATTCTTTCTAATCTCTTTGATACTGGTTTTCTATTATGATAAATCACTTTCATGCCCAAACCATTTGCCTTCTTTGCAACCTCTCTACCAATTCTTCCCATTCCTATAATTCCAATAATTTTACCTGAAACTTCGGTTCCTGTATAATCATATGCACCAAAAATCTGATTCCATTTTTTATTGCGAACAATTCTATCTCCTTCTGAAATTCTTCTTAATACATCTAAAATTAATCCTATTGTTAACTCGGCTGTTGCATTTGTCAAAACTTCTGGGGTATAACCAATTTTGATCTTCCGAGATTTTGCAATTTCTATATTAATATGATCAAAGCCTACACTGAAAGTACTAATTACTTTGAGATTCTCTGCACTACTGATGACTTCTTCATCTATTGTATCATAAGGATGGCAAATTAGCCCTTCCACATCTTTAATTTTATCTATTAGATTTTTTTTTGGAATTGGAATTTTCCCTGAATGCAAGTATACATTGCATTTCTTCTCTAACTCTTCTAGTGCAGATCTATGCAGGCGTCTTGTAACTAACACATTGAAACGTTTTTTCATTGAATGTATGGTCAAACCATTTATAATATTTAATACTACTAGAGATATTGTCTTCTGATGAACTTCTAAATTGTTCTGAATGTAAAAAACCAATTGAACAATGTATTTGTGTTTGCCCATATTGTGGTGAACGTGATAAATGTGAATGTGCATTATTTGATGCGGCGACGGGTGGATAGAATGGCTACTGACTTTACATGGATGATTGGCGGACCACAAGGTAGTGGTGTTGAAACTGCTGCAAACATTTTTTCTCAGGTTTTCTCAAAAATGGGATATCAAGTATTTGGAAAACGTGAATATTATTCAAACATTAAAGGTGAACATAGCTATTTTGCAGTTCGTATATCTGATAAAAAAATCCGTTCAAGTATAAAAGGAACAAATTTACTAATTGCATTTGATGCAGAAACTATCTTCCGTCATGCTGATGATGTTTTAGAAAATGGAATTATTATTTATGACTCAACTTTAGAAAATATGCGAGTTTCAGATGTTATTACATTTGAAAATGATTTTAAAGGCAGGCTGGAAAATCTTCTAAAATCCAAAAATAAAGAAGCAACTGTTAAAGGAATGTTAGATTTAGCATCTGAAAATGGTGTGAAAGTTAATTCTGTTTCGTTTCGTAGTCTTTTAACTGAATTATCTGAAAAATTGGAAAATCCACGAATTAAAAATATGAGTCGTATGTTTAATGTTCTTGGAGTTTCACTCTCTCTTGGACTATTAATGATNCCTTCTGAAAAACTAACAGAATCTGTGAATTCAATTTTTTCAAAGAAGAAATCCATAGCTGAGATTAATGTGTCTGCTGCAAATTTTGCTTACAATTATGCTGCTGCAAAATTTGAACANAATAATCTNAAATTTGNGACAAAAGANATTCAAGATAATACAATTCTTGTTCAAGGATATTATGGNACNTCNATTGGAAAAATNATNNCTGGNTGTAGATTNCAATCATACTATCCAATAACTCCNGCAACTGATGAAAGTAATTTTCTTGAAACTAATGAAATACTTGAAATTAATGAAGATCGTCCTGGTTCNACNCTTGTANTNCANACTGAAGATGAAATNTCNGCNATAGGTATGGCAATTGGTTCTTCTTTAACTGGTGTACGTTCTGCAACATGTACTTCNGGACCNGGNTTTGCATTGATGATTGAATGTTTGAGTTGGGCAGGAATTAATGANGTTCCAGTTGTTATTACATTTTATCAAAGAAGTGGACCATCAACNGGNTTGCCTACACGTCATGGTCAAGATGATTTANTNTGTGCAATAAATTCAGGTGTTGGAGAATTTCCTAGNATTGTNTATGCATCTGGTAATGTNTCAGATAGTTTCTATGATACAACTCAGGTNTTTAATTACGCTGATATTTTNCAAGTNCCTGTCATACACATGTTAGANAAATTNATTGCTAGTTCTGTTACTACTTGTGAGAGATTTGATGAAACCANAGTNAANATTGATAGAGGAAAANTNNTAGAAGAAATTNCTTNAGATAATTATAACAGATTTGCACATACNGAAGATGGAATATCCCCTAGATCAAAATTAGGTTTNGAAAATGGAATATTTTGGAATACTGGNGATGAAAGTGACNNACAAGGNCACATATCTGANGATCCAGTAAACCGTNTGGAAANGATGGATAAAAGACAATCNCGTTTAGNTTACATNCTTGAAAAAATTCCTNAATCTGAACAAATANTACANCATTCTGAAGGTGATTTTTGTATTGTTTCATGGGGNTCAACNCAAGGTCCNATNCTTGANGCAATTGANATGTTAAAAAATGATGGAATCGATNTTGGTTTTATTGAAATTAAACTNNTACATCCATTCCCAAAAGAACTNTTAAAAAAATNTCTTTCTAANTCTAAAACTATTATCAATNTTGAANCAAATTANNATGGNCAACTTGGCTCATTAATTAGGCAAAANTTNGAAAAAGATCCTGATTATTANATTCTAAAATTCACAGGAAGACCAATGACTTGTACTGAANTATACGANACNTTAAAAAAAATTNNTAANAACAATGCNCAAAAAAGAGAGGTTTTNACATATGGTGCTTAAAGTAGGNGATTTTAAAACNGATGTACATAATGATTGGTGTCCTGGTTGTGGAGACTTTGGAATTGTTAATGCTATTCAAATGGCATTAGCAGAAATGGAAATTCCTCGACATCAATCTGCAATATTCTCAGGTATTGGATGCTCTGGAAAGACATCTCATTTCATTAATGTTTTTGGAGTACACACTCTGCATGGACGAGTTCTAACTTTTGCGCAAGGTGCTAAAATTGCAAATCCCAATCTGGAAATTATTGCTGTAGGNGGAGACGGTGATGGTCTTGGAATTGGTGCAGGTCATTTTGTTGCNGCTGGTCGACGTAACGTGGATATGACATACATAATATTTGATAATGCTGTTTATGGATTAACCAAAGGTCAAGCATCTCCTACTCTAAAACTGGGTGAAAAAACTAAATCCCTTCCTACACCTAACACCAATTATAATGTTAATCCAATTGGATTAGCTATTGCTAGTGGATTTACATTTGCTGCTAGAGGTTACTCGTATGACGTTCGTCAATTAAAAGATCTAATTATTGCTGCAGTACAACATAAGGGTCTTGCATTTTTAGATGTCTTACAACCCTGTCCGACGTACAATGATATCAACACGCGAGATTGGTTTAGCGGTGAAGATAGAATTGATGAGACCACCAAAAAACCAATGCCACGTATTTACAAACTAGAGGATACTGACTATGATCCGGTTGTACACTTTAGTGACGAAACTGAATTAAATCAGAAAAAAACACAGGCAATTGTAAAATCATTAGAATGGGATTCAAAAATTCCTACTGGAATTTTCTATAAAAATGAATTAATTACACCATTTACTAGAAGGCTGACTGATAAAATTCCAAATTATTTAGAAAATCCATCATCTTCACAAAAAATTTCTCAGCATGGTAAATCTATTACAAACATTAGCAATATCTTAGACTCATTAGATGTTTAAAAAATGAATAACGATATTAGACAGTCTTTAGGATATAGTTATACAATTGAACATAGTAGAAGCAAATAAAATATTTNGAAAGTCAATTATCAAAGGTTTTTTNGAAACTGAGTTAATGAAATTAGATTTTAAGAAATCAAATGTAAATCATCCATCAATAACTGATTATGGCTTAATGAAATCTAACTTACTACATATTTTCTTTGATATTGAAACAGGTTCTGACTATCCTGATGGAGATGANTGGTTTGTAGTAGAATNTTTGTTTCCATACTCTATGAAATTACCNGATTCAATCAAGGGGACAGATTATTTTACTACTATTACAGTGGATGAAGGAAAAACCTTCTGGCACCATCGTGAATTGATTCGTTACAAATATGGGAAATCAAAGAAACTGCAAGAATCTATAGAATTTATTGAAACAAAATATGGTATTTTGCATGAAATGGTTGAGCCTTTAGAAAAAGATATCAAGTAATCATCTTCCAACCGTCTTTTGAGTTAAGAAATTCGTTTCCATTTGATACCACAGTCATCATTCTCCATCTCACTGCATTAATATCAAAACTATAGACTACCTCTGTTACATTTTCAGGTATTTTTTTTGGATCTAGATGATATGGTAATAATTCTAAGACAAAGTCTATTTTTTCTACAGATGTACGAAACCATTGCCCCTCATCAGAATCAACTATAAACCTAATTAATGGGTCTCCCGCAAAACTAAGATTAATTTTAATTGCTTTTCCATCCCCTCTACGCCTTTTCATTTCCTTAAAAATTCCTTTTACTTTTTCCCACTCTTTATACTCAAACCATTTAAAAAATTCTTCATCGAATGAATACGGGATTGGTACATTAATCATACTCACAAATTTACTTTCATAATCTCTTTCAAATTCTTCATCCTTTGTATAAAATTTTTTTTGTAGAAGACTTGTAATAACATTAATTTCCCATGGAGATACTCCATAGTGTTTGATTATAACAGTCTGTGATTCTTTTGACAATATTACCAAGAATTATGAATTATAATTAAAGTTTCAAACTGTATGAATATATTTCCACAAATACATGAGACCCACTGTGCTAATCATAAACAGCATTGGTTTCCATGCAAATACGGGTATATCAGGCGTAGAAATTTTTATCTTATAGTTTTCGAAAATTTTATGAATGTATTTGCTAATTCTGTTATTCCATACTTGATATTCAATATCATATTTCTTCATAATAGTTTCAATTTCATAAATTACAGGTGTACGTTGACTGAATAGATGTTGAAGATAATCCCTTGAAATTTCTACCTCTGCTTGAATTGAAACCATTCCTTTTTTAATATCAAAAAGTCTGATATGCATCTCCCATGGTTTTTTTAATTTTAGTGAAAATCCGCTACCAATTTGAAATGGCTGTTTATGTTCAAATTTGACTTTTGTTGCACCCTCATTAAAAAGAATATTTTGAATTTTTTCTACATTTTCTTTTACAACAACATGGAGTTCTTCAACACCAGTTTTTTTATCAACAAAGATTTTTTCCTTTATTCCACCCATTAATTCTATGGTCTTTGGATATTTTGTCATGTATTGCATTTTAATTCACTTCAAAAACCTTGTATTTAAAATAATTAATCCAGTCTATTTGCAAAGCCTCTAACATAGACACATTGTTCATGTGAAATTGTCATTTCACTATGTAATATCTTTCTACTTATCAGTTTACATTGAGAATCTCTTACTACTGCAATTGGTTGAGATTCTGAGCCCTCACCCATCTTATGATTTGCAATTGATGCCAAATTATCTGCAGTAGCTTGAAACGTTACCTTTAATGGATTACCATCCAGATCTATCTCCCCACGTAAATCTTTGACCGGCTCCAATCCTGAACAAGCAATTGCAACACCAATTGTTCCAACTCTAGCTGGCATTAACCTGCTATCTACAATTATTATTCCAACATTAACTGAATGTTTTACAAAAATTCTTCTTTTTAGATTTTCAGCTACTTGATATGGATTTTCAGGATATAAAATTAATTTAGTACCATCAGAATTTGATTTATCAATTCCAGAATTTGGCGCAAGAATGTTATCAGATGATGTTATCACAAATCCNGATACACCACCAAATATTTTATCTGATTCTCTCAGTATGACTTCAGCAAATTTTGGCTTAATCTTAAATTTTTTAGAAATGCTTTCAGCATCTTTTGATGCAAATATTGAATTTGTATCTAATATTCTACCTTGTGAATTAGCAACATATTTGCTTGAAATTACAATTACATCTCCATTTTTTAGCANAATTTTGTTGTTAGAAAAAATTTTAGATATTTCATCAAATAAATCAAAACTACCTTTCTGCCGCTTTGCTTTTAGAGGAATAACTGTTAATACCACAATATAATTACTCATTATTCTCTAATTATTGTTTTGAAAAGCTTTTAATCTCAAGAATTGGCATTGTCGTTCATGAATATAACTGAAAAAATACTTGCACGTGCTTCTGGTAAGAATACTGTATCGCCTGATGATGTAGTATTTGCAAAGGTTGACAAGGTGATGATACATGATGTTTCAGGTCCAGGTGTAATCAAAGTATTTGATAAATTGAATACTCAGGGAATTGATACATCACAATTACATGATGCATCAAAAGTTTGGGTTGCAGAAGATCATTTTGTTCCTACAGCAGAAAAGATTTCTGCTGAAAACATAGTAAAATTATCTGAATTTACAAAAAAGTATGGAATAGAGAAACATTTCAAATATGGAATGGGTCAGTANGGAATNTGTCATACATTATCACATGAAGAAGCATTAGTTTCNCCNGGNGANGTNTATGTTGGNGGTGATTCTCATACAAATACNACTGGTGCANTNGGTGCATTTGCATGTGGTNTNGGTCANACAGATGTTGCATATGTATTANTAAATGGTGAAATATGGTTCAANNTNCCTGAAACTTTCTATTTCAANCTAAATGGNAAANTNCCAGANCATGTNATGGCTAANGATTTCATTTTGAAGATTATNGGTGATATTGGTACTGATGGTGGTGCTTANANTACNATGCAGTTTGGAGGTAGTGGAATTGATGAAATGTCAGTTGAGAGTAGATTGACATTAACAAATATGACAACAGAGGCTGGTGCTAAGAATGGAATAATTGAGGCAGATGAAAAAACTTTAAACTATTTGCAACAACGTGGTGCAACTAACATAAACCAAATAAAATCAGATGAAGACGCAGAATATGCGAAAATTTTTGAATATGAAGCATCTGAAATTGAACCAATTGTAGCGAAACCATTTTCTCCAGAAAATATTACTTCTGTTAGAGATGTCTCATCAATTGAGTTAGACAAAGCCTACATTGGTTCTTGTACTGGTGCAAAATATGAAGATCTTTTGGCTGCTGCAAAAATTCTCAAAGGTAAACAAGTGAAGATAAGAACAGAAGTATTACCAGCCGCAATCTCAATATACAAAAGGGCAATGCAGGAGGGATTATTGCAAATATTCATGGATGCAGGTGCAATGGTTGGTCCACCTACATGTGGAGCATGTTGTGGTGCACACATGGGTGTTTTAGCAAAAGATGAAATATGTATTAGCACAACTAACAGAAATTTTCCTGGTCGTATGGGTCATATTGATTCTCAGACTTATCTTGCATCACCATTAGTTGCTGCTGCATCTGCTGTAACAGGTAAAATTACTGATCCGAGGGATTTGAATTGAAAGGCAGTGTAATAAAATATGAACGAGATAACATAGATACAGATGTAATCATACCAGGTACCTATCTCAAAATTCATGATTATAACGAACTAGCTAAACATGCTATGGAAGGATTAGATCCTGATTTTCATTCTAAGGTTAATGAAGGTGACTTTCTTTTAGCTGGAAAGAATTTTGGGTGTGGCTCGTCTAGGGAACATGCTCCAATTGCACTTTCTACATGTGGAATTAAAGCAGTATTGGCAGTGTCATTTGCAAGGATTTTTTATCGAAATTCTGTAGATGGAGCATTTCTTTTACCAATTGAGATAGATGAAAAAACATACCAAACAATTTCAAATAATGATGAACTAGAAATTAACATAGAAAAAAATGAAATAAAAAATATTTCAAAAAATGAGACATATTCAATGAAACCATTCTCAGAAATAATTGCAAAAATAATTTCTGCTGGTGGCTTGTTCAAATATAAAAAGTGATTATTTAGAATGTCTGAAACATTATTTGAAAAAATCTGGAATTCACATGTTGTTATGGAAAAGGAAAATGAGCCATCATTAATCTATATTGATAGACACTTAATTCATGAAGTTACATCACCACAAGCATTTGAAGGATTACGTACAGACAATAGAAAAGTAAGAAGACCTGATCTTACAATTGCTACAGTTGATCACAACATACCTACCACCGACAGATCATTGCCTATATTAGACGAAACCTCATCAATACAAATCCAAACATTAGAAAATAATTGCAAAGATTTTGGAATTCGTCTTTTTGGTAGTCATAGTAAAAATCAAGGAATTGTTCATGTTATTGGTCCCCAACTTGGTATTACTTTACCTGGTGCAACAATTGTTTGTGGAGACAGTCATACATCTACACAAGGCGCATTTGGTGCATTTGCATTTGGAATTGGAACAAGTGAAGTGGAACATGTCTTGGCAACACAGACATTATGGCTTGAAAAACCAAAATCTTTTGAAATAATTGCGACTGGAAAGAGAAAGAATTCGTTTACAATCACCTCAAAAGATATCATTCTTAGTATAATTCGTCAGATAGGAACTGCTGGTGGAGCAGGCCACGTGTTGGAATATCGTGGAGATGCAATATCTGATCTTTCAATGGAGCAAAGAATGACAATTTGTAATATGTCAATTGAAGCAGGATCGAGAGCAGGACTTATTGCCCCTGATGAAAAAACCTTTGATTATTTGAATAACCGTGAATTTACACCAAGTAATTATAATGAATTGGTTACTGGTTGGAAAGAAGAATTACAAACTGATCCGAACACAAAGTTTGACAAAAGTTATACAATTAATGTTGATCAAATTGCTCCACAAGTAAGCTGGGGAACAAACCCTGCAATGGTTTGTGATGTAACAGAAAATATTCCCTCACCAGAAGAGTTTGGTAAAGGTGATTCTGTTAAAACACGTAGTGCAGAAAAAGCACTTTCATACATGGATTTAGAACCAGGTATTCCTATAACAGAAATTCAATTAGATAGAATATTCATAGGTTCTTGTACAAATTCTAGAATAGAAGACTTGATTGATGTAGCGGAAGTTGTTAAGGGAAAATATGTTTCTCCAAATTTGAATGCGATGATAGTACCAGGCTCACAAATGGTGAAACATGAAGCAGAACAGATGGGTCTTGATAAAATTTTCAAAGATGCAAATTTTGAATGGAGGGAATCTGGATGTAGTATGTGTTTAGGAATGAATCCAGATATTTTAAAG
>PAAH01000026.1 GCA_002698885.1 Nitrososphaerota archaeon | reverse complement strand
TGCACCTCCTAAAAGGAGCATTCCAGTTACAATCATGTTACAAGTTAATGCAAAACCTAAGAAAATTTTGTGAGTACCAGCACCAAATCGTGCTCTGATGATTTCTAAGAATGTGTGAGCATTTGGAGCCTTTCGTTTTAGCTCAATTGCCAAAATACCGAATAAAAGAACCTGAATTGTTGCGCCTGCTGCATACCAAAATGGACCACTTACACCATAAAGATATGCTACTGTAGAAGATTGAAGCAGTGTTGCAGCCCATGTCCAGGCAGATACAATTGCTGCTGCAGTTAATCCTGTCTTGATAACTCTACCGGCAGTNTTAAANAACTCNGAGTTTTGTACATGACCAAGATATTTNTCTTCAATTTTAATTTCNGCTGAAATAATACCTGCNAANACCATTCCAAGNCCTACNACAATAAACCAGCCAANAGATTCGTCTAGAACTTCACCNAGNNNAAACTCACCTTCGATAACTCCAGCNGCTTCTGCAGATGGTGTTGCTAGAAATATACTTGATCCTACTGCAAATGCTAAAAGTACTACTAACCAGCTAATTTTCAACAAAACATCTGTTAAATTATAGTAAATAAAGCTGTTGATTTTTTGGACAAAAAAAAATCTTATATACCAGATTTTTGTAGCCCGATTTTAAACCTAAATACTTGGCACTATAAATTTCACAAGTTAGCACTATGAAAAAAATTTGTCATCCCTTAAATATAATTAAGGAGAAATCAAGATAGTGGTCTCAGTAATACCAGCTAATTTTCAACGATTCGTAGGTATGGCTGAGACCCATCCTATAATACCAGAATGACTTAAAAGGATTTTAGGCACAACTGTACCTAATCAGTTTTTAAAATGGTCTAATTTTATGTAATTTATGGAATATGAAGATGAGGATTTGAAAATTCTTGAACTCATAAATCGTGGTGTAAAGACATTTCGTGACATAAAAAATATCCTAAAAATTAAGAATGAAGAATTAGAAAAAACGCTTGGTATCTTAGACCAAAGCCAAATGATTACAACAACAACTAAAACAGGANTACTTGGGCAAAAAAAGATAGTCCTAGAACTCACTGAGGATGGAACTAAAAAAATCGATGAATATGTAAAAATACTAACTTCTGAATGGAATAAAATGCTTGATCTTGCGATCGCTGGTGAAAGGGAAACACTTGATCAAAAGATTGTTGACCATCCTCAATTAGTTAATGTAATGGTGTTTTTTGGAGTGACAGATTTACCTACTCTAAGTAGATTAAATCTCAGATTTCTATTAGAGGGAAAACATCTCTGCTACAAATGCAAGAAAGAGCTTGGAAGATTCTCACAGAAATTCTCAGTTTCTGATGTTAGAAAATTCAATTTTAAACTTCCTAGAGGAATGACCACTAGGGATGACCTGTGTGCTGATTGTTTTAACAAACTGCCACCNGCTCCGATGAGTTAACTAGTCAGATCGTGCTCTGCGTTTTTTAATGATTTTAAACGCAATTCGTACTATAAGTAATGACGCAACAATTATTATAGAAATTGTCCAAATATCTGAAACCTCTTTGTCCTCTTGTTCTGCCTCATCTAGTGGTTTTGAATCAAATTGTGTACCAGCAGAAAATGGGTCTGTGTCTAAATCAGCAGCATCAACAAATAGGATATTTGGTAAAAGGATTAGTCCAAAAAGAACAATTATGATATAGGATAGTTTCAAACGATATTGTGATTAAATTGATTAATTTAACGGTTTGTTAGATTAGTCAAAAAACCCTGTTGCAGCAAGATACAGCCCAATTGCACTGAATAATACTACAATAAATCCCATAACTTGTTTGTCATTGAACCTAGTTATATCTGGCATATCTATCGACTTACGCTTTCGTTTTTTAAGGTTATTATTTTGGATGTGAACAAAGTTCTGCTAAAACTCCTTCCAATGATTTTGGATGGATGAATGTAACCTTGGTTCCAGCTGAACCAGGTCTTACTTTACCTAGAAATTGAACACCACAACCTTCCATCCTTTCGACCTCACCGTCAATGTCATCTGTTTCTAATGCCATGTGATGTAAACCTGGTCCCTTCTTGTCCAAAAATTTCTTAATTGGACTATCGTCTTTTGTAGGCTGCATTAGCTCAATTCTCCCATTTTCCATAGGGATGATTGCAACTTTAACACCTTCGGATTCAACTGTTTCAAATTCAATTTCGTCTATACCAAGTGCCTTTTGATACACTTTGGCAGATNCCTCTACATCATTTACTGCAATTGCAATATGGTCAATTTTCATTAGAAAATCTCCTTTGGTTTATACTCACCAAATANCTCACGGAATGTATTACTAATTTCACCAGTTGTTGCATGTGACTTAACAGAATTCAGGATATACGGCATTAGATTCTCATCTGACTCTGCTACTGATTGCATCTTTGATAAAGCTGCAGTTGTCTTCTTGTTATCGCGTGACTTACGTAGAGCCTTAATTGCCTTCTCCTGCTTTCTGCCTAAAGAGTCATCTATCCTCAAAAGATTTTGTTTAGNTTCTACTTCATCAGNAAATTTATTCACACCAACAAGAANCCTTGAATCATCATCAACTTCTTTTTTNAATCTGTATGCATTTTGTCTAATNTCTGCNTGGAAAAATCCTTTTTCAATAGCCTTTANNGCACCNCCCATCTTGTCAATCNTTTTGAGATACTTCCATGTNTGTTCTTCTATNTCATCACANAGTTCCTCCAAGTAATANGANCCAGCCATTGGNTCAACTGTTTTTGTTATACCACTTTCGTANCCTACAATTTGCTGAGTTCTNAAGGCAATCTTTGCTGACTCTTGNGTTGGAAGTGCTAATGCCTCATCNCTTGAATTNGTATGAAGTGATTGTGTACCACCTAATACAGNNGCCATTGACTGNATTGCAACACGGACAATNTTATTGTCAGGCTGTTGNGCNGTAAGTGATTCACCNCTAGTCTGTGTGTGGAATTTTAATTGTAANGATTTAGGGTTTTTTGCATGAAANCTNTCTTTGAGAATTTTTGCNTAAATCTTCCTTGCAACTCTAAATTTGGCTACTTCTTCAAAGAATTCAATTGTACAGCAAAAGAAAAATGATAGTCTTGGTGCAAAATCATCAATTTTCAATCCACGGTCAATACATGTTTGTATATACTCAATTGCATTTGCTAATGTGAATGCAATTTCTTGTACTGCAGTTGAACCTGCTTCTCTAATATGATATCCAGAAATTGACACAGGGTACCATTGTGGCACCTCAGTTGCACAGTATCCAATCATATCACCAATTAGTCTCATTGATGGTTCTGGTGGATAGATGTAGGTATTTCTTGCAACATATTCCTTGAGAATATCGTTTTGTGTTGTTCCTCTAAGCTGTTTACTTGAGAATCCTTGTGATTGGCCAACAGCAATGTAATAAGCCAAAAGTGTTGATGCAGTGGAATTGATTGTCATGGATGTAGAAACCTTACCCAATTCAATTCCATTGAAAACTGTCTGCATATCCTTCAATGATGATATTGAGACTCCTACTTTTCCAACCTCGCCTTCTGCTTGTACTGAATCTGGATCATGCCCAATTTGTGTTGGTAAATCAAATGCCATGGAAATTCCAGTTTGACCCTTTTCTAACATGAACTTGTATCTTGCATTACTTTGTTTGGCATCGCCAAATCCTGCATATTGACGCATAGTCCAAAATCTGTCACGATACATTCCAGCGTGGATACCCCTAGTAAATGGAAATTTTCCAGGCTCACCTTTACTTGATTTTGATGGTTTTTTGTAAAACTGTCTTACGGGAATATTAGAATCAGTTACAATTTTCTTTTCTGTTTTTTGTTTTTTTGCTACCATGATTTATCACTTCAAGACACTCTTCGTAAGTTTGTCTGCAGCTTCAAATGGATCCATTTTTTTATCCTGAACCTTCTTGAGATAAGTTGAAAATGACTTGCTGCTTCCAAGCATTGTTGAGATTTCTTGTGAAACGTTATTTAAAACAATGTCATGAAGTTCTGATTCTAACTGTTTTTTGACTAGATCTTTTTTAGATTTTCTTTTGTATGACATCATCTCTTTTAGTACTTTAGCAAGTTCTTTGATTCCTTTATTCTTTTTAGCAGATGTTTTGAGAATTGTAGGTTGCTGTTGAGAATTTCCAATAAAATCTTGTATTGCCTGAAATAGTTGAGATGCCCCATCTAAGTCACTTTTGTTAACTAGGTAGACATCACCAATTTCTGTAATTCCTGCCTTGATTGTCTGAATACTATCTCCAGTATGAGGATTAAATGTGACTACAGTTATATCAGCAATTTTGGATATTTCAATTTCTGTTTGTCCTGCTCCAACACTCTCAATAATAATTGGATTGAATCCTGAATATTCCAAAATTCTAATACTATTTCTTACTGAATGTGCAATTGCGCCGGTTGCTCCTCTTGATGCAATGCTTCGTATGTATGTTCCAGAATCTGTAGATTCTGTCATCCTTACTCTGTCACCAAGAATTGCGCCACCTGTCACATGACTTGTAGGGTCTACTGCAAGAACTGCTGGTTTTAGTTTCAATTTTCTCAACTCTAACGATAATTTGTTTATCAATGAGGATTTACCTGCTCCTGCGGGACCTGTGATTCCAATTATCATTGATTTGCCTGAATTTTTGTATATTTTTTTTATTAATTTTCGTGCCTCTTTTGGGTCATTTTCAACTATTGATATTGCCTTTGCGATTGCCCCACGTTTTGCTTTTTTGAGGTCAGAAGTGATATCCATACAAAAATCATACAGTTTGCTTTAATAAAACGTATTATTTCTTTTATTCATCTATAGACATGAAAGAAAAAAAAGATAAAAAAAGTGAAGAACATTTTGCTAATGATGANCCAACTGAATTTCCACATGATGANATGGAANATNTGGCNAAACAGGCNATGAAAAAATTCAAATCNNTAAANTCCTANNNTNANAAAGCTNAGACTAATTTCNAGAAAGATTTTAAAACAAACNANCAAANTAAGCATTATGAAACAGCAAACACANACNCGTCGAATCAAAATACTAGTTGCAAAACTTGGTCTTGATGGACATGATAGAGGTGCGCTCGTATTNTGTAGAGCATTTCGTGATGCTGGAATGGAAGTAATTTATTCTGGCTTGTTTGCCACACCTGACAGAATTGCACAGATTGTTGAGGATGAAGATGTTGATGCTGTTGCTCTAAGCCTTCTAAATGGTGCACATGGTACACTTTTTCCAAGAGTTGCACAGAAATTGAAAAAACGAAAAATAAAGGATGTACTTGTTGTGGGTGGAGGAGTAATACCTGAAGAAGATAAAAAGGCATTAGAGAAGTCAGGTGTTACTGGTAATTTTGGACCAGGTACGTCGCTAGAATTNATAATAGATCATATAACAAAAGGCGTTTCTAAATTAAGAAAATTATAATTATTCTGTAGAATCAGGCCACATCATTTTTCTCATCTGTTTTCCAACAGTTTCGATTTGATGACCGTCTAGTTCTTTCATATATTTATCAAATGCGGATTTACCTTCTGATTGATAATTTTTTATCCATTCATCGTTGAACGTNCCATCTTGAATCATTGTTAGAACTTTCTTCATTCTTTCTTTTGTGTCAGATGTCATTACCATTGGACCTCTTGTTAGTCCACCATATCTTGCAGTTTCTGAAACACGTCTCCACATTCCATTAATACCATATCTTTGGATCATNTCTACAATTAGTTTTANTTCGTGTAAAACCTCAAAGTATGCAATTTCTGGTTGATATCCAGCCTCCACCAGAGTCTCAAATGCATTTACTACCATAGATGCGGAACCACCACACAGNTCTGCTTGTTCTCCAAACCAGTCTGTCTCAACTTCTTCTTTGAAAGTTGTTTGAATTAACCCAGCACGTGCACTACCAATTGCTTTTGCAATTCCAAGTGTTCTATCCCATGCTTTTCCTGTCTTATCTTGTTCTACAGCTACAATTGATGGGGTTCCAAAATTTTGTAAGTACGTCTCACGTACCTTAGAGCCTGGGCCCTTTGGTGCTACCATGATTAAATCAACGTTTTCTGGTGCATCAATCCATTTCCAATAAATTGCTGCTGCATGTGAAAATGATAATGCGTTTCCTTCTGAAAGATTTGGTGCAATCTCTTCTTTGTACACCATTGCTTGGACCATGTCAGGAATTAAAATGTGAATAATGTCTGCCTTTTTTGTAGCCTCAGATACTGACAAAACTTCATGGCCGTCGTTTTTTGCTTTTTGCCAACTTGAGCCACCCTCTTTTAGACCAACAATAACATTAAGACCTGAATCTTTCATGTTGTTTGCCTGTGCGTCTCCTTGTATTCCATAACCTATGACTGCAATTGTTTGATCTTTTATTGGATCAAGTGAAATATCTTCATCTTTCCAAGTTTGTGCCATGATCTAATTCAAAGAATTGCAAATATAATCTATGAGATATATGTTATAGTATGATAACTGAAAATCCAAAATTTTTGAAAATTCTTGTAATATTTGCTTTNGCGGTAATAATTCCTGTGAGTATTATTGGAATTAATTTTTATGAGAAAAATGTCACAAATCCACGAATCTGGGAAGATTGGACATGTGAAAAAATTGAGAAATTCGCTTTAGAAAATAAGGATGATACGTTAAATGATTTCCAAAAAACTAAGTTTCATCATGACCTTTCAGAATGTTTGGGTAATTAACTAAATATCTATAATTTTTTTACAATTAACACATTGAACTTTGGTTTTGTTGGATTCAAGGCGAATGAATTTTTTAGAACCACATTTAGTACAAACAGGACAAGAACGCGCTGGATTCATTGGATNTTTCCACTTCCTATTATTCTAATTGACTGAGATTCTGGTTTTAATAACACACATACATCATGAGGTAAAACGACAATAGGTTTATCGAGTTTTAATTTCAAAGGTGAAATTGACAAAAATTTTCCAGCCTTGATCTGCATTCCAATACTAACTAGACACATTTCATTTTCAGAAATTATATTTTTATAAAACTGATTCTGCTTAAAATCCAATAATAATTCATTAGTGATTTCTATCGAATCATCTGTAGTTAAAATATCCCCACGTGAAATACCATCTGGTTTTATGTTCTTTAATGATAGCCCAACACGTGCTGGTGATACTGCCTCTTTTACATCATCATCATGCATTTGTATTGATTTCACCATGACTTCTACTTTTGATGGAAAGTGAATAAGCTTGTCATATTGATTTATTTTCCCAGATATCAATTTTCCAAGAACCACTGTTCCGACTCCTTTTACATCAAAACAATGATCTATTACAATACATGATTTACCATCTTTCTGTATAACTGGAAATTTGGAGATTTCTTCTTTGATGTTTGATGAATCAACTTTCTTGTATTGCTCTAATACAGTTCCCTTGATCATTGTGTTTAGTCTTGCTTCATCAACATCATATGAATGACTTAATATTCCATCTTTTTTTCCTAGCGAGTCAAGTGCAATAATTTGTTCTCCTGTAAATTTATCTAATGATGCAACATAAAATATCACATATTCAGATAAGTAAATTGATTGAAACAATGGTTGAATTTTTTCTGGAAATCCGTTAGGAGTTACCCATGTTCTGATAATGTCAGATTCTTTTCTATCATATAATGTAAGATCAGTAGATGTTCCTTTTTTTCCAAAATCATTAGCAATAGATTGCTCTCCGAGAATAGTAAAATTTACAGACTTCATATCAGAATCTATTTTTGACTGGATTGTTTTTTTGTTGCACTAACCAATGAAACAACGTCACGATCTCTTAACTGATAATGTGTTGGTAATCTAAGATTATAGCGCAGATCCTTTCCATACAAAAGCCCCTTTGATAGGTCAGTATGAATTTCATTTGCTAAATCTTTGATTGTCGCGCCCTCTTTTACCAGAATCAAATCTGGTAAAATCCTACCTTTCTTATCAGAAAGTGTTTCTTCATTGGCAACAGGATATACAGAATTCATTTTTAATAATTTGAATACGGTTACATTAATGGCAAATTGAACTCCAGTTCGCATATATTCACCCATTATGTCTTTTTTGATAAAATCTAATGCACTTTTTTGCTTCTCATTTAATTTTTCTAAGTTAACAATATCAAATTGCTCAGAACCTGGAGAATATTTGATTAACTGCTGTTGTTCCGCCCGTCTAAGTGTTAATTCACTATCAGCACTTGCTGGAACAGTAATTACCTCATTATATCGCTCACGAAGGCGGTTGAAATTTTTATCAGCTCCTGGAACATCAATCTTATTTGCAACAATTAAAGTTGGCTTAGAAATTTTTCGGAGTATTTTTGCAAACTGTTTTGTATCTTGTGAATCATAATCATCAAATTTCTTTTCTTCTAATTCAGATATTTTTAGTGCATTAATGACATGATTTTTCTTAACTCCAATTCCCATATAGAGATCCGTTAATGCATCAACAAGTTCAGTCCCAGAATTAATGTTTTTGGAAACTTTGTCTCTGTTACCTTCTAGGATTTTTTGATACCACATTATCAATTCTTCCTCAATATCTGCAAAATCAGAAACTGGATCACCAGTACCAACCTCAGAAATTTTTCCTGATGCGTCGATACTGCCAGAGCAATCCACTACGTGTAATAATGCATCAGATTGTGCTGCAATAGAAAGAAACTGATTGCCTAAGCCTTTTCCTTTCCATGCATCCTTTATCAGCCCAGGAAGATCAATTAATTCAACTGGAACGTACCTCCAACCATCCATACATTTAGAATTGTTTGGTTCGTCTTGAACATTAAACTCCATGTGCACACACAATGTAATTGCGTTAGCTATAGACGATTCAGGTGTTTTAGTCGTAAATGGATATGTGGAAATCTCAGATGATGAAAGAGTTGCAGAATTAAAAAAAGTAGTTTTTCCAGTATTGGTTTTTCCTATTATTCCAATCCTAATAACCATGAATGCATTCTATTGATATGTTATTTATCTCTGACTTGTAGTTGGAAGTAATTACTATGATTCATCTTCCAGTTTTTTACAACTATTTTCAATTTCTTTGATATGCCATTTAATCTCATCCATTTCTTCAGATGAAATTTTATCATTCCATTTTTCAAGCACAGTTTTTGATATTTCAGAGCAATTGTAAAGTAATGCCCAGTATGGATGATGCTCAGCAGTAGTATATGCTAACTCTGATACGTCATTAAGACCAGTTTTAGCCCTAAATATGGAGTCAATCTTTTCACCAAAAATTTTTACAAATTCATGATCCAGATCTTCTTCAACCTTAATCATAACTTGCTGCTTCTCATATTTCTGTACAAGTGCAAGTAATTCCTCAAAAAATAATCTAAATGTGGTCATATCACATCAATCGTTGATGTTCTGCTAACATACATCTATTATATACAACATCAATTCCTGAATTCATTGCTAAATTTTCTGCTTCAATATTATGAATTCCTTCTTGAAGCCACATAACTTTAGGTTTTTTCTTTATTACACCATTAATTATACTAGATACGTCTTCAGAGGGTCTGAATACATCTACAATATCCACATCATGTGGAACATCAGTAATTTCAGTGTAACATTTTTTTTCAAGAATTTCATGAGTTGTGGGGTTAACAGGAGTTACATCATATCCATTTTGAAGTAAATATTTTGGAACAAAATGTGCAGCCTTTTCTTCATATTTTGACATCCCAATGACAGCAACTTTTTTCATTTTAAGAATCTGTGTGATCTCTTCATCAGAATGTGAATCAGTATTCATACAAAATCAAAATGAGTATTTTTATAATTATAGTTATTGTTCATGCTGATGCTGCGCAGTTTTATGGCAATCACAATCACATAGCTCAGTTGTATGGTTATTCTGACAATCTATGCATTCGTAATGTTTGCGCTTCTCGCAATTAGCACATATCATAATTTATTACATATGAACAGTTTGAAAAGCTTTTTGCCCTAAACAACCGTTGATTGTTAATTCTAATGTTTTTTATTACCAAATTTTGATGATAAATTGTGGAAATTTCTGTTGGGCATACCCCTGATTCAGATGATGCGTTCA
>PAAH01000025.1 GCA_002698885.1 Nitrososphaerota archaeon | reverse complement strand
TATCCATTAGTGATAAAACCAATAATCGGTAGTTGGGGAAGAAGTGTTATGCCTATCAAAGACAAGGATACTGCAGAAGCTGTGATTGAGAATAGACAAGTGACAGATGGTCCACAAGACAGAATTTATTATCTACAAGAAATGATTGATCGTCCACCAAGAGATATTCGTGTCATAACTGTAGGTGATCAAGCAATATCTGCAATGTATAGAAAATCATCTGGAGGGTTTAAAACAAATATTGCATTAGGTGCAGACCCAGAACTTTGTGAAATTACTAAAGAGATTGAAGACCTTTGTGAAAAAACATCAAAAGCAGTTGGTAGTGGAATTTTAGGAATTGATTTGATGGAAGACAAAGAGAGGGGCCTCGTGGTCCACGAAGTTAACAATACTGTAGAATTCAAGGGATTGGTCAAAGTATCAAAGAAAAACATTCCAAAAGAGATGATCGACTATGCAATTACTAGTATCAAGTAAGAATGGTAATTACTGTTAAATTATCCTTTTTTAGGAATACATTATGAAAGTTGGAATTGTAGGTGCCTCAGGATATGTAGGAGGTGAAGTTCTCAGATTACTTCTCAGCCATCCAAAGGTGGAAGTATCAATGGTAACTTCAAGACAACATGCTGGAAAATTCTTACATAGAGCACAGCCTAGTCTAAGAGGTTTTACTGATTTAAAATTCTCAGAATTAGATTATGAAAAGATGAGTGATTCATGTGATTTAGTTTTCACAGCAGTTCCACATGGAACAGCAACTGAAATTGTAAAATCATTTTACGACAGAGGTATGAAGGTTATTGATCTTAGTGCAGATTATCGTCTACATAATCCAGAAGATTATGGAAAATGGTACGGTTGGGAACATCCACATCCTGACTACTTGGAAAAATCTGTCTTTGGTGTCCCTGAACTTCATCGTGAACAAATTAAAAATGCACAACTTGTTTCTTGCCCAGGTTGTATGGCAGTAACTTCAATGCTTGCATTAAATCCATTAATCAAAAATGATCTGATTGATACTGATCACATTGTGGTCGATTCAAAGATTGGTTCTTCAGGTGCAGGTGCAGGTGCAGGAACATCACATGCAATGCGTGCAGGAGTAATTCGTCCATACAAACCAGCAAAGCATAGACATACTGGAGAAATTGAACAGGAACTAAGTGAAACAGCTGGTAGAAAGATCAAAGTATCAATGAGTCCACATGCAGTCGATGTCGTAAGAGGAATTTTATGTACAAATCACACATTCCTTAAAAAAGACGTTGATGAAAAAGAGCTTTGGAAGATTTACAGGTCAGAATATAGTGAAGAACGATTTATCAGATTGATTAGGGATAAAGATGGTCTACACAAATTCCCAGATCCAAAGTTTTTGGTTGGCTCAAATTTCTGTGATATTGGATTTGATCTAGATAAAGATAATAATAGATTAATTGCATTATCTGCTTCAGATAATCTCATGAAAGGTGCAGCAGGCTCGGCAATCCAAAACATGAATGTAATGTCAGGCTTTGATGAGTTCGAAGGAATTATGTATTCCCCATTAACACCTGTATAATAGATGATAACAATAAAAATTGGTGGGAGTGTAGTAGATAATCTTCATCCAACTACTATATCAGACATCAAAAAAGTAGTAGAGCAAGAAGGTGTAATTCTTGTTCATGGTGGTGGAAAAGAAGTAACTAAGGTTACAGAACAACTTGGAAAAGAGCCAAAGTTTGTAGTATCACCAAGTGGAATAAAGAGTAGATACACTGACAAAGAAACATCAGAAATATTCACAATGGTAATGTCGGGAAGGATTAACAAGAATATAGTACAAATGTTACAAAAGAATGGAATTAATGCTGTAGGTCTTTCTGGAATGGATGGCAAAGTAATACAGGCTAACAGGAAGAAAAAACTCATCATTATGAATGAAAAAGGAAGAAAACAGGTAATTGATGGTGGATACACTGGTAAAATTTCGAATGTGAATGCAGATCTCATTTCTACAATTTTAGAAAAAGGCTACACACCTGTTATTTCACCTATTGCAATAAGTGAGGAATTTGATTTTCTAAATGTTGATGGGGATAGGGCAGCTGCAAATGTTGCTGGCCATGTAAAAACTGACAAAGTATTATTCATAACAAATGTTGACGGATTATTAATGGATGATAAATTAGTTGAAAGTCTCACATTAACAGAGGCAAAAGAGATCTTACCAAAGGTTGGATTTGGAATGGAAAAGAAAATTCTTGCCGCAACTGAAGCATTAGAAATGGGCGTAACAGAAGCATTAATTGCAAATGGTCAAAAGGAAAACCCCATATCCTCTGCTATTGCACATGATAATTGTACGGTGATAACAAAATGAGTGAAGATAAGTATCTAGGAAACTTATACCAAAGATTTCCAGTAACAATAGAAAAAGGATTAGGTGCACATGTATGGGATGTTAACAATAAAGAATACATTGATTGTATGGGAGGTTATGGTGTTGCACTTGTTGGTCATAGAAATGAACGAGTTGTAAGTGCCATAAAATCACAGATTGATAAAATTATTACAGTGCATAGTTCCCTTTATAGTAAAACTAGAGAAGAATTCCTAGAAACATTGTTTAAGGTTGCTCCTAAAGGACTAACTCAGGCCCACCTGAATAATAGTGGTGCAGAGGCAATAGAGGCTGGAATGAAGTTTGCTAGAAAATTTACAGGAAAGAAGGGTATGGTGTCAATGAATGGTTCTTATCACGGAAAGTCAATGGGTGCACTATCATTAACGTTTAATCCAAAATATAGGAAATCGTTTCAACCACTAGTAGACAAGGTCACGTTCTCACCCTTTGGTAATATTGAATCATTACGTGATACAATTGATGATGATACTGCCTTTATCATATTAGAACCAATTCAAGGAGAAAGTGGAATACACGTAGCTCCAGATGGGTTCTTACAAGATGTAAGAAAGTTATGTGATGATAACGGAATCCTTCTTATATTTGACGAAATTCAAGCAGGATTAGGGAGAACAGGAAGAATGTGGGCATCAGAACACTGGGATACGGCACCAGATATTTTATGTATTGCAAAGGGAATTGCAGGTGGTGTGCCAATGGGAGTAACTATGGTAAGACCTGACATCTTGGATTGTATTAGTAAGGGTGAACACTCTTCAACATTTGGTGGAAACCCATTATCATGTGCTGCTGGAACTGCAACACTTCAAGCTTTAACACAAGATGGTTTAATTGATAACGCCGACAAGATGGGAAAATTATTCAGAGAAGGATTAGAACGATTAAAAGAAAAACACACTATAATCAGAGAGATTAGAGGCAAGGGATTAATGATTGGAATTGAACTTAAGTTTGAAGTTAAAAATATCTTAATGGAAGGAATTGAAAAAAATCTTCTCTTATTATATTCCGGTCGAAACATACTAAGATTATTACCACCATTGGTAATCTCAGAAGAGGATGTAACAAAATCATTAGATATTCTAGATGAATTATTAACAAATGAGGAGAGTCGTAGAAATGCGTAAAGATAAAACCGATGACAAAATTATTGGATTTCTTAGAGATGATGCAAGAGAGTCATTTGTAGAGATAGGAAAAAAGCTCAAACTTTCAGAATCGGCAATTAGGCGTAGGGTCAAAAATTTAGTTGATAGTGGAGTAATTGAAAAATTTACTGTCGAAATGGGTGAAACTAATACCACTAGTGCAATTGTACTAATTTCAGTTGATTCTGCAACAGATACATCAAAAGTTTCAACAAAGTTAACAAAGTTAGAAGATGTTAAAACAGTTTACGAAATTACTGGCCAATATGACATAAGTGTAATAATTAGATCTGGAAATATTGCTGAGATTAACATATGTATTGATGAATTACGAAAAATTCAAGGTGTAATTGACACTAACACAGTAATTATTTTACGAACAATTAGATAATCGATATTCGAAACTAAAGATAAAATAATAATCTAATTTAGTATTTGTTTTTAATTAAATTCGCGATATTAGTACGATTATGTTTATATTAATGTATTTTAGCAACGATAATAGTAATGAAAGATCCGAATCACTATGCCAATGTGTACAATGCATATGACAAGTCACCAACGAAGATCCGAGTACTTGACTCTACGTTGAGGGAAGGAGAACAACATCCTGGTGTCTCGTTTACCAACAAACAGAGAATACAAATTGCTTGGATGCTAGATTACTTTGGAGTAGATCAGATAGAAATTTCACCTATAGTTTCACCTGATCATAAAGAAGCTACAAAAACAATCATCAAACAAGGGTTACGAGCAGATATTGTTTCTCATGGTAGAGCACTAACAGAAGATATTGATATTTCATTGGCCTGTGATGCAAAATGGGTGGCTGCATATTTAGGAATATCAGATGTACATCTAAAAGATAAACTACGTATAACAAAAGATGAAGCATTAGAAAGAGCAGTAAAAACTGTTACTTATGCAAAAAAACATGGATTAAAAATTAGATTTACTGTAGAGGATGGAAGTAGGGCTGATCCAGAATTTTTATTAACAATATGTAAAGCAATACACGAAGCTGGTGTTGATAGAATCAGTCTACCAGATACGGTTGGCATAATGCGACCAATTGGTATGTACAATTTTGTAAAAAATGTACGATCAGTCATTGACACACCATTAGATGTGCATGTTCATAATGATATAGGATTTGCATTAGCAAATGCATTTTCAGCTTGTGAAGCTGGTGTTGATCAAATTCATACCACAATAGATGGTATTGGGGAAAGAACTGGAATTCCATCATTAGCTGAAGTTGCAGTTGCACTTACATATCTATACAAATCACCAAATGATTTTAGATTAGACATGCTAGCAGATTTGTCAAGGCTTATTGAACAATATACAACTATCAAACCTTATGATTCAAAACCAATTGTTGGTACTTCAGCATACAAACACAAAGCAGGAACACATTTAGCTGCGATTCTAAAAAATCCTGCTGCGTATGAACCAATTCCACCTAGAGTTGTAGGTAATCATCGTACTATTGTATTTGGTGAACTTGCAGGAAAAACTGGTGCAGGATATCTAATGTCATTATTAGGAATTAAACAAGATAGTGAAACTGCCAAGAAAGTTGCGGCAGGGCTCAAAAATCTTAGGATGGGTGATGTTTTGGATATTCCACTTGAAGATAGGCTTGAAAGAAAGATAATTAATGACGAAAAAGGGAGTAAATAGAGATTAAAATGACAAATTGCCCAGAATGTGATGCAAATATTGCTATTCCAGAAGATGCAGTGGAAGGTGAAATTGTAACATGCCCTGATTGTGGTGCAAGTTTTGAATTAGTGAAAGCCTCCGAGGGGTTTGAGTTGAAACCCGCCCAAACAGTCGGAGAGGACTGGGGGCAGTGACCAACACTATAACAGCGCTTTATGATACAATCCGTCTCGAAGAAAAATTACTTATTGAATCAGCCAAAAAAAATGATATAAATTTAGAGATGGTAGATTGTAAAAATCTGTTTGTTAATCTTAATGATAAGAAAAGTTTTGATGGTCCAGTACTACAACGCTGTGTAAGCTATTACAGGAATCTTCATTCTACTGCAGCAATCGAGGGGCAAGGTACAAAAGTTGTTAATTGCCTTAATACAGGAATCTTTGCAGGAAACAAACTTTTCACACATATGTTATTACAAAAAGCAGGAGTCGCTACACCAGATGCAACTGTTGCATTTTCAAAAGATTCTGCACTCGAAGCATTAGAAAAAAATGGATTTCCAAAAATCATCAAACCAACTGTAGGAAGTTGGGGAAGAATGGTCTCAAAAATTAATGATATGGATGCTGCAGAAGGCATAATTGATGGACGGGAAGCAATGTATCCAATACATCAAGTTCACTTTCTAGAAGAGTTTGTGGAACGTCCTCCACGAGATATACGCGTTATTGTGATAGGAGATAATGTTGCAGCAGGAATATACAGGAATTCTGGANATGGAAATTGGAAAACAAATACACATTTAGGAGGTTCAGCTGAAATCTGTGAAATNAGTAATGAACTTGAGGATATATGCATTAAAGCAAAAGATGCAGTGTATGGAGACATTGTAGGAATTGATCTAATGGAGAGTAAAGACAAAGGAATGGTAGTACATGAAATAAACAATACTACAGAATTTCGAAATGTTGTNAGAGTTACAGGTGTNGANATNCCAAAATTAATGNTAGANTATGTAAAGGNGNTANNATAAAATGGATGANCATTTAGANACTTCTNGNTATGCAATNAAGACTTTNGANAAAGCATTACGAATCTATACTCCATCATTAAGCGAAAAAGCNTTAGCAGANTTNCTNGCAGANAGATGTGATGATTTAGGATTNAGAGATATTCANCAAGATGANGTTGGAAATTTNATAGCTACNAAAGGNTCAGGAGANCCAAAAATNATGNTNTGTGGTCATATGGATGTNGTTCCAGGAAAGATNAAAGTTAGNAAAGAAGGNNANATGNTACANGGTAGNGGAGCNTCAGATGCTAAAGCACCACTAATTGCAATGNTGTTTGCAGCTGCNAGTATCAAAGANANTCANGGNACNGTGACATTNGTTGGNGCAGTTGATGAAGAAGGTAATGCTACAGGAATAAAAAATNTGGTNAAAAANAAACCNGATATAGATTANGCAATNTTTGGNGANCCAAGNAGTATTCANAAAGTCACAATTGCCTACAAAGGNCGTTTGGCAATTAACCTTANGGTTAATGTGAAGGATAGNACACATGCNAGTGCTCCATGGTTNGCAAAAAATGCAATNGAAGAAACATCATCAGTAGTTACAGAATTAAAAAATAGTTTAGAGTTAGGACAAGAAGACAAAAGTAAAGGTATGATGCTTACTGCAACATTAACAGAAATTCGTGGCGGTACCAGTCATAATGTGACTCCTATAGAATGTGTTGCAACTGTTGATATTAGAATTCCAGTTGATATGAATTGCAATTANGTTGAAGAGAAGATTACTAATATCATCAATGAAATATCAAAAAATAGAGATATTGAAGTNTTGTATTCGGTGATAGATGAAACAGAACCTTTTGAGGCTGCACATAATTCTCCATTAGTAAGAGCCATCACATTGTCAGTATTAGATATTGAAAAGAAAAGACCAATGCTTATCAGAAAAACTGGTACAGGTGATATGAATGTGATAGGAAGTCAGCTAAATATCCCTGTAATTACATATGGCCCAGGGGATCCTCATGAAGCACATACAGTTGACGAAAAAGTTTCAATTGATGAATTTGTTAAAGGAATAGAAATTCTAAAAAAATCACTATACCACTTAAAAAGACTACATGACAGAACGAAATAATGCTATACTTTATTGGATTAGGTATATCGGGAATTTCAGNATTATCAGATAATACTCTGTCTGTAATAAAAAATGCAGACATTGTTTATTTGGAATCATTTACCAGTCCAATTTCAGAAAATGAAAAAGAGCAATTAGAGAATATTTCAAATGGGGAGTTTAAAATTGCAAAGCGTTGGTTAGTAGAAGATGGTAATGAGATTCTGGAGAATGCNAANAAAGTCAAAACTGTGTTAATTTCGTATGGNGACCCATACATTGCAACAACACATCTTGAATTAAAGACACGTGCAATAAAAGACAACATAGAAACAAAAACAATTCATTCACCTTCAATTGTTTCGTCACTAATTGGTGAAGTAGGATTGCATTATTACAAAGTTGGAAAAATATTGACCATTATGAACGATGCAAAATCAATGATTACACCATACAATACAATTTTTAATAACTTGTTAAGCAATGCACATTCAGTAATTTTACTAGAGTATAATGAGGACAAATCATTTTTCTTAGCACCTCAGGATGCATTGTCATTGTTGTTGGATATAGAGAAAATTCAAAATAGAAAAATTATATCGTCAGAAACATTTCTAATTGTTGCATCAAGAATTGGAAGGGATGATCAGGCAATCATATCTGGAAAAATATCAAATTTAATTAAAAAGGAATTTGGTNCTCCACCACACAGTATAATCATACCTGGGAGTTTGCATTTTACCGAATTAGATGCAGTAAAAGTAGTCACAGAATGTATAGATCCACCACTTGATAACTCTGCAAATGTTAAGAGTATTTCTGAACAAATGATTGAAAAATACGTTCCAATGGTTCGTGAAGCATTAGAGGAAATCAAACCTCACTATGAAAATATCAAAGAGTATGAAGATGTTCTAATAAATGCAAAATTGTACATTGACGATGCTGAGAATTTTCTAAAAGAAGGAAAAAAAGAATATGCAGTACTGAGTATAGGTTATGCTGATGGTTTAGTTGATGCATTACGTATTGCAAAAGGCTTTGACCCAAAAATGTGATATCGATGAGTTGAAATTAGACAATAATAGTGAGANTACATGACTGAAAAATATATGAAAATACTTTCAGAGTTACAAAATTCATCATCAAAAATTGTTCTAGCCGGTGGAGTTTTCGATATAATTCATCCTGGACATATCAATACATTAAATGCCGCCAAAAAATTAGGGGNTGTCTTGGTAGTGGTAGTAGCAACTGACAAAACAGCGATAAAAATGAAAAAACGTACGCCGTTACATAACGCGCAATTAAGACAAGAACTNGTTTCATCATTAACTATGGTAGATTTGTGCATTATAGGAGATGAGGAAGACATTTTCAAAACTGTTGATCTGGTAAAACCACAAATCATTGCACTAGGATATGATCAGACACATCAAGAAAAATACATTACAGATGGATGTAAAAAAATTAATTTAGATGTNACNGTGGCTAGATTAGAATCTCCAAGACCTGAAACCTCAAGTTCATCAATTCAGAAAGAATATGGNAANGATATTCACGATCTTTAAATTATTTTTTCATTAATTAGAAATTTAACTTTCACAGATGAGTTATTTTTTAGTTTNAGATGTTTTCGAATGTTTTTTTCTGATATGAATTCAATTATAGATTCATCGTGATGTGTTCTTTCAAGTATAATNAATTCACAATCAAGTTTATTATTTATTTTACCTCGAAAACACTTTACCCAACCATATGTNCTCTTTCCATCTGAAAATGAAGCNATTTTTACACCTTGTAATTCTAAAAACTGACGAACAGAATTAATGTATTTTTTATCATCTAATTTTACATTAAGTGTTCCAGGAAATGGGANATAACCTAATTTAGACTTGAACTGTTTTGTATATCCCTTAAGTGACATGTAATAGGCGCCTTCACCCATACCAGCAACTACTTTTCCCTTTATCTCTACATATGATGAAGAACTATCAATACTATTTACTAATAATCTAGAAAGAGTAGATAACTCAGAAAACCCCTTTTGTGTAATTCTTACAGATAATTTTCTTCCAGTTAATATTCTCTCAATAAATCCTCCATCCTCTAATTCTTTTAGATGAAGNGATGCAGCTTGCTGTGATCTGCCAATACTTTTTCCTAAAGATGAAGTTGTAATTGTAACAAAATTATACTTTCCACCTTTGGAAAGTAAGTGTGCTAAAGTAAGAAGGTGTTGAGTTTTTAAATCTGCCATTAAAATTATGCAATACCAAGCTCTGTAAATGTTTTTAATGTTATTCCATCATCGTTTGTTAGTTTTGCTACACGGTGACCAATAACATACTTAATCTCTGCTTTTTTTGCTGCATCAAGTAATCTTTGGGTAATGATTCCGTCAAGGATGAGGTATTCAATTTCTGACTGTCCAGATAGTTTACCCACCAGTTCACTAATTGCAACTTTAAAAATTTCTTTTTCTTCTGAACCCAAAGCAACTGCTTCAAGTGATTCATTAATTTCTGGAAATATTTTCTTAGCAATGTCAGAAAGTGGACCATCATCTTCATTTTTCAGTTCAGGAGCTTTANCTCCATTTTGAATTTCTTTTACAATAGGACTTAGTAACTCATCTACTCTTTTTGGAGTTAGTTCCTCTACTTCAATACCTTCATCAGCTCTAAGTTCATANTCAATATCAACCACAGATTTCAATTCTTTTAATATGAAACCACCTGCTCTATCTCCATCTAAAAATGCAACAATTGTTTCCTTTTCTCTACATAAATCTTTTATTGATTCGTCAATTCTTGCGCCTTCTATGCCAATTGCATTATCATAACCTGCTCGTAACAGATTAATTATATCAGCTCTGCCCTCAACAAGAATTATCCAAGGTGAATCAAAAACACCTGTACTACAATGTAATTTAGATTTTCCATATGTAGTAATTTTATCAGAATTGTTTTCATGAACAGTCTTTAGCATCTCATCACCTTCACTAACAGAATTTGTAGACCATTTCTGCTTGATTTCTTTTGCTCGTTTAACTATATCCTCTTTTTTTGATGCTCTGACATCATCAATTGCATCTAAATGAAAACTGCAATCAAATGGACCTACTTTATCAATACTTTCAATTGCTGCAGCAATTAATGCACATGTATCAATGTCAGTACTCATAGGAAGTAATGCATCTCCCTTTGTTGAATTTTCGTCTGAACTAGAATTAACTTCTATACGACCAACCTTAGATACTCTTTGCAACTCATTCAGATTCATCTCAGGACCTAGAAGACCCTCAGTTTGTCCGAAAATTGCGCCGATTATATCTGCTCGTTCGACAAGACCATCAACTTGATAGGATAGTTTAACGTGATACTTGACAATGCCACTGTATGGCAATAATTTTTCATCTCCTTTTTATACATAATCTGAATTTTGACTTGAGATTTATAAACGCTTAGCTGGGATATGCGCCTAAAAATAAAATAATAAAAAATTTGAAAAAATGGATTATTCAGTACTGAATGAAGAACCACATGAACAAGATTTGGTTACATTTGGATTGTTTATTTTAAATCCAGAACC
>PAAH01000024.1 GCA_002698885.1 Nitrososphaerota archaeon | reverse complement strand
TTGAGATCATTGAAATCAGCTGGTTGAAGTTTGTTATCTTCAACTTCCATTGCACCATCTTTCATTCCAAGCATTAATGGTATTGATGGTCCATAGATATCTGCATCTAGTAATCCAACTTTGGCTCCTGTTTGCGATAATGCTATTGCCAGATTTAATGAAACAGTTGATTTACCAACACCACCCTTTCCACTTGCAACACCAATGACATTTTTTACAGTTGCCATAGATTCGTCTGCATCTAATGATCTGCCTTCCATTACCTTTGCTGTAACTTTCATATCAAAATTTTTGATATCATCTAATTCGTCTATTGCTTTTCGTACATCTGCCTCAATTTCATCGTTAAATGGACATGCAGGTGTTGTTAACTCCAACGTAAATTTCAAGTCTCCAGAATTCAGTTCTAGGTCTTTTATCATTCCCATTGACACTATATCCTTTTTTAAATCAGGATCAATGACAGTTGCCAATTTCTCTAATACTTGATCTACCCCAACCATTATCCCAAATCACTATACACTTTATTTTAACTTAGATTAACTTAGTCTAAACTAATTCAAATTTTCATTAATTGAGAGTAAAAACTTGCTTTAATCGCGAAAAAATTGTCATTTCACCATTAAATTATCAAATTTCACCCAAAGGTTCATAAATTGAAATTCATAAAAAAATTCACAGTTGTTTTCTGTTTCAACGCTTGTAGATATTGTAAGGATACCACCTAATCTATTTGGTACAACACTCAAAAAAGCAGCTGAAAACATTTTGAAATCAAAATATGAAAGTATGATAAATCAGGATTTAGGATACATCATAATGATAATGGGTGCTAAAGTTAATCCACTAGGAAAAATGATTCCTGGAGATGGTGGAACATTTCATCGAGTAGAGTTTCAAGCATTAACATTTTATCCAAAACTTCAAGAAATTGTAAATGGTGAATTGGTTGACATCACAGACTTTGGTGCATTTGTAAGAATTGGGCCAACTGATGCTTTACTACATTTATCACAAGTTATGGATGATTATCTAAAGAGTGATGTTGCTTCAGGAATGATTGTTGCAAATCAAAGTGGAAAAACATTGAAAGTTGGTTCTACAATTCGTGCTAGAATAACTGCTGTTTCTCTTGGTAAAGCAGCATCTATGGGAAAGATTGGTATCACATGTAGGCAACCATTCTTAGGTGCAGATGATTGGATAGCTGATGAAATTAAAAATACTGAAGATGGTGATAAAACTACGGAAGAAAAATCATCAGTAGTAGAAGTAAAGGAGAAGTAAATGGCAAAAGAATTAGCATGTAGAAAATGTAAACATGTAACAATTGGGAAAGTTTGCAGTGTGTGCAAATCTACGGATCTTTCACCTGATTGGAGTGGAATTGCATTGGTTGTTGATCCTACAACATCTCAAATAGCTAAAACACTTGGGATTACTCAAAAAGGAAAATATGCATTAAAGGTTACGTAAGTTGGGCTTTAATGCAAAACGTGAACTTAAAAGATTTCTAGAAGAAGATATTGGAAAAGGCGATATTACAAGTAAGCTTATCAAACAACAGCAAATTACAGCAAAAATTATCTCAAGAGAAGAAACTATTGTTGCAGGAGTAAATTTTGCTAAGCAAATTTTTGCATTGAAAGGATGTCGTGTAAAAGTAGTCACAAATAACGGGAAAAAAAGTAAAGTGAATCAAACAATACTAGAAGTGAGAGGCAACGCCTATGCAGTTTTAAGTTGTGAAAGAACAGCACTTAATTTGTTATCAAGAATGTGTGGCATTGCTAACAAAACAAATCACCTAGCAAAAATACTGAGAAAAACTAGATCAAGATCAAAATTGTTTGCAACTAGAAAAACCGCCCCTGGCTTGAGGCAATTCGATAAAATTGCAGTAGAAATTGGTGGTGGTCATAAACATAGAATGTCACTAGACGAAATGATTATGATTAAAGATAATCATATTTCAGTAGAATCACTTGAATTACTAATTAAAAAAGCAAAAAAAACTAGAAAACCAATTGAAGTTGAAGTAGAGAATCAGAACGATGCAATTTTTGCAGCAAAAATGGGTGTAGGAATAATCATGCTGGATAATTTCAGACCATCACAAATAACTAGTGTCATGAAAAAGATGAAAAATCTGGGCTTGTTGAAAAATATTAAACTGGAAGCATCTGGAAGAATTAACGAGAAGAACATTTCCAAATATGGAAAGACTGGTGTAGATATGATTTCTGTTGGAGAAATAACTAATTCAGTAAATGGTGTAGACCTAAGTTTGGAAATTTAGCTAATAGCCAGCATTCTTTCTATTGCCAATCTTGCTTTGTCAGCTATTTTCTTTGGTACTTTTACCTCGTATTTTTCATTTAGTAAGGAGTCATAGACCTTATCAAGTGTAATCATTTTCATAAATTCACATTCTGCCTTTGCAGATGCAGGAACAAAATTCTTAGTTGGATTTTGCTGCTTCATTCTGTATAGTATACCAGTTTCTGTAGCAACTACAAAATCATTTGATTGGGAATTTTGAACATGATTCATCATTCCCTCAGTTGATAATATTTGGACTTGACGTTCATTGTAACTTCCTGCAGCAACATCATAAAGCATAGGAGATGTACAGCTACATTCTGGATGAATTAAAAATTCAGCATTCTGGAAGGAATCAAGCTTTGATTTCACATCATCTGGTGTAATTCCTGCATGAACATGGCACTCACCAGCCCAAATGAACATGTTTTTTCTACCAGTCATTCTTGCTACGTACGAACCTAGAAACATGTCAGGTAGGAAGAGAATTTCTTTATCAGTTGGTATTGATTTTACTACATTTACTGCATTAGATGAAGTGCAGCAATAATCTAGTTCAGATTTTATCTCTGCAGTTGTGTTTACATATCCTACAGAAATTGCGTCTGGATGTTCCTTTTTCCATTTTTGTAATTGTGACAGTGTAATAGAGTCAGATAGTGAGCATCCAGCATCTAAATCGGGAATTAAGACTTTCTTGTCTGGGCTTATTATTGCTGCAGTTTCTGCCATAAAATGTACTCCGCAGAATAGAATTGTTTTGTGATTAGTTTTTGCTGCCTGTCTTGCAAGTCCTAACGAATCACCTACAAAATCTGCAACGTCCTGAACTTCTGGAATTTGATAATTATGTGCTAGAATAACAACGTCAGTTTCCTCTTTTAGTTTGGCTACCTTATCTTTTAACATCCGAAAAATTATCGGTATTGATTATCATTTAAAGGATTATCTACTGCCAATTTTTTTAACAAATATTTATCAGAGTGGCAATTTTTGCCGTTCTAGGTACCAATCTTAATTTCATCAGTACAAATTGAGCGTAGCGTCTCTATGGCTGAAAGAACAGCTAGCCGACTTGTTTTTGGGTTAGTTGAATCTGGAACATTTTCTACGGTCGTTGTAATCTTGCCAAAACTTCCTTTGGATTCAATATAATGTGTGTTCATGTCTGTATTAGGGTCTACTACAACCTTTACTATAGTCTCGTGACTTCCTATTCCAGCCAGACTAAGTAATGCCGATACGTTGACATTTTTTGGGAACAGTCTAACTGCCTCACTTGCAGAGCCCTCGAAAATTGTTGTTACTTCTGAAATACTGTCAAGTTCAATGTTTGATGTTTCAAAAAATTTAGCACCTTTCAAAGAGTCTGGATGTTTTGTTGTAGTAATTGTTACTGACTCTAATTCATTTCTTACAGATTTTAGTGCGTCCAATCCTGATATTGCACCTGATGGAAGATAAACAGTTTTTTTGAATTCCTTACACGCCTCAGAAATTATCTCATAGACAGATTCATCCAGAAGCGCACCACCACTCATAATCATTAAATCCTTTCTGTTCTGCAAAATGCTTAATGCATTATCACTAACTGCATCTTGCGATGCAGCTTCTATAACCAAGTCCAAAGAATTTGATGAGAGTAGATGTGCATTCCCAACTATCTCAGGCTTTTGTTTTAATTTTGTTGCTAATGCATCTGCCTTTGACCTATCAGAATCAAAAACATGCGTTAGTTGTGCTGGAATCATTCCTGTATCAATTGCTATTGCAATTTGAGTACCTATAGCACCACATCCTAGTAACCCTATACGCTTCATTTCGATAATTTGGTGTAGGGATAATAAATAAACTCTGAGTTATAGGCAAAAAACACAAACAAAAAAGATTTAGTGCTGGCTAATAGCCAGCTAATTTTCTACCCTAATGTTCATATTTATGAAATGCCAGATTATTGATTATGCTAAATAGTATATTCAAGGAAGCAATTCAAAATAGAGAAAAGACACTTTCTATTCTCAAAGGACCAAAATATGAAAAAATAATTCAAAAGGCAAAAGAAAATTGGGTTGAATACAAACCACAGAAGCAAGAGGTGGTTTCTGCAGGAATAGATAGTAGTTTTAACAGTACAAAATTTCAAGGTGCAGAACTTTGGGCCGTTACTGCAGTTTCTATAAAGTCAAATGGAGAAATTATTGCAGATTTGCATGATTTTGGATTGGATACAAGTCCAGAATTAGCATCTATGGCAAGCAAGATGGAGATAGAGGCATGTAACATGTCAATTGATAATGCAGATTTGGTTTTGATGGATGGTTCACTTTATTCACAATTTATGACGCGACAAGCATCTTTAACACAATTAATGATTGAATCCATGAAAAAGAGAAACAATGTTGTTTTTATTTCAAAAACATCTAACACACGAAAACAGTTTGAAGATTTAGGAGCAATCGCTGGTGACATTTTTTATTATAATCATGCAACTTCCACTCCTGGTTTCAGTAAGATTTTTGAGGATTCAAAATTTGGAAATGACAAAATAATCACATCTGTATTTGCGCGGTTAGCAGATTCTTTACCTTTAATCAAAGTGGAACTTTTTGGTTCAGGGCATACAGACAATGATGTAATTCAAATTTTAAACAAGATTTACAAAAATAGCATTGGTGGATATCCGTATTCATTGAAGCTTGCACACAACAATTGTAAAATTTCAGGAAATGACCTTACGAAACTGGCTAGTATTCACGGATTATCCAATGAAATTGGCTCTAGAGAGGTTCTAGGATGACATTAGGCTTTGTTATTGGTGAGTCAAAACCAACACTGGTCACGGCACAGACATCGAGGTCATTGCCAATAGGTGAATATGTCATTATTGATTCTCAAGATGGAAAAATTGTTGGTTTGGCAGAGAAATCAGTTGTTTCAAGTGCAGCACTTGGTGACATCAAAAACTATGATGAGGCATTGGAAAGTATTGAAGTTGCGGAGTTGAACAAGCGTGACAAAAGTTACACTGCATCAATTCGAATATTGGGATTTCTGGAATCATTACAAAAAGGCAAGGCTATACTACCTGCAGTACCACCAATTCCTGGAACACAAGTCATAAAGGCAACAAAAGAAGACTTGGGTCAAATCTTTGGTCCTGAAAATAATGAGTGGATAAAGATTGGTAATCTGCTTAGAAACTCAGAAATAGATTCACTGATAAATTTGAACAAGATTGTTTCACGCCATGTCGGAATACTTGCTATGACTGGTATGGGAAAAAGTAATCTAGTTACACTACTTGCAATGCAAATTGCAAAACTTGATGGAACTGTAATCATATTTGATTATCATAATGACTACTCTGATCTAAATATTCCAAAAATTAACGTCATTGATGCAAAGATAAATCCAAGACTTTTGGAGGCTGATACCCTTTCAGATGTGCTAGAAATTAGAGAAAGTGCCGATGTACAACAAAGAATTTTGCGCCTAGCGTTTACTCCCGAAATTAAGGAATCTGCCAATTTCTGGGAAGCTTTAGATGAACAAGTGCAGTATATTGGTGCAAATCCAGAAAGAAAGGAAGATAGACATTCTGCTGACAGAGTTCAGGATAAAATTGATGATGCACGAAACAGAGCATCTGAGATACTTGATCCTGANATGNCAAATCCNGTNGGTCTTATCAAAGANGGAAGNTTNAACATNCTAAATGTCTCAGAGTTTACTGATAAACAGGCAAATGTTGCTATTTCGTATTATCTGCAAGAACTTTTAGCTGACAGAAAAGCTGCAGTTAATGCAAAAAGTGCAAAGTCAAAATTAAAAAGAAATTATAGATTTAACACGCCAATCTTTGTCATTATCGAAGAGGCACACGTATTCATACCTAAAAATGAGGATGCCAAAGCCAAATACTGGGCAGGCAAAATTGCCAGAGAGGGAAGGAAGTTTGGTCTTGGCCTAGGAATTGTCTCACAGAGACCAAGAGATATTGATGCTAATGTGCTTAGTCAAATGGGCTCACTTGCAGTAATGAAGATAGTTCAAGAGGATGACCAAAGACAAATTGCATCTGCTGCAGAATCAATTAGCCGTGAATTCATTTCACAACTCACTTCACTAAATATTGGTGATTCTGTGTTGGTTGGACAGTGGGTTAACCTTCCAGCAATTGTACATATTGATGAAGTAAAAGGAAAAACTATTGGTTCTGACCAGAATGCTGTTGGTGAATGGGCAGTAGCAAAAAAGATTGATGATGCAGGAACAAAATCTAGTCAAGACCTAGTTCAAAAAGATCTTCTAATGGATTGAATTTAGTTGATCGGAAATAATTTACAAAATAAGGTAGAAAACTAACATGATATTTTCACATATTTCTGATACACATCTTGGGTTGCAACAATATGGATTAGAGGAAAGAGAGCAAGACATCTATGATTCATTCAATCAAGCAATTGATATTTCAATAAAGGATAAAGTAGAGTTTGTAATATTTGCTGGTGACATATTCCATACACCAAATCCAAACGGTAAGGCAATATTACAAATGGCAAATGCGCTAAAGAAATTAAAACAAAATTCTATTGAGTCATTCTTTATTCTAGGAGAGCATGACATTAGTAGAATTCGTGCTACACCCGTACCTTACGTATATCATAACTTGGAATTTTCAAAATATGTTGGAAGAGGGGAACCAGTTTTTTACAAAGATGTAATGATTGCAGGAATTGATAAAATAAGAAAAAACGAAATTACATCATTCGAGGAGAAATTTAGAAAACTTGACAGTATAGCAAAACAGCACAATGGTCATAAAATTCTTGTACTACATCAAGGAATTACTGAGATTAACCAGTTTGCTGGAGAGTTAAACGCTTCTGATCTGCCAAAAAACTTTACTTATTACGCCATGGGACACTTGCACGACAAACTTGTAAAAGACTTTGACCAACTTGGAGGACCACTCGTATACCCAGGTTCTACTGAGATGACAACAAGTGAGGGAATAAAAGAAACTGAGAAAGGATTCTTTGAGGTTGATATTTCATCAAATGAGGCTAAACCAACTTGGATTAAACTGGATACTAGACCACAATTCTCTACAAAAGTTGATTTTGAAGGATTTGACAATTCCATGACTGAAATAATAGAAAAAATAGGCATGTTTGACAAAAAACCAGTAATTGAGATTAAGATACATGGAAAAAATGCTGAAAGAGATGTAATAGAAGCAAAAATTTCCCAGATAATTCCAAAAACATTACACTGTTCATGGAAGATATCACAAAGTGATGATGNCACCTCTGTTCTTCTAGATAGACCAGCAAGAATNGATGAAGAATTATTCAAACTTGCAGTTAATGCCTTAAAATCAGAAAAACTTGCAGGATTTGCAGTCAATGATTTACTTCCACTTTTATCAACAAATCAACTTGATCAGGCAACTCAAATGGTAATTGAAAACTTTGAACTGTATAAGGAGAAAAAATGATAAAAAGTATTGAGTTAGTTGATTTCCTGTCACATTCTGACACAAAACTACAGTTTGATGATGACACAAGTGTATTTGTTGGACAGAATGGTGCTGGTAAATCAAGCATTATTGATGCAATTACATTTGCATTGTTTGGTAACCACACAAGAAAAAACAATAAGAGCNTAATCAGACGTGGGGCAAATCAGGGATTTGCTAGGATTGAATTCTCTGCAAATGGAAAAAACTATCAAGCCTTAAGAAAAATTAATTCAAAGGGAGAGCTTATTGCACAATTCTCGGAGGAGATCAATGGTAGTTTAAAAATAATTGCTGAAGGAGAAAGAAAGCAATTTGATGAATCAATGACGGTNCAAATTGAAAAGACACTTGGTATTGATTTTGAGAAATTAAAGATTGCATCAATTGTTCAACAAGGCGAACTTGATACAATCATAAAAGCAAAGCCAAAAGAATTCAAGGAATTATTGAATGCAATAATCGGTATAGATAGATTAGATACTGCACTAAGTTCAATGAGAACTGTACAAAAAGATTTCAGAACCCATATACAGAAAAAACTTGGTTATGATGACACACAGATACAACTTGTTGAAAATCAAATCACTGAGTATGAGAATGAATCCAAAAATGCCAAACCAAGATTGGAAAAACTTGTAACAGAAAAAGAGAAAATTAGGGGATTAATCTCGAATCTTGAGNNNGAAATCGAGACTAATGCTTCAAAAGAGTCACAGTTGAAAGAACTAGATTCCAGAAAAAATGAATTAATTTCCTATGTCAGAGNCNTAATAAAATCAATCCAGAGGGAGGTTTCNGAAAAAGAACAAACAGTAAATGAGTGTAANCCATGTTTTNCTGTATCTAGAAATANGNANGAACTACAGCTTGAGAATAANAAAAATCAGAAAGACCTTGTGGCNATAGAAACNGAACTTAACGATTTAGAGAAAAAACANGTNAGATTGGANGAACATGAAGATCTTGCTGANAGACTAGAGTTGAANGATGGNAAATGTCCTGTNTGTGANTCTTCTGTTGATCANCTAAANCCATTATTCCAAAAAGAGCACATAGTAACTGAGATTNNAGTNATACAAANGNANATNGNNCAATTAGAAACTGAAAGAGNAAAGCTAATAGAAAAATNAGAAAAACTTGNAGATGAGTTAGAAGAATCAAAAGAAGCTGAAACAATACTAAAAACTCATAAAATTACCGATGAGTCACAGCTTGAAGAAATTGTTGCTGAAATCAAAATTAAAACAAAACAGATTCAAAAAATACCTATCACAGTTAACTCTGGTCAACTTGTTGAGGCTGCAACATTAGATTCTCATGCAAAAACTCTCTATGAGAGTATTGCATCACTTGAAAAATCAACAGAAGGATTTGATCAAGAAGCATTTCTGAAAATGAAAGAATCTCTACATGATTACAGAAATGAATTAAGCCAAATTGATCAAGAATATGGAGAGATTTCTGGTAACAATAAAAAAATAAGTTTGAAGCTTGAAAAACTTGGAACGATATTAAAAGATCTCAAACATGTTCATGGTTATGTTGGAGAACTTGAGGAAATACAAAATTCTGTTTACAACCGTGATGGTCCTGTAGGAAAAAGTCTAAGATCATGGGCATTGGAAGTTATCTCAGTGAAAGCCTCAGAATACTTGGAGAAACTAAATACAAAAATTCAGAGAATTTCATTATCAGAGAAAAATACAAAAGTAGACATTACATGCTATTCAAGAAATACCACTCTTGAACTTGAATCACTTAGTGGAGGTGAACAAGTTAGTATCGCATTAGCGCTTAGATTGGGTATGGCTCATCTTCTTGGTGCGTCAAATCTCAACTTCATGATACTTGACGAGCCTACAACACATCTAGATTCGGAACGAAGAAAATCACTAGTAAATGTTCTATCCCAACTTACAAACATCAAACAAAATGGCTCGTCAATGCAATTCATAATCATAACTCATGATGCTGAAATCTTCGAAGATTCATCAGTTGAAAACATATACAAATTCGAACCTTCACAGAACGGAACTATAGTTTCTGCTCTTTAGCCGCCAGTGAGTTTCGCAAATTTTTCATTTTTGCTTAAAGTCTTCATAAATTCCAGATTCGAAAGTGCAACTACTGCAGAATGTCGTACAGATTCCTCTGGATCATTGAGTGCTTTCTCTAAAACATCAGAACCACTTTTTGAACCTACCACGCCNAATGCAANTGCTGCNTCATGTCNTACAAACATACTAGGATCATTTNNNGTTGCATCCTCTAANGGNNCAATTCCNNTNNTNTAACACATCTGNCCNAGTGANAATGCNGCNTCNTGNCNNACAAGNTCGTTTNNATCNTCNTTNAGAACTTTNGCNANNTACTGNACNTTGTCNTCACCNCCTATGTCNACNAGAATNCANGTTGCCCNNCANCNTANAACATAGTCATCATGATCNANTAGTTTTACAAAATANTCNGTATCNTGTTTTTCNTANNGNGATTCCATNTCTGCAAAGAGATCTATTCTAGATTGTGGAACTACTTCCATGCTTAGACTCTTTTCAAGTCCTTTTTAATTCTATTTTTGTAAAACGCCAGTTATGTTTTTAATAGAAAAAACAATGGAATCTATCATGGTAACCATCGGAGAAAAATCACCAAACCTCAAAATCTCAAAATGGGTTCAGGGGATGGATACAAATCTTGACAAAGAGGAAGACAATGTAAAACTGGTTGAAGTTTTTCAGGTNAATTGCCCAGGATGCTTCATTTATGGAATTCCTGAAGCGATTAATATTTACAATAAATACAAGTCAGAAGGATTGACTGTCCTTGGACTGGCTACAGCGTTTGAGGATTATGACAAAAATACGCTTGAAAACCTAGAATTGCTACTTAGCACTGGTGAAGTAATTGGGGATACAAAACAAGGTTTATCCCAATACAATCAGCTTAATGATGGAAAATTGCAGTATAAGATTCCATATCCTGTTGCCATGGATTCATTAGTAAAAGAGAACGGGGAACCATCCCAAGAAAAAATGAACGCATTCATCAATAATCAAATTCCAAACTTTGACTCACAGCCTCAAGAGTACAAAGACAAAATCTACGATAGAGTGAAAGAATATTACAAGTCAAAAGAGTTTTCTGCTGAAACGTTTGAAATGTTTTCTTTACAAGGTACACCATCAACAATACTAGTAGATAGGAAAGGAATTCTACGTGACGTTTCATTTGGTCAGAACGCTAACTTAGAATCTATGGTTAAAACATTGATTGGTGAATAACTAATAGTTCAGTCTTTTAAAACGCTTCAAAATAACTATAATTCCAATTAGTGATGTGGCCAGCACGATTGGTGCTACTTCTGCAAATTCTGGTAGATATGTTGTCCCAATGATCTCAAGTGTATGCTTACCTGTACCTTCAAATTCAATAGTAATAAAGGAATTANTATCATCTATGTTAAAANGAGGAAATATCTCCGAGCCATCTAGTAGAAATGTAAATTCACCATTAATCAAATTTTTAGGAATTAAAATTTCAAGTAGATTGTAATCGAGTGAACTATCAATATAGAATGTAATCATCTTCCTATCTTTATCAAATGAAAGATCTGTAACATCAAGATTCCCTGTAGCCTCTACTGGAAAATCATACCCGCCGGTTGGAACAATGAATGTGTGTTTTAATCCTGTGCCTTCTTCAGACAATACAAGTCCTAATGCGGAAGGTATTGTAATTATCATTGATAAAAGTAATATGAAAAGTACTTTCATTATGCTACACTAGATAGCACTCTTTTTCTCAGCTCTTTATCTTTTTTGATTCTTGGATGTGATGCATCAGCAAGAATGACCTCATACCAATAATGCATTCCGTCTTTATAGATAAAATACGAACCTAAAAGACTCATGTTTGGATATCTTTCTAGAACTCTTCGTTCAGCAACTTGTCTCATATTTACTGCTGCTTTAATTCTAGTAACACCAAGATGCTTTGGCCTTCTACCACCAGTTGGTCTCTTTTTTCTCATTCCGCCTGTACCAACCCTCATTCGAACTACTATGATTCCTTGTTTTGCCTTATAGCCAAGTCGTCTTGCTCTGAGAATTCTACTAGGTTTTTCGATTCTGGTTACTGCGTCCTGCTTTCTCCATGAAACAACCCTGTCCCGAAGTTCGGGTGAGTTTTCTTTCCATAGTTTTAACCAAATTTTGTCTTGGGCAGTATTCATACTTAAAGTCAAAAATCGCCCTTAATATTCGTATTAGGTATTAAAAAAACTCAAACCAAAATCAAAATGATTTATAATTAGTTTCAGGATTTTTTTGGTTAAATGTTTAAAATTATGATATTAGTTTTAATGGTGTTTTCTGTTTCAGTTTTGACGACAAGCGCCTTTGCACAAAACATTCCAACAGCAGAAATTATTATTTCATCTGAGACATACAAGTTTGGTGACAAGTTAGAATACCAAATTGCTGTCTCAGAAGTGACCAATGAGAATGCAGTTGTATACATTACAGATGAATCTGGTGTTAGAAGTAATTTATTTACTATTCCAATTCAGATAGAAAATACAATTGTTACTGCACAGTTTCCTTTTGACAGTATAGTTTGGAAGGAAGGGCGGTATATTCTAGAATTGGAATATTCTGGTGCAAGTTCCACTACCGAATTTTATCTAGTAGATGATGGAACTACTAATCTTCCATTTTGGATACGAGACATAACAAAGATGTGGGTTGGTGATGAAGCTACTGACAAAGACTATGTAAGAAATGTCATTAGCCAGCTTATTGAAGAAGGAATAATTGACAAGTATTATCAATCAGAGCTGGATGAAAATGTAATTCTAATTCCAGAATGGTACAAGACAGTAGCAGGGTGGTGGGCATTGGGATATATGTCAGATACAGAACTTGTTAATAATTTAAAATTTTTACTTGAAGAGAATATCATAATTATTTCTGATATACAGTTACAAGAAAACTAATCAGTTCTTTTCTGGTGGAATTTCTTTATTACTTCTTTTGCCTATTCCCCATAGAATTAATACTACTGCCAATCCAATACCCATAGCACCAAACATACCGTAGATTAATGGTGATGAATCAATTGGGGTTGATTCGATAATTGGATTTTCAAGAACACATACACCGTCCTCAAGAATTGTCCCTTCTCCACATTGCTTTTCTAATATGGAAATTATTTCTGCTTCTTTTTCTGCTTCTGCCTGCTCTATGGCTTCTTCTTCAGCTTCAACTTGAGCTTGAACTTCAGCCTCTTTTTCTAAAATATATGAAACACCTGCAATCTCACTTCCAATAATTTCAATTTCCTCAGTGCCAGGATCAACTAAGAATGATATACTTCTATGAGAATCATCTTTGGTTTCGGTAAATGATAATTCATCGCCATCAACAAGTACAAAGAAGTCATCATCTTCAGAGCCTAATTTAGCATCAAAAAAGTTTCTTTCAAAATTAAATTCTAATTCTCCCTCACTACCTACTACTTCTACTTCAAAAATTAACGAGATAAAGCCCATATCTGCTGTAACAGATCTTATTTCCACATTACTGGATGTATACTCGATATCATATGTGGAATCACCTGTATTGACAGAGATTGAATCAGCAAACGCAGCAGGTACTAGTGCGAATATAGCAAAAGCCGCAATTGCAAATGCTGTTTTTTGGAACAAGCCTAGATAACGCCTCTAAGTATCTGTATTATTTTCTCTGCTATAACATTTGCAGCTAAAGACTGAGCTTCTTTTGTCTGAGCACCCATGTGAGGCGTGGAAATGAAGTTTGGAAGTGTAGC
>PAAH01000023.1 GCA_002698885.1 Nitrososphaerota archaeon | reverse complement strand
ATTATGTGTATCTACAATCATAACTTGTTCAAAATTTCTATTTTTTGCAAACTGTTCAATTTGAGTTCTAATATCCATTGTCAAATCTTCCATTCCATGTGGTGATAAAGACAAAAACAACAATGCAGTCTTGTCAAATAACAATCCTCCCGCTCTTGCATTGTTAATTTGCACAGTAACTGGTTCTGTACATCCAACCCCATTTCTCAGAACTTCACTATCCGATATACTAGTAAGATAGTTGTTTACTTCCTCTTGACTTGGTAAATTAAGATCATGGTTAGAAATACTATGCATAACCATAGCTGTTGAATCCATATTTTTGTAAATTAAATACGGAATATTACTACCTCCAACTGGATGAAATGGCCCTGGATGAATGTCTGGTAGAACCATACTGAACATCACTTGTTTATCATTTGATTGAAATTTGATTTGAGTAGTTGATACAGTTGAGGGTTTTGCTTTACGTTCAATAATTTGCTCCATTTCTGTTGGGTCATTTTTTGATGCAGATGTTACATATGCCTGAATTAATTCATGTGTGCTATCAACAGCTGGTCTACCCGCCCTATCTGTAAAATAACTCCATCCAGTTGCTAATCCTAAAAATGCGGCACCGAATAATAATGCCATTGGGTTGGTTAGAGAGTCAATCCACATTGTAGGGGGAATTAAAACAAGATACATTGCAACTGGCTGAATAAACGCAACTCCCCATGCTTTTTTTAGACTTGCGCCTAAAATGGTTGTAAATATTCCAATCCTAAAACTTGCAAAAACAAACATCCCTATTGTAACATAAAATAAATCAAGATTGTCTTTTGCAAATAGCATCATAGCACCAAATCCGATTAGTGTACTAACAAAAAATAATCCATTTCCAAATAATGATACGTGCAATGATTTTGAATATTCTTTATGTCTAGAAAATAAAATATCTAAAAACTGTGTTCCTACAAGTACCCCAACTACGCTAAGTACAGGAAAAATAACATCGCCCGAATTTAGATACGTTACAGATACAAATGCTGCCATTACACCTGCAACAGCAATTGAAATCACCAATGAGATATAATGTGATGATGGATTAAGTAGGGTTAGTGAATAACGCTTCTGAATTTTACTAACATCATCCTGCTCAGACATTTTAGATCATGGTATAAATAAAAGATCCATTGCCCAAGATACTACAATCAAACTAATTGGGACAACTATGACGATTTTTGGTGATACTTTAACACCTTTGGTTTCGTCTTCAAAGAATCTTAATAGACCTGCACCTGATGATGGTAAGGGACTGCTCTTATTCTTATCTGCCATTTAACTTGGCTCAAGGAAATTAGAATAAAAACTTTTGTCTTATTTTTTTAGTTTTTCCATTGTCTCAATAATAGAATTGATCGATTTTAAGATAGACTGCTGTTTTTCATATGATTTTTCGTTTGTAAGTTCATCTGAAAGTTCTGACATTTTTTTTTCTAATTTCTCCAAGGTTGGAGAACTAGTTGTTTTAGATTTAGTTTCAATGGTTTGTTTTTCTGGCTCTCTGCCACAATTAGCACATAATGCATTACCATTTTTCATTACTCTTACGCCCTTGCAGTATGGGCATGGTTCGCTTAATAGTGTAGCACCTCCAAGTAGTAAATCAACTGCCTTCTTTGTTAGTTCTTTTGACATAATCATTGTTAATTTGCTTCATAAAAAATTTAATTATTTTTAACTACTCTGAAGCTTACCAAGGCTTAATAGTATGTATTGAATAAAATTGCAAGATAATGGCGGTAATTTGCAACACTTGTGGACTTCCTGATGACTTATGCGCCTGTGGAGATTTAGATAAAGACAGTAATCATATAATTATAAGATTAGAAACTAGACGTTTTAAAAAAAAGGGAACCATGATTGAAGGATTGGATCCAAAAATTAATAATTTGGAAAATGTTGCTAAGCAACTAAAAAGTAAGTATGCATGTGGTGGTACAAGCAAAGAAGGTTACATCTTCCTTCAAGGTGACCATAGAGATACCATAAAAGAAACTCTTGTTAATCTTGGGTTCGCAGAAGATACTATTGAGCTCCATTAGAATAGATGTGACATTCTTAACAAATCTTATTCAAACTATTGGTATACCATATTCAGCATTAGTTTCAATAGTATTCGGTTTGATGATAGTATCTTTTCCAATTGGTGCATATGTAGTTTTTAATTCCGAACTTGGTGATGATATTGATTTTGGTTTTCCATTAGAAAAATTTGACATATTTATTGCAGGGATCAACATGGAACTTCCATTTGAATATCAGATAGGTGATGCGTTTATAATATTATGGAGTTTTTTTATAATTTTATTTTCAATTTCCTTACTTGGTCCAAAAAAAAACTTTCTAAGTACAATAAATTCACTGCTATCCAAAGAGAAAAATTTTATTGATTCAAATTATCTTATAACAATCATTAAATGGTTTTCAGTTTTAGTTGTAGTTTCAGGCGTGATAAACTTCATACAAGAGAGTTTTGGTATTGTAACACAACCGCCAGAATCTACTAATGATTTGATTTTATTTTTAGCGGTAACAATTGCACCAATTACTGAAGAAATTGGTTTTAGAGTAATGTTAATTGGACTTCCATTGTTTGCAATTTATTCATACAGATCATCATTTCGAACATTTTTTAAAGCACTTTGGCATCCTTATCAGAATCTAGATATTCCAGAACACAAGAAAGCAATTTTGATAATTATCGCAGTAGGAATATTTTTTGGTGCTGCACACATAATTTCAGGCGAACCATGGAGTAATGGAAAATTTGCTCAAGCCGCAGCTAGTGGGATAATTATTGGCTGGGTGTATTATAGATACGGATTAATTTCTGCTATATTGATTCATTGGGCAACAAATTATTTTATTTTTTCATATGTTTTCATGATTTCAGAAGTTAATGGAATATCTATTGACAGTGCCATTTCACATTCTATGATTAATACGCTTGAGATAATTCTAGTTGTTACTGGTATAGTCTCAATTGCAGTGATAATAATGAATTTTATTAATTCAAAAAATGAGAGTAAAATTACCAATACTTCCTAAAAACTACCATTATCAATGCCAAAAATCTCTCTAAGTTTCTGACACACAGATGGTTTGATATTTTTTTTTAGTGCAAAATCAATATCTGACATATTATCAATATCAAGCATTATTCTTTGGATTAAGGCAAGTGAATAATGATTAGTTTTACTCCGTGCAGCTTCAAATTGGAACTTGTAACTGCCTTCATCATATCTAGTTTTCATTATGTCTGAAGGCGTACGAATTAATGCATTTGTCCCATCAAAATGCCTAGAAGGAACCACAATGACTGAATTTGAAGATATATGAAAATTAAAAAGAATATCAATATCATGTGTAGTCATAAATGGAATGTCTTGTGGAAACACTACAGATCTGGAAAAGTTATTTTCAGAAATCCATGAATCTGCAAGATTAACTGCGTTATTAACACTTGATTCTGTTTCATCAAAAATTTCTTTGCATTGAAATTTTTTTCCAATTTGAAATGCTTGTTCTTCCTTTGATACAAGAATAATTTTTTGAATGTGTTTAGATTTTGAAACAGCATCTAAAACTTCTTCCAGCATTACATGACAAAAAATTTCAGTTTTTTCTGTATCAAGTTCTAATCTAGTTTTTGCTCTAGAAAATGATTTAATTGGAATTATAGCAGAAGTCTTCAAACTATCCTTTAACTTGTTTGAGAATGAATGATGCTAAAGCTTCCTCAGATGCCTTATTGGTCATTTTTATTTTTGTATCATAAACTTTCATATCCATACTCTCAATTTTTTTTGCTTGAGATCTATCTTTTGAATCGATTACTAATTTAGAACAAACATCTGCATACATCTGTCCTATACCAAAAACTGAAACTTGTATTCCAGCTGCTTCCATATATTGAGCTGCTGGACCACTAAATGATTTATTTCCTACAATTGGACTGATTGCAACAACTTTTTTTCTATTTTTTGATAGTTCTTTTCTTACTCCTTTAATTCCAAGCATTGGACCAATACTTGTCAATGGATTTCCAGGTGCAATTATTACAAGCTCAGAATCTTGAATTGCATTTATTGCTGCAGGGTTTGGACGTGATTTGTCTGCACCAACATACTGAATTCCTTCTATGGGACCTTTACCACGGTGCTTCACCCAAAATTCTTGAAGGTGTAAATCTTCATTATTTGATGTTATTCTTGTTTCTACAGAATTATCTGTGATAGGAACTACTTTAGATTCAACAGCAAATTTTTCGCACATCCATTGTGTTATGTCAGAAAGATTTTTACCATTTTTTAACATGTTAGTTCTAATCAAATGGGTAGCTGCATCTCTGTCACCAACCCTAAACCAAGTCTCTTCGCCAAAAACTTCCATTTGTCTCAAAAAATTGTTTGTGTCTTTTTTTACACCCCAACCGCGAGATTCGTCTAATATTCCTGCTAAACCATAAATGATAGTATCAATATCAGGGCAGACATACATTCCGTATAACCAGTAATTATCACCAACGTTACTTATTACCGTTACATCGCTTCTTTGAGAAGCCAACCCACGGACAAGTTTTACCGAACCTGTTCCACCAGCTAAAACTGTTATCACAATAATCACTAAACCAATTCTGCAAAAACAACACTCAATATTACTTTTTCAAATAGCAAATCTGAGATAAATTCAAACAATTAATATACCCTGACTGAACAACGAGCAACGTGTCTCGTGTTATAATTTTAACATCTTTCCTTGCAGTTATTATGCTCACATTCACAGTAGTTCCTGCATTTGGGGCTCAAATGGAGTTCAGAATGCTTCCAGAAGAACAAAATGCAACTGCAACAATTAAGTTTCAAAGAACCATTTTTCTAGAATATGATGAAGGTGGTAAACTTGCAGATGAGCTTAGAGGTCAGAAAACATCAACCGTATTCTCTACAACATCAGATGAAATTAGAGATAGGATTAACTACTTTCTAAAAAATACTGCCAACAGTGATGCTGTTGTAACTAATGTAAATTTAGACTATGACGCACAGTTAACTGGTCGTGGATTAAACACATCAATTGATTACAAAATCATACTAACGATTGATTTGCAAGGTCATCTTATTAGAGAATATTCAACAAATAGCCCAGCACTAATTGATATGGATTGGAGAGGAATTGTAGTGAGTGGACCTATTGATATCAGCGTAAAGGGAATTAATAATGAAATTAATCTTCCAATATCATACATTTCCAAAGCAGCACCTTCATTGTATTCAGCTGTTCAAGGTTCTGAGGCAGAAGCAATTCTAAACTATCCCTTAATGGATGCAAGTGGAATTAAAGCACAACCACTTGGAAACTGGCACTTTTTGTTTGACCCAACAGGAATTAATGTTGATGCAGGAACATATGGATTATCAGAAGAACTTGCAGGTAGAGTTTGGTCATCATATACAATGGGCGAAAGTAGTCTTAGAGAAGGAATTCAAATAGAAAAAGTAAACGAAGCAACATTTACAGCTGACAAAGTTTACACAATACGAGCTATCGAGTCTGCAGACTCGGCAAATGTCCACATTGGTGGTTTTGCATCAGTTGATGTTTTACAAAATAGTGAAGTGTTTGGTGTAAGTCCAACACCTCCAGAAGGATTTGCAACAACTGCAACAGGAGAATTCCCTGTTATGATTATCTATGGAATGGCTGGAATGGCCGCAATAGGTGGTATTGGAGTTTTTATTATCAGTGAAAGGAAAAGAAAGAAGGATGAAGGTCAAGGTCAATCAGGTATTGACCCATCAAGACTTAGAGCAGCTTCAACAAGTACTGGCTCTGGTGGTTACAAAACTAACAGAGGTGAATCATATCTTGACGATGAAACTTATGAGAAAACAAGAAGTGTATATGATCAACCACAAGTTGAAGAAAAGAAAGATGAACAACCAACAAGCAGTAAAGGTTCCATGCCAAAAGGTTGGAAACCAGAATAGTGCGTGCTGGCCGTAACCCTCTTTCTGTTTTATACGATATTTCGCTTTGCAGCCTACCTGAACCAGGTGTAGAATCCTATAGTTCTGTTTGGCTTTGCTCCTTGTGGGACAGATTTTTCATTCCAACATTGGAAACCTCAGATTTTGTCATCACTGTACACTCCAATTAGGATTCTTTCTGCTCTGTTACCAGCCATCTCTGACTACCAATCACCAGGTCACAAATTCTACATGGAGAGAGGAGTTTCCTCTGCCTCAGCAGCATTCGTACACCAGCTCGCACTAGTACCAATCAAATATTTTAAAATTATTTGAATTTATCTATCTAATTTAGACTCAAAGTATTTTTCATCATACCTTCCACGTCTAGACTTGTTTCTAGTAAAATAGAAAACTTCCATTAATTCTATGTAAATACGATACAAATACTTGTTTTCTCTAAGATATGGGGATATAATATTCCAGAATGAACGTGTGTGTACTTCAGAAAATCTATGGTTTCTAACTACAATTACAGATTTACTTGTTTTATCCAATAATTGAAGTGTTTTTGGACTAAACGCATTTTCAGATTGATTACCTGCACCGATAATCAAAATTGCAGATTTATCTTTTTTGAAATTCTTTAATAGTTCGGGTATAATTTGTGAGTCTGAATATACTTTTTCAAATGGTACTTTTACAAGATTCAAATCAAACATTTTCTCATTGATTTTACCAATAATCTCTAACTCTTCTTCAGGATTTTCTACAACACCTCTAACAATCCTGATTTGCCCAGAATAAGAGTCAGACATAGCACTTGCAATTTCTAGACCAAGATCACTATGTCTTCCTTTATCATATGCCACAATTAATTTAGATAATTCTTCATCAAACTTCTTTCTTACTCTAACTCCAACTATGTCACATGTAGAAAGTGAAAATAATTTTTTATTATTACGTAAAAATGAAAAGTCAACAAGCATAGTATTGATATCTTGTTCTTCTGCAGTTGAAAGAATTGCTTCCGTACGATCATGTGCTAATCTAACTAAAAATCTGACCCGGAGAGATCCATGAATTAGTTTTTTAAATTCCTCAATTTCTTTTAGTCCATTTTTACCAAAACCGTGAGTTAGTGAAAGAGGTGTTTGTCGTGGAATATTAACCACGTGTAAAATTGTAATTTCCCCATCCTTTTGTTTTGCAATAGCATTAGCAATTTGAAAAAATTTAGTAGATGTTTTTTTATCAAACACAACTAAGATGCGATATTTTTTTCTTATTGAGGGTCCTTGTGAAAAAACTAATGGAGCATTGTGCTCTAATTCTTGTTTTGATGTATAAAATTTGTAGATAACAAATCCGATTAACACCCAAACAACTGCAATAATCCAACTTTCTGGATGTGTAATCAGGAGATAGATTGACAAGCCCATAGCAGTGATAATGCCAATTATAGGGACTGCAGGAAAGAATGGAGTTTTGAATCCATAGTCAACAGTCTTTTCATAAAGTCGGCGGATTGTAATTGATGCTAGATTAACCTGGGTAAACAAGAAGAGAAACATTATGCTTGCAGCAAGTGCAATAGCTGTCAAGTCTAGTGATAAGGCTATCACCATCATGATTATACCTGAGATTATAGTTGCGACGAAAGGTGTGTGATATTTTGGATGAATCTTGCTGAATACGTGTGGAAGATTATACTGTGTTCCCATTGCAAAAGAGACTCTACTTGCAGCAAACGTTGTGGCATTAAGTGCTGAAAGTGTTGATACCAGACCACCAGCCAGAACTATCAGTGCCCCAAATGGCATAAATCTCTCTGCAGCCTCGATTATTCCAAGCTCACCAAAACTTCCAATAAAACTCCACGCCGGCATTCCAATATCATCCGGATTAAGACCTCCAATGAAGACAAACGTAAACACAACATACAGTGTAACTACAATAGCAAGTGACAGTAGAATTGCACGTGGAATGTTTCGCTTTGGATTTTTAATTTCGTCACCCGCCTGTGAAATTATCTCATATCCCTCAAATGCAATGAATGTTAATCCCATTGCAAGTGCAATTCCAGTAATTCCTAGTGGCATAAAGTCTGTAAAATTTTCTGACCAGTTTGGATTTGCAAATGCCATCGCACCCACTGCAGCTGCAACAAGTACTCCAATTATTGCAAGTTGTGTGAATGTTATTGCGTTTCCTACTCTGCCAGTATCTGATGATCCTCTGATATTAACAAATGTAAAAATTATAATTGCTATAGCTGCAAACAGCTTGTCTATCGGGAATCCAAAATCATCTCCAATTATACCTGATGCCTTTAGAAGATAGCCAAAGAATGATCCAAACGCAACTGCATAAAGACTTCCTGCAATAGTATGGCCAAACCATGCCATCCATCCACTAAGATATGCATTAGGTCTTGGCAGTCCTTGTTTTACCCATCTGTATCCTCCACCAGTAGCAGGAAATGCAGAACCTAACTCAGCATAGGTCAGTGCAGTGAATACAGTAATCACACCATTAAGCAAGAATGCAATCATCAGGGCAGCCCCAGCCTGTGCCATTCCAGGACCAACTAGAACAAATATTGCACCACCAATCATTGATGCAACACCAATCATTACAGAGTCCTTTAATGAAAGACTACGCACTAATCCTGAGTTTGATTTTTCTAATGTCATATCCGTCCCGTCTGAAATATGCTTGTATAAATCCCTATAGTATGTTGGTTATATTAGAAAGATAAACAATTTGATTAAACTTGATATCCATAGTCGTGAATTATCATGCTAACCTCCTCTTCTGAGGAAGCCCCCTGATAGTCCTTTAGTAGATTCTCATTTAATTCAAAAAATGTATGTCCCCAATTGAACTTCTCCATTAATTGATATGACAGTGACTCGTAACCAAGCAAAAATGCAGCTGATGATATAGCTTCAACTGTAGTTAACTTGTTAAGCTTAGAATAATTCACTGGATTTCCTGCTAAAAGTGGAGGGAGTTTTCTAGAAACACCACCAAAAAAATTTTCAAATATTCCATCTGCAAGATTCCAAGAACAGTCAATCCCAGTAATTGAGCGTATCATAGTTTTGTCTTTAGATAATAGAATTTTTTTGGAGAATGGATGTAGTACTAATGTACTTTCAGATGTTTTTTTAATTCTTTTGGCTAATCCAAATCTAACTAATTTTGCAGCTGTACATTTTTTGGGATCGTCCTGATTGAACATCAGAACGTTAACTTTCATGCAGTTTGATAATTATCTCTTTTATTTTATTTTACTCAAGAGACACGTATGATACCTTATAATAGAATCTTGTTGGTTGATCGTCTTTTAGTATAGTAACATTCCAATTTTTAGTATCTATTTCAGTGTTTGATTCTTCAGGGAGGATAGTGAACTTCTCTAATCTTACATCTGGACCGTTATATCGTACCTTGTAATTTTTACCATCTATCTGAACAATTTCATAAATAGAACCTGGTTCACGAGTAGAGTCATTCACATAACAATCAGCATTCTGACCTATTACACATTGACCATTAGAACTTGAAACTTGAATGTTAATAGAAGACTCATCGCCACGTGCTACAGTAAACAATGAGCCTTGAATTACTCTGGGAACAAGAACTTGTTCACCAGAAGTCTTCTCATCTAGGGAAATTAGTAGGTCTGAAACAGTAATTCTATTATGCTTATCAATTATTTTCTTTGGTGCAATAGATGTNTCTCCAATTGATTTCTGGGCAGCATAGTCAGTCACGATTGATTCATCTTCTACAGTGAATGATACCGTTTTAGTTCCAAGATGTGAATCTGCAGATACTGAGTAGGTTCCAATTCCATTAACTCCATTTTCAATTGTGAACGTCCAATTAAATTTTGGCTCTGTCCCATTTAATTTTTTTATTTTATTTTCTGTTAATGATTCATCATTGGAATTTTCCANTGATAGGCTTACACTATCAATAAATAATGCATTTTTAATTTGGCCAGAGATTTTTACTTTCTCCCCAGGTAAATATTCATCTTTATCCAATTGTAAAATAAGTTCAGGTAAAGGAAATTCATCATAAGGACATGCACCTGAATCATCACTCATTTTTGTTTCACTAGCTGTTGACCATGATGCAGCAAAGCATCCTTTCTGTAATGAATTATCAAACACTAGTATATCTTGTTGAATAACAGTATCATCATATTTAATTTCTAAAACATAATATCCATTTTTTATCACCATAGGTTGAAGCTTTATGCTACCCTCAAAGTAACCACAGCCATCTATTATAGCACTTGTATCAAGTGTAGCAAGCGATGAATCTTGTGGAACAATTGAGGCATTCGCTTCTTCCTCTGGAAGGTTATACTGAGAATCCTGTATAGTGCCATCTGTGAATGGTGTGATGAATATAGATTTAGCTTTTACAATTGACATGTAAACAGTATTTTTTCTTAGATCAGCTTTATTGGTTGCGTCTTCTGGAATAACTTGACCAGAAATTATTATTTGATCATTAACAACGTATGTGTCCTTATCCAAAGTATATGTTATTTTTTCATCTGGTAAAATACAACTAGATTCTGGAACATACTGTGGTGTTAATCCACCAAGACCACCTTCATTATATTGCCCAAAAACCATTGATGGTGCTATAGTTCCACTGATCATCATTATGGCAAATAAGCTGATAATCGAAATTTTTACTTGCATACCCTATCTATTGTCAAAATATTGAGAATAATAAATTCAGATTGAGAAAAAGTTGATCTTTTTGTTAAAGTCATACATGTTTGAGGCAAAACAGATAGAATTCACACACAAAGCGTATAAACAAAACGTATGATTCATCATGATTTAGCATCACAATTTGGGCATTTTTTGTTAACTATTTTCTCCCCACATTTGACACAAATTCCTTCTCCAACAGATTCTGCAATCATTTTTTTTCGTCTTCCAACAAAAATCTTGATTCCAGCATAAATCACAATAGAAATAATCAAGGCATAGATTGGTGGTAGCCCTGCTCCAATCAATCCTAACAATAGAAATAAAATTCCAACGATTAATAGTAAATCACGTCTTTCAAAAGCCAATTATTTTCTGGTGTCTGGATTTGATAAAAAGTTATGCCAAGACTCAGAGCCAATAATTTTCCTCATTCTAAAGTCATTACTCTAACTCGTCTTCATTGTCTGGCACTAAAATTATAGAACACACATATTAAAAATTTAGTATGGGATTGGAGTGATTCGAACACTCGACCTCTGCGACCCAAACGCAGAATCATACCAAGCTAGACCACAATCCCAGTAAGATACAAAAATGCCCCAATTTAAGCTACACAAATAGATTTTAAATGAGTGAAAAAAATTATTCATATATGGAAATTCAAGACTACATANAAGCCGGAAAAATTGCTGGTGAGGTACGTGAAAATACAAGAAAGAAAAACTGGATTGGAAAAACTGTTTATGAAATCTGNGAAGANGTTGAAAATGAAATTAAAAAGAGGGGTGCNAAATGTGCGTTTCCTGTAAACACCAGCTTAAATGAAGTTGCTGCACATTATACTGCTGAGCCAAATGATCAACTAACAATTTCAGAAGATGACTTGGTAAAAATTGATCTTGGTGCNCAGATTAATGGGCACATTGCAGACACTGCAGTAACAGTATGTTATAATCCAGAATTTGATCATCTTACACAAGTTGCTCAAACTGCATTAAACAATGCAATGTCAATGATTAAAGTTGGTGTTAAATCAAGTGATGTTGGTAGAACAATTGAAAAGACTATAAAACAATCTGGATGTCTCCCAATTGCAAATCTAAGTGGTCATTCATTAGAACAATATACAATTCATGCTGGTAAATCAGTACCTAATATTTGGTCAATTGGTTCCTTTTCATTTGGAGAAAATCAAGCATTTGCATGTGAGCCATTTGTGACAACTGGTGATGGTTTAGGTTTTGTTCATGAAGGAAAAACAAAAAATATTTTTGCATTAGCATCAAGAAAAAAAACTAAAGATAAGGAAGCGGACCGAATGCTTGATTATATCTGGGAAAACTTTAATCTNCTNCCTTTTGCNTTAAGATGGTTNCTTCCAGAATGGGAAGAAAATGATGCTAGAAAATTACTGGNTATTTTAACAAAGAAAAAAGCAGTTCATGCGTATCCAGTATTAGTAGAAGGGAATGGGAAGAGAGTTACACAGGCAGAACATACGTTTATCCCAAATGAAAATGGTGTAACAATCACCACTATGGGCCAATAGTTTCACCAAAAATTTTCCCAATCAACAAAACACCTTTGCAATCATCACAATCTCCAATTTTCTGAAACACGATATCACCATCAGTGAATTTTCTAGTAATGGATTTACTACACGATTTACATTCTAAGACAGTATAACAGGTTGTAAATTTTTTTTCAGAATCTTTCATTGTGAAACACCTAATGTATTACCAACACCAACTATCATTACAGTTTGATTTTCTTGGGTATTCTCTCGAATCATATCATGAATTTCTGTTCTAACAGATGATGCTTGATCTGCAATCTCTTTTGTCATAAGTGTTAATGCTTCATAAATTGATTGTTTTATCACAATTGCTAATATAGGAATACCATTCTTTGTAGCCACATCTTCAATTTGAAATCTATCTGTTCCAATTCCTCCCATTGCTGCACCAAACCCTTTGGCGACAGAAGCTGAATCTTCACCTTCTAACTTTAAGGATGCATCAACCATTATTATTAAATCAGGTTTATCTTGCGTGATAATTTTTTCAATGCCGTCTCCTAATCTTCCAACAGTTGCATTTGGACCTTCTGCCTTAACTAATAATAATTTACGACCATCAAATTCTGATTTTGCCCAAACAGTCTGGAAAGATATTTTTTGTTTTTGACTATCAACCATCATACCACCTACTACCATAGGTCCAATTCCATCACCAATTGGCTGCCCTTTTTTCAACGCTGACATTGCGTCTTTCAATGCTTCAGCTTCTTCCATAACAAAAGGAATCATCATTTGGAGTGGTAATATCAATGGAAAATTTTTCTGTTTTTTTGCTGTTAAGTANAGATGTCTTGTAGCTTTATGAAAAAGCTGTAGTGTTGTGACAATTTCTAATAGATTATGAATTTTTGTTACTTCAAAATCTGAAATCTCAGAAAATAATGATTTTACATGCANTCTAGTGAAATCATCTCTTGAGCGAACAAGATGATTAATTTTTGGAATGATTCCATTAGGATCCAAGTCAACTGGCATTATAGTAAAATATTCAAAAAAACTATCTAGTTTTTTTGTAGGATCACTAATTGGATTTAATGTATGTTTTATGTAGTCTACAAACTCAGTTTTAGTTTCATTTCGAAATTTTTCTAATCTATCTATACTTTTTTTAATTTCACTTGAAGAGATTAAAAGTTGTATTCGCTGACCATAAAATACAAAAAGAATTATTGGTAAAATCCATATCAACATCATAATTGGATTTGAATCATCACCCATTCCAAAAAATTCCTCTAAATTAAAACTAGTCAAGTCCAATATTGATTATCAATAATTTTGTAAATTAAATCATTCGTCAGTCTATTCAANTAATTATGAAATACACGAGTAAAGAAATAGTGAGTAGTTTTATTAAAGTGGGATTTGCCAATGTTATAATGCCTCAGACAAAGCCAATTGTTAGTATTGAAAATGTGGTTGCATCTGCTACTGTTGACCAAGCTATGGATTTGAATAAAATCACAAAAAATTTTCCTGATGTAGAATATCATCCAGACCAATTCCCAGGATTAGTATTTAGAATAAAAAGTCCAAAGACAGCAACATTAATTTTTACATCAGGTAAGATGGTTTGCACTGGTGCAAAGTCTGAGCAAATGTCAAGAAATGCAGTAAAAACAGTAGTTACAAAACTACGTAAGGGNGGAATTAAAGTAAAAAAAGATGCTGTAGTAACAATTCAAAATATTGTTGCATCAATTAATTTAGGTGGTAAAATTCATTTAGAGCAAGCAGCTAGAACTCTACCTCGTAGNATGTATGAACCAGAACAATTTCCAGGATTAATACACAGAATGATTGATCCAAAGACAGTAATTCTTTTGTTTTCTTCAGGTAAGTTGGTTTGCACTGGTGCAAAAAAAGAAGAAGATGTTTATCGATCAGTGAATAATCTACATTCATCATTAGAAGAAAAAGAACTGATGATGTACGACTAAGATCATTTAATTTTTGTGCCAGATGGTACAGTATCATCAACTGTCAACCAATAAGGCTTATTTTCAACATCNGCTGCCAAAAGCATTGCATTTGATTCAATACCGGCTAATTTTTTTGTTTCAAGATTGGCAACAACAATAACTGTTTTCCCAACAAGTTGTTCNGGATCATAAAATTCTGCACCACCAATAATGACATTTCNTCTTTCATCGCCTAATGATATGATGCCTTGTATNATCCTNGTTTTACCTGGAATTTTCTCAACATGTTCTATTTTTGCAACACGTAGATCTATTTTTGAAAAATCATCATATGTTACTTCATCCATATCTAATACCACAATAGTTTATAATTAATTTCTTACGAACCCTAATATTTTCCATCTATTGATAATTTTTGTGGCTGAAATTCATGTGTCAGTTAATGTAGATGCAGAAATAGACAGGATTTGGGAAGTTATTGTAGACTTGGATAATGAACCAAAGTTCTGGAAGGGAACAAAGGAAATTCGTAATATTTCTAGNGATGGAAACAAAATAAAAAGAGAGATAACAATTGCGTTCAGAGACCAAAAATGTATGCAGGATGTAACCATATTCCCTAAACAAAAGATTGANGCAAAGTTCACTAAAGGAATAATCAAAGGAGATAAAATTCTTAGCCTTAATCAAACATCAAATGGTTGTAATTTAGAAGCAGTCTGGAATATTAAACTCTCAGGTATGATGGGTATGTTTACAGGAATGATAACAAAACATATCCAAAGTGGTACAGAACAAGCCTTACAAGCAATAAAACAAGAAGTGGAGAATTAATTAATGGACATTGTGATTGATGTTTTTAATTACATTTTTACTGTGATAATGATTGGTGTTTTTCTAACATGGTTATCTTTAACTCATTCAATGTACAAATCTTTTACAAAAACACCATATCTTGATAAATTTGAAAATACTTCTAAGGAATCACCCAAAGTTTCAATAATTCTTCCAGCAAGAAACGAAGAGAAGTTTATTGGAAAGTGTCTAGAATCATTTGTGCAGCAAGATTACACTAATTATGAAATAATAGCAGTTGATGATTCATCTGGTGACAAGACTTGGGAGATCATTGAAAAATATGCAAAAAGCAGTGAAAAGGTTGTACCTGTAAAAGCAGATACAAAGCCAGANGGCTGGATGGGAAAGAATTGGGCATGTATTGAAGGCTTTAAACATGCTACCGGTGAGTTAATGTTATTTACAGATGCTGATACCACATATTCAAAAAAAGTTGTTACCCTTGCCGTTACACATCTACTATCGGAAAANNTAGATGCTCTAACAGTAATTCCTAGACTTNTCTGTCTTGATAAAATAACAAAGATTACACTTCCAATGTTGTCAACATTTCTACATTCACGATATTCTGCATTAAACGTAAATAATCCAAAAAAAGGAATTGGGTATTTTTTTGGTAGTTTTTTTATTATACGAAAAGAAGTATATCAAAAAATTGGAACACATGAAAAAGTAAAGCAAGAAATTGTGGAAGATGGNGCACTAGGGAAAATTACAAAAGAATCAGGCTTTGCATTGAAAATGGTGAGGGGTGAACATTTACTTGATGCACTTTATTCTAGAAGTCCAAAAGAAATGTGGAATGGACTACAAAGATTAATGGTTCCATTATATCATCAGAATAAATCATACGCAGTAGGAGTATTTTTTGCAGTTTTATTCATACTATTCATCCCGGTCCCATTTTTGATATATTCACTTGTATTTGTTGAAACTAGTATTTCGTTTATTCCATTATTAGTATCTACAATTTTAGCAACANGTACTATTTTCATTGCGGCATTTATGGAAACTAAAATGGGTCTGAATCTAAAATCCGTNTTTGCNTTATTTGCACCAATTGGTGGTTTAATTGTAACTTGTGGTTTTCTATCAGGAATTCTACAAGCAAACAAATCATCTGCTGTTTCGTGGAGAGGGAGAAAATATAGTGTTAAGGAATTCTCACAAAATTATATCAAACTTTGAATACTTAGACTCTAAAAAATAGCAAGGAATATACCCATACATTATCTGAGCTTAATTATGGTAAATAATGGTGCAATAATTGGTGGCAGTGTTGCAGGTGTTGCTATAATTTTTGCTTTATTCATTTCATTAAATTCAGTATCAGAAAATTCTGAATCAAGTTTTACTGTTACAAATGGTGATCACCTAGAAAAATTTGGTGATGTAACAGTAGGATCTAACATGAGTTTAATTCAACTTTTTGAAAAGGCGGAACCTGCTGTTATACAAGTAAATGTGAAAAAAATTCAAAGTGAAGGTGCAACAGAAGAAGTACCAGGTGGATCTGGTTCAGGTTTTGTATATGATGATACTGGTCATATAATTACAAACAATCATGTTATTGATGATGCCT
>PAAH01000022.1 GCA_002698885.1 Nitrososphaerota archaeon | reverse complement strand
TGTCGAGATGTAGCCGCCCCCAGTACCTTTATACGATAACGCATACGTATCTGAATCCACTTGGACTAGTGAGTTCTCTCTTCCGTAAGTCGTATCATGTTCTAAAGCATCTACTTGAGTGATGTTGCCATTACTGTCAATTGTAAATGTCGTGATGAATCCATCATGAAAAGTACCAGAATGCGCTAACGCAACTGTATCTGAATCCACTTTTACTAGTGAGCCGTGTCCTTGGTCGGCTCCATTGTTCAGGTTAAAATTATTTCCCTCAGATTGTGTCTTTACTGCAGTAATGTTTCCATCACTGTCAATTGTAACTGTTGAAATCAAATTAGTATTAGATCTATCATACGCTAACGCATACATATCTGAATTCACGTGGAGTAGAGTGTTGAACATTATTGATGATTGACTGGTATCATGTTCTAAAGTATCTACTTTAGTGATGTTGCCATTACTGTCAATTGTAAATGTCGTGATGAAGCCGTCCCCACTAGTACCTGTAAACGCTAACGCAACTGTATCTGAATCCACTCTTACTAGAGAGTTGTAACCGCCACGAGCACCTGTATGTAGAAGTGTATCTAATTCTGTAATGGTAGCACCATCAGACGAGATGGTAAATGTAGAAATTTTTCCTTTCCCAGTCCCTGCCTGACTTTGATACGCTAACGCATACGTATCTTCATCCACGTGGACAAATGAGCCCCATGAAGCCATGGTCGCCATGTGTAAATTGTTTCCAAGAGATTCTGATCTTACTGCTGTGATGTCTCCAACATCAGCAAACGCCTCAGGTGGAGAATGAACTAGAAGCGAGGATGCGGCAAATAATAAGATGAATAGTCCAAGTTGACGCCTTGCAATTTTCATAGATCAGTTTTCCAGTATATCCACGTTAAAAATCTGATCAAGTCAAACGAGCCTAGAAGACTTTTTCAGGTCTGCTCGCTATTCTTAGGCGTAAATCAAATATGCTTTATATTTGGTAGATGCTTGTTTTGTCATATTGAGCAAATATAACAGTCCTACAATGAATTCAGAAAAGTCACTGAATTACATAGTTCCAGTAGCCTTACTGATACTATTTGGTGTAATTTATGCCATGTCTCTACGTGCTGATAATGGATTTGTGAGTTTTATCCTAATTGGAATTGCTCTTGTAACAATTGTCTATTGGACAGGAATTATTAAAAAAATGGTAGTGACAAATAAACCAAAATTCAAACAAAGAGGAGATGCTGAATCTAAGAATTGGGTTTATGATCTAATTAAAGGAGATCAAGAAACTGTCTTTGTTGCAGAAGTTCCAGGACCTGAGGATAAAATTATGGTTAGACTTATTGACAAAGTTCTTTACGTTAGAGGTTCACAAGGATTTTCGAAAGAAGTTCCAATCGAAGGTTCAAACGAAATGGAAATTTCAGATTTTAAATATAGAAATGGTGTTCTAACACTTCGTATAAAAGATCTATAAACTCTTAGCTAATTCTAATTTTTGTGGTAAATATTTATCAGTAATATTTGTCAAACCGTATTTTGAAAATGCTTCTAACTCTGCTTTACGTTTAATTTTTAGAAATACTTCAAGTTCTTTTTTCCATATACCTTCTTGATATCTAGGATCTTTTTGCAAATCATAGCAACGTTTGATATCTGATTCTGTCATAGGTATGGTTGGTAGTTTGTATTTATCAATATCAGTTGCCCATACTCCCATCCATTTTGCATCTGGNACTGTAAGNTCTCTTANATGNGCAGCNTTTGCNGAACCNGATTTTATNACCATAGCTATNTGNTCNCCATANACATCACCNTCAGTNAGNATTACNACNGGNANACNCANTTCATCNTGNAATCGNTTTANCAANGTTCNNGTTGAACGNGGNGCNTGNCCACCAGTGTTNANNATTATAGATTTGAATTTTTTATCTACTTTTTCTTCAATAAACCTAGTGAATAATCCACCTTTTTCAATAGCAATTACAAGTTCTGCACTTGTATCCACCAATTGCGATGATGTTAAACTTGGACCAATTGCGTAGCCATCAGGATGATCAGACAAATTCATCTTTTTTCCTTCATAGCCAGGAATCGTATACTCTATTGTCAAATCACCAAAAATACTACTTCTTTCTTCAGGAAAAACGTAAAACTCCTCTCTAGGTTTTGTTAAAACAGCTTCCAAATCAACAATGATGTTATCTGATTCTGATTGATCATCAAAATCAATTGCAAATGCTTGCGATGAATAATAAACATCTCTGAGTGTTGATGATTTCTTTTGTTGTGTAAGCTTGTTTGCAAAGAATGCCAGCCATACTAATTGGGTAAATGAGCGTAATTGTGCAGTGTTTTTGGAGCTTCTTAATGCAGTACCAGAACCAAGAATGTACTGTCTAAGTTTTTTGTCGTAAATTATGTTACTGATAGATCTATTTGGAATTGAAATTTTAGGGAATTGNCCATTTTCAAGATCCTCGTAAACCTGTGCGCCATGTTTTTTTAGAATCTCAACTAAATCTTTACTTTTATCCTTTGATTCTTTATTCTGTTTTTTCTTCAATTACGTTCTCCTCTTTAATCATTTTCTGGTAACTTGGCTCTTTTTTCTTTCCTGCTAATTCTGTACAGAACTGTGCAATAAGTGGTAAATATTTGGAATAAAGATTTGCACGTTTTTTAGCCATTTCAGCTTGACCCTTCTTTGACATGTAACTCGATAATTTTCTTGAAAGAAATTGTAACGCCAATCTTAGTTCTTTTTCAATCTCAGGTCTGTCGGCAACATTTTCTTTTCCAACTGTTTTGTATGGAACTCTTGTAGAACAAATATGTGAAACAATTACCATGGATGCAGAATCGCTTTTTACCTTATATCTTCCCCAGTCAGTATCATTAACCACTTTTANTACAACATCACTTCCTTCATCATAAAGTANTGGTATTCTGTTGGCAAATCTNAAAACTTTCAAACCATTTGATTTTATGTTTCCACCATATGCTATTCCCATCTCAATAACGAAAGGAAANCCAGAATATGCNGAAGCAGTACGTTGAACTACNGCCATNAAGTCGGGTTCAAATCTTCTNTCAATTCCTTTCTCAAGTGGAGTTTCTCCAAGAGGGGCNAAACATGTAGGATCAGGTGATCTAAATCCTTCGTAAGTCTGTAGTGCATCACTTAATTTCACTAATTCTTGGTCAGACATATTTCCAACTCTAGTTTCTGGTTTAAATTTTGCAAATTTACAGAATTCTGTTGCAGCAGTTGGACCCACTCTTTGAAATCTTTTTGTCAAGAAATGAGTAAGAGATTCTCCTTGGACGGTATTTGCTAACTGCTTATAGTATGGATTTTCGGTTTCCATATCAACTGCAATTGTTTGCGATGTACTATAATCCCAGTAAACCAATTTATTATTTCGAAGATCAACATCCTCAATTCTAACTCTTTGAAGTTTTTCAAAATCAGCTTCAAGAAATGACATTAAAGCTACCACTACACGTACAGGTCTTGTCAATGATTTCCATTTTTTATTAGCTTTTTTCATGATGTCATTGTAATTAAATTTCTTTTTTGACATACCAAGTTCTTTTCTAATTTTTTCAATCATTTTATCATCTACATTTGGTATTTGATAATGTGTATCAACTAACATTCTACGAATTGTTTCAACATCAATTCCATATGGATGGGGTGCGATGATAGTTGGAGCAGGTGGCATTGTACGAATAATTGCTTTGTGATGAAATTTTTCGCCTTTGGGATCATCAAATGTTATAGTTGCATATGGTGTGATTAAGGATGTTTGATATACATAATCACGAATCTTTGTTCCCGCTTTTGAATAATCGCCATCTAAACAAATACTAACACTTAGCCCTTGTTCAGAGCTAGATTTTTCCTCTTTCTTTAATATCACTGGTTTATTTTTCTGTATATCTAAAANCATCTCAAAGTCATNACGAGTTTTTCCATCATCATTGCTCTTTACTTTGACAGCTTTATTTGTTGTAATTTGTCCATACAAAATTGCCATAGTAGCACCTAAACCAAACATTCCTCTGGCTTGTTTTAATCCAAACTTTGAACCATACAAAACAGTTCCAAATGCAAGNGGTACATGTTTTGGTGGTATTCCAGGNCCATTATCTTTTACTGTTAAGATATATTGTTTAGGGTCAGGTTTGTCAGGATCAACTGCTTTGATTGTCATATGTATATTTGGTAAAACTCCACTATGATCACAGGCATCAAGAGAATTTTCTACAAATTCACGTACAGCAGTGTATAATGAGCGTGTTGGATTACTAAATCCTGCTAAATCTCTATTCCTATAGAAAAACTCACTTGGAGAAATTTGATTGAATTGTTCCTTAGAAGACATCCTGATCTTCCCATATTTTTGCTCTATCTGCTTTTTCTCTTCTTCTGGCAGATTCTAGTTTAGAATAGACTGGTCCATGCATACTCCCATTTGATAATGATGCAATGGCATCAACTGCAAGCCTTAATTGGTTTGGCTCTCCAATTATTGCTACAGTTCTCCCATAAACAGTAATAGATGCATTGGTTAAGTTTTCTATATTCAATCTTGCTTTTCCTCCCTCACCAATTATTCTTCCTTTAATTCTTTCAATTTGATCTGAAGATTTTCCAGCAAACTCACGTAAATCAATTACATGTAAACTGTTTTCACCTTTAAGTAATCTAAGTGCATTTTCTGGAGAAAAACCTCTTCCAATTGCTGAAACAATTTCAATTGCCTTAAAAGGTTGAACTTTTTCATTAATTTTTTCACTTTTTACTACTACTTCTCCCCCGTCACTATCAATATCCAATTGAACAGAACAAATATCTTCTATTTTCTTTTTCGTTTTTCCAGATCTTCCAATTAATGCGCCTATTCTATCGTTAGGTATTCTAATTAATTTTTCAAAACTCATTTTACTATCCTCTGAAAAACATCAATTGGATTTTCAACAGTAAGCCCTCGTTTTACAAAGAAATTACTGATGTTATTAATGTCTCTTTTTAGAAACTCATTTGCTTTAGGATGTTCCAAGTCCACTGCTGATCCCAAGTCAAATAATTTTAGACCATCTGGAGTTTTGAAAATATTATACTCAGAAAAATCACCATGAACTAAATTTGCCTTATGATACAAATCATCCACGAGTTGTAAACTTTGTTTATAATCATTTTCACTAATATCTGATTCAAGTAAATTCTTTTCAGGTTTACCATTATCACCAACAAATTCCATTACAAGTACATTTTTTGAAATATGTATGGGTTTTACAACATTTATCCCACAATCATAACACTTGGAAATATTTTGGAATTCCTTTTTAGCCCAAAGATATACCAAGTTTTTTGTCCCTTTTTTTATTCGTGAAAATCTAGGATCTCCTATCAAATACTTGGACCGATTTTTGAAATTTGATGTGCTAGTTAGGTAAACCTTTAGTGCAAGATTAGACTCTTCAGGAGATACTGCCCAAAATAATACTGATTCTTTTCCAGATTTTACAACTCCATTTACGTATGAAATTATTTTTGATTTTATCAAATCATATAATATCAAAACAGTTGTTTTATCTAAAACTTCATTTATCACTTTATTTTTCTTGAATCCATCATCTAGGGTTTTTTTTCTTTGTTTTTTAGATAATTCGGAATTTATTTTAGATTCAATTTTTCGATCTATTATATCAGACAATGAAATTATTTATCCTACCATGTAAAATTCATTTCTAAAACTAGAAATCTTTTGCAATATGACCATTATCTTTTAGCCAATCAACTTGTGGAAGAGTAAATCTCCAGATGATATCTCCACGTTCATCCTCTTTAAAATCCCATGGTGCAATTATAACAATATCATTGTCACGAATCCAAATTCTTCGTTTAAGCTTTCCACGTATTCTTCCACGTCGAGTTACATCATCAGCACATTTAACAAGAACCTGATCACTTCCTAACAATTTAATTACTCTACCATAAAGCTCGCCTTCTTCAGCAAGCTTAATTTCTTTTAGAGCACTTTCGTTTAGAACTTTACGTTTTCCCATAAAATAAAATATAAAATTTTGTATATAATTGTGATGGTTACATTTTAAAGATTAGTAGAAATGGTATTCCATCAATATATTTTACTCCTTGTTTTGAACCGATACCCAAATTCAATGATAGTGAAATTGTTTCATTTCCTACCAGATTAATCGAGTCTGCTTTTTTTAGAAGCTCTTCAGCTTCGTACTGTTCAACTAATTGATCATGGTAATAATTTTTAGTAATTTTCATCTTTACTTTCCCATCAGAGATTATTTTTCCAAGAAGTTCGGGATCACACATATTTAGCATAGAATTTCCTGCTTGTGCAATAATTTTTACCGAAAAAAGCATTATGCATATTTGCCTTTTATTGTGGATTTTGCCCCACATGCTTCGCAAATTAAAAATGATATTCTATTTTCTTTTTCTACCTTGGTATCGGGACTTGTGCAAGTAGGACATTCAACATAATCTTTTAGATAAATCTTGAATAATCGTGTAAAATCATCTGGATCACGCTTACCAACAAAAATGGCCTTCTCACCAACACGTTCTGCTGGAACTGCAAATTCTTTTGAAAGATATTGCAAAATTATGTTTGTGTCTCTACGAAGAGCTTTTGGAAAATCACCGAAATTTCTAAGAATTGTTTTCTTACCCTCCCAAGTTATTTCTACTGCTGGTAATTCAAAACGTTGTGTATCTTTTGCATCTTTTGAAATATTTTTCTCAATTCGTTTTAGTAGTGATTCGTAATCTGCTTTTGTCATACATCAACGTCTAGAGATTTCCCCTATATGAGTCTGGATGTAAAAAAAAATGTTTCTAAGGTTTACCTATTCGGAAAACATTAGTACCACATTCTGGACAAGTTCCTTTTACTGCAGGTCGTCCATTTTTTAATTTAGTTTCCTGTGGATCCTTTATTTCTCTTTTTTCTCTACATTTTACACAATATGCTGTTGTCATTATATCAACCCACAAATCTTCTTATATTTAGAAAGAGTCTGTGAATAATTTTTTACTTTAGGCTAGATGCTTTTGATTTTTTTTTATATGCATTACGTAAATAGGGGCTGAAATCTTGGTTTAATTGCATTTTTTGAGGGTTTTTCTAAATTTGTTCAAAAATACTGATTTTTAAAAAAATTCTATAGTGTTCAACAAAATGATCAGTATTATAATGATCAAAGATTGGAAATTAACATGGGTTCTAAGAAAGGAGTTGGAATTACAGTAGTTATTTTGATTGCAATTACGATTGCGAGTTTCATGGTTTGGTTGGGAAGCCCAACTGATACAGAAATGACCATTGTGATAACTGATTTTGAGAACCATGATGCAGGAATTACAGAAAGACATAAAATAATTTCAAATTCGATTGAGGAATCATTGACACAATTTATGAATGGAGAAATTGATGGTGCTGAATATGATTACATAGCAAAAAATGCTTCATCACAAAACAATGCATTGTTGATAGAATTAGCGTATAGTGATGCACCAGACGAATGGCAAGAAACATACGTTAGTCGTATTGAATCACTAAAATCATTTGGAGCATATATCAGAGAGAGTATGGTATTTGCAGTTTATCTGGAAAATAATGATATGGACCTGGAACAAAAAGATGAACTTTTAGAAAACATGAGTAAATACAAAGAAGAATATATTCAGTATAAACAGATGGCAGATTCTTCAAAACCATGAGTAAATACAAAAAATACTATACTCAGTAGTTGGAAATCATTAAAAGGTAATTTTGTAATAAAATAGTCTATGCCAGTAAGCAAAAAACTACAGCGCGATATTGAATCCACCAGTGCCTCAAAATTGTTAGTAATCTGCATTGACAGGGACGATGATATTGGTAAGAAGGCTGGAATTGTATCTCCAGTAGTTGGACGCAATGCATGTCTTGAAGCAGCACAACGACTTGCACTTGAAGATCCTGAAGATGATGATTCAAATGCAATATTTGGTGCTGTAAAAACATATGAAGATTTAATCAGTAAAGGATACACAGCTGAGGTTGTTACTATTGCAGGTGACAAAAATAGAGGTGTTCAAGCAGATGAGAAAATTATAATCCAAGTAAAATCAGTTCTACAAAAATTTTCTGCAAACGGTGCAGTGATTGTATCAGATGGTGATGATGATGAAATGGTTATACCCATTATTCAAAATGTAATACCAGTTGTTTCTGTTCAAAGAGTTGTAATGCAAGTTAGTAAGACAATAGAACATTCGTATGCAGTTTTTGGTAAATTCTTAAAGATGGTTGTTTATGATACAAGATATTCTAAATTCTTCTTAGGTGTTCCTGGAATTCTGCTTCTAATAGGTGGTATTGGAACAGTTGTAGGTTATACTGCAGAGATTTTTGCAGTATTAGTCAGTATTCTCGGTGGAGCTTTTCTTGTTAGAGCATTTGATATTGATAAGGCATGGAGTAATTGGGCAAAACCAACACCGACTGGATTCATTAGAATATTTACATTAGTTACTGGTTTAATTCTTATACTTGCGTCAGTACCAGCAGGAATAACTACTATAGATGATACGTTTATCTCATCTGGAATTGGATTTATTGAAGCATTATCAAATCAACAAGTAGTAGGACACTTTCTCTCTGGTATGTTACCATTCTTGTGGATGGGGCTTGGAACAATTGCTGCTGGAATGTTAGCAAGTAATTGGCTCAATAGAAAATTAAAACATATCAGCGATGTATTACGAATTATTGTTTTGGCTGCACTATATCCAACAGTTGCACAATTTGCTACGATTCTAGTTACTAATGAAAGTTCATTCTCATTAATTCCGCCATTATTAATCGGTGCTGCAATAACACTGATATCAGCCACGTTATTATTCCGTAGATATAGGAAAAAGGGTGGCGGTCAGATATTAACGGAATAAAAGACGTAGCACTTCATCTGTCAGGTCTTTATAGTATCTATACAAAAAGACTTGAAACTGAAATTCTAAGAGGCGATATGCCAAATCATGTAGCCATAATTTTAGATGGAAATAGAAGATGGGCAAAAAGAAATCTTGCCGTTAGTGAGGAAGGACATTTTCATGGGGCAGATGCAGTAGAAAACCTCCTTGATTGGTGTGAAGAGTTTGATATTAAGATAATAACTCTGTATGTTCTATCAGCCGAGAATCTCGAAAGACAAAATGATGAGTTAGAATATCTTTATGAATTGATAAAATCTAGATTAGAAAAATTATACAATGATCCCAGAATTCATAGAAATAAGATGAGAGTAAAAGCAATAGGTACGGTAAAACTACTACCAAATTCTATTCAAGATGTATTACAAAGACTAGATAATGTAACTAAGGATTATGATAATCATTTTTTGAATATTGCTATAGCATATGGAGGTCAAAACGAACTTGTTGATGCGGTTAAAAAAATTGGAGATCAGATTGAAGAAGGATCATTAGAATCTAAGGATATTACAAAAGAAGTGATTGAATCAAATCTTTATACATCACATTTACCTCAATCATCTCCGGATATGATTTTACGTACATCGGGAGAAAAAAGAATGAGTGGATTTTTGTTATGGCAAAGTGCATATAGTGAATTAGTATTTTTGGATATTTTTTGGCCAGAATTCAGAAAAATTGATTTAATGAGAGCCATTAGAACTTTTCAGAAAAGAAAGAGAAGAACTGGCAAATAGATATAAAATCAATATTACTGTTAAAAATTATTCTAAATGAAAAAAGAAACATCTGCAGGAATAATTCTGTATAACAATGAGCATGATGAAAAAGAATTTTTATTATTAAAGTATCCTGGTGGGCATTGGGATTTTGTGAAAGGAAAAATGGAACAATCTGAACAATCCATGCAAACAGCTATTAGAGAAACAGAAGAAGAAACTGGAATTACAGATTTAAAATTCGTTGACAAATTCAGAGAAGAGATATCATACAAATTTTTTGTCAATAAAGAAGAAATTGATAAAAAAGTTATTTTTTATCTTGCAAAAACAAATTCAATTGAAATTAAAATATCTCATGAACATCTAGATTTTGTTTGGCTTAATTTTGAAAATGCTATTGAAAAAATAACATATGAAAATGCAAAAATAATTTTAACGAAAGCTAATAGTTTGTTACAAAATGGAATCTGATGCGAGTTTCTCTGCAGTCTTTTTTGGATTCTTAGAATTCAAAATGGTTCTACCAACTATTAAATAATTAGAGCCAAGTTTTCTGGCGTGTGATGCATTTCCTCCTTGAACACCAACACCTGGGGAGTAAATATCAAGTCTATTCTTAGTTTTTTCCTTACAAAATCCTATAATTTTAGGAAAAGTTGCACCTACAATTATGCCATCTGTTTTATTTTTTATTGCCCATTCTAAAAATAATTGATATATAGGAATTTTTTTAGTTTGATTTTTTTGTACGGTATCAAGTTCATATGAAACCCGTGCCTCTGGTGCACTCATATGGCATAATGAAATTATACCTTTGTTCTGTTTATGTGAATTTTCAACTAAATTCTTCAAATTTTTTGGACCCATAATTGGATTTACAATAACAGCATCAAAATTTAGATCCCATAGATTTTTAGTTGTAACTAAATTTGTATTTCCAATATCATTCAATTTTATATCTGCAATACATTCTAATCCATAATCATGTGCAGTTTTAGTAATTCTAGATATTTCTTTTTTTCCAAGTTGTAATAAAAGATGAAAATTAAGTTTTAATGCACAAATACTAGCATGTAATGTTTTTATATTTTGAATAGTCTTTAATTCCACTTTTGGTGTTCTGCTATCGTAATCATTTGCAAGAATGATAGAGCTTACTTTAGCAGCTTTTTTTATACGTTCATTGAATTTGGCCATAATCGACCATCGGATGTGCTTCTTTTAACTTTATTATTTTGATATATGAATAACCATGTTCACCTGTATGTTCAACAAATTCTGGTTCAGAATCCTTTGTGGTGACATACTTCAAAAATGGTTTTTCTGGTTCATTGTTTAATGTTACATGACAAAAATATGATGGACCATCCTCATTAAAATTCAAAAATACTCCTAGAAACCATTTTTCTTTATGTGGGAAAGCAAATAATGGGAATGGTGCTTCATCAAAACCATAACTTAGTTTAGCTAAACTTGAAACATCCTCAAGTTCAATAGGATGATATTTTTCTTGAGATATGGCTTCATCAGGTCTTAATGATGTAGGAAGAGACTTAATTTTGATCACAGGTGAGTATAACTTGGAATTATCTACTGTGGAATTAACTAAATCTAATTGTTCTTTTCCTGCATTAAATCCATAACTTAGAAAATGACCAATATTTTCAATTGGTGTATAATATATGACAGGTTTTTCCTTTAAGAGATCCATCTGGACAGATAAGACTTTTTTTCCTTTATGCTCATGTAAGAATGAAACTCTAGGCATTCGTTCTAATGCACACACTAATCTTGTAAACTCTAAAGGTGAACTCAATTGAATATAATTTGGAAGTTTCTCCATATACAGAATGTTAAAAAAAATCCAAATTAAAGCTTAACCCTAGAAAATTATGTGCGCAGATCTATTACATCATTGATACTAGGACCAGTTCCAATGAGCGTAACTTTCACGCCTAATTTTTCTTCAATGTTTTTGATGAATGATTTTGCATCTTCTTCTAATTCATTATATGATGTGATTCCTGCACAGTTTGGAAAACGAACATCAAGTTTTGTAATAGATATCTGATTTGCACTACTTAGCATGACTGCACGCTTAGCTAATTCAAAATCAAATTCCGCTGCACGCCTAAGACGTCCAGTAACAGTTCCAAACTCTTCCCAGCCTAGTTGTGATGTCTCTTCCTCACTTAATTCCCCTGGCATTGGACCAGTTCCAACACGTGTAAGATACGCTTTGAATACAACTATTACATCATCTACTTTTTTTGGACCTATGCCTACATCAGCACATATTCCTGATGCGGTAACATCCTTTGTTGTAACAAATGGGTAAGTACCATGCCATAAAGAAAGATGAGTTCCTTGTGTTCCCTCAATTAGAACATTTTCATTTCTATCTAATGCAGAATTAACTTCTAACGGAACGTCAATTAAATATGGTTTTAATTGTTCAATTTCTTTAGCTAGTTTGAGAGTACGCATTGCACGTTCTGCATTTGCAGGACCTGTACCAGAGCCAGTACTTCCAATTTTCTCTTTTAGTCTTCCTTGTGAATCTGCATCTCTATGCGATTTCTCAATTATACCACAATTAAAATCCAGAAATGCTCTTCCCTCAACTCCAAAATCATTAACCTCCTTTAGTAAAACATCAGGATTCACTACTACTCCAGGTCCAACCATAACTTTAGCATCTTTATTTAAAAATCCACTTGGTAACATTCTAACCTTGTATGTTTTGTCATCATCTTTGATAGTATGTCCAGCATTGGGGCCAGCCCCACCTCTAACAACTATGGATGGTTTATCATGTAAGGCAAGATATGAAATAATCTTTCCTTTACCCTCATCCCCAAAAAAACCACCTACTACTACAGTTGATGCCATAACTCAAACTCGAAGTTTCGCGTATTTAATCTATCTACCAGTTATTGTTATTATGAAGTTACTAAGGATCACAGTATTGTCAGAAGATAATTTTGCTGGAAATATCATAGTGAATCTTGCAAACTTGCCGGATTTTCTTCGAACTCCAATACTCAAAAAAAGGATGCTAGAATTTTTTTCCATGGATGAGTATGAGAAAGCTGAAATTATCACTAATGCACTAGAAGCTGGACCAACCATACCATTTCCAAACTTTGCAAAACTCTTCAAAACATGGTTAGAAGTACTTTCTACTGTAAGTGAAGATAATAGATTTGACATGTTTTCAAATTACCTCAAACAAATCATAAAAGAACCACAAAGGATAATTTTGTTCAATTTAGATGGGATTTTTGAAATTTTTTTAAGTCTAGAAGTATCTAGACAGCAAATTTTGATAAAATCAATCAAAAGTGCTTTTGATAGTTTGGATGAGGAGTCTAAAAGAAGATTGATTCTTCTAACGCCGGAAAGTTCTAAAAATCTTTTTGGTTTCTAGGCAGGTTTTTCTTCAGGATTTCTGTTATCTTCATTTGTATAATCAATATAATCACCCTCAGGAGTCATAACTCCAGCAAATATTTTTTCATGCTTCCTCAATACTTTCCGATGGTCTGCTAATGACATATCAAGGTGCATTTCATTCATAACCATTATTCTCATTTCTTTCCATTCTTCCCAGCATTTGTTACAAGTTGGGTATTTTTCAGCCTGTGGTTCAAGTTGTTCTGAATCAGGAATGTCTACTTTACATTTAGTACATTTTCTGGCCATCAAAAATACTGAATATCATTTCAATTTATCTCTTATTGGTAAAAACAATAATACCTATACATAATAAAGATGATATGAAAATAAAATGCCCAAAATGCAAAGAGAATGCAGAATTAACTCCTGATTTTTCATTTGTGACTTGTACAAAATGTGATTTTGATGTGACATATGGTGAATATGTAAAATTTGTTGCACATAATGATCTTGCATACTCTGATATTTTGGGTGATTATACAGGAAGTACTGAAGGTGAAACTGCTGGTACACTTGATGATTGGGAAGATTAGTCTGTAAGACTTAATTAATTTCAAAAAAAGAGATTTTGCAGATTGGAATTATTTCTTGAAGGAATTCTGAATTTAATTGGATTCATAATTGGATTAATAATAGGTGTATTTTCATATATTGGTTATAAAAATACAGGAAGCCCAGTATTATTCAGATTAACAATTGCATTTTTTGCAATCGGAATAGGCTTTGGGATAATTTGGTCAGGCTATATTGTAAACGAAGTAATTTTTGAAGAAGAAAAAATGAATCGTGGTATACAAGCATTAGGATTAGGTATACAAACAATTGGTTATTTCTTTATTGCATTTTCTCATACAATAAAATCATTTTTTCCAAAATCACGTTATTTTAGATCTGTTGGAATATTACCATTATTTTTTTTATCAGCAATGAACATAGAACATATCATTAGAGCATTTTCTTTTATTTTACTAGTTTACGGTTCTATTGAAACTATAGTTTCGTACATTGAAGGAAAACAAAAAGGTGCGTTAGCTGTTGGTATTGGATTAGGTCTTTTAGCATTTGGAGAATTTATTGCATGGTATTCATTAATTTTTCCAGAATCAATTATTTACTCAATATCAATAGTAATTAAAATTTCAGGACTTTTATCATTATTTATTCCAATTTCCAAACTTCCACTTCGAAAAATAAAATTTGATGATAATTTAGATGGAGAGTGAAAAATCTATCGTGTAGTCATGTAATTTTGATCAAGTCAAAATGTTTTATGTTATTAGTTTAGACCATACATCGTAACAAGATCAAATACTTTCTGTTCAAAAATTTCATAGATGGTAGTCTACCGGACAAAAATTGAAATTATAGGTGATATTCTGGTATCTGCGCAAGAACAAACTGTAGAACAAGATGGAGCTTCTATAATGCAATTAATTAGACATGTAAACATTTCACATGGTAGACTCTCTAAAATTTTAAGTAATTTAGTTTCGCAAGGATTGCTGGAGCAAGTTAATTCTGATAGAGCCTATAAATATAGAATAAGTGGAACTGGTAAAAATTTTCTGAGTGAATACAAGAAATTTTACAAATTCACTAGTGATTTTGGGTTAAGCATTTAGAATTAACTCGATAACATAATAATTAATCAAAATTATACCTCTATGTATGAATAAAGTTTCGTGTGATGATGATGGTATAAAAACTGCTTTACAATCATTACGGAATGGTGGTATTGTAGTATTTCCTACAGATACTGTGTATGGAATAGGGTGTGATCCATACAATAAAGATTCTGTTGATAAAGTATACAAAATTAAAAAACGAGACAGAGCAAAGGGATTTCCAATTTTAGGTTATTCAAAAGAGGATTTAGAAAAAATTGTTGAGTTTGATAAACTTGCAAATAAAATAGTTAAAAGATTTTGGCCTGGTCAACTGACAATTATTTTACCATTAATAGATGAAGAATTAAAAAAATCACTAGGTATTAATGATAAAATTGCTGTCAGAGTACCAGGTAACAAATGCATATCATCCCTTCTTAAAGAATGTAAACTAATCGTAGGTACAAGTGCAAATATATCTACCACTAGTTCATTTGTTGAACCTAAAGAATGCGGAAATTCAATTAGTGGATATGATCTATTTCTAGATGGTGGATTAATTAATAGTTCAGGTGAATCTACAATTATTGAAATAAAAAATAACAAAATTAAAATTTTAAGGCAAGGGGTTATTTCAGAAGAGAAATTAATTTCGTTAGATTGAATTTCATAATTACATGCCAAAGGAATCTAGAGGAAAAAACAATTGAAGAAACTAGAAAATTACTAAATGGATTTGGAGATTCTAATGCCAAAATCTCGAAAACACAATTCTCAGGAATAATTCAACTTGATACTTCATTAGATATTTTTGATGTAATCAAGAAATTTAGAGTAATTATAGATGAAGAACCATGGTCTGTCAGATTTTGCTCTAGAATAATTCCAATTCAGGATTTATGCCAATCTGATTTAAAATCTATTAAAGAAAATATCACTATGATGATTTCATGTATAGAAAAAACTCAATCATATAGAATATCAATTGAAAAGAGAAATTCCGAAATTAAAAGTAATGATTTAATTTCCGAGATTGCAGAACTTATTCCGAATAAAGTATCGTTAGAACAAGCAGATTGGGAGATTGTAATCCAAATAATGGGGAAAACAACAGGTATTGGAATACTTCCCAAAAATTCTATTATTAGTGTGAGTAAAGAGAAGCGTTTAAGATCATATTAGCAATGATGCCTTTTCGGAAAGTAAATCTTCTAATGCAAAATTAGAAATCATATATCGATTATTAATATTGAAATATCTTCTTAGAAATGCAGAATTATTTTTTTGTAACGAAACAGTGTTAATATTCTGTTTTAATTTTTTGTATAATTTTTCTAACAGATCTTTTCTACCTAATGCAATTAAAGTAAAATCAACTTTTGGGTTTATCCCAACATTCTTCACTGCTTTATTAATCTGATTAGTTCCTGCGAATCTTAATAAAATATCAGTCTCTAGTTTTTTTGAAATCATAGTTTTCTGGGTTTTTGCAGAAAGTGAAACTGAAATTATTTTTTGGATGTGGGATTTATTTAATAAGAACTTTGAGGAAACTGCTTGAATTACTAAATTTGGAAATTCATCTCTTAGTACATTTAGTGAATTATTATCAAATATGAAAGACTTTTTCATTTCATATACCTCAACATTTTTAGAAAGTACCTTCATTTGTAATCTTGAATATGCTCCACCATGAATTATAGGAATTATGTTAACCACATCATTTTGTTTTATTACGGTATCATATCCATTAAGTGCAGAGGAATCTATTTCATTTATCGCAATTAACAGATTTTTCCCATCAAAAGATGCAGTGTTTTCTGGTTTACTATCAATAAGATACTCAATTAATTGATTAACTGTAATGTTATCCTTGTCAAGTACAATTTTGTCAGTATCAAATGATTTTCTTACTCCACCAGTAAAATTTATTGTAATCATTGAAATTGTATTATTTAATTCAAATAATTGTTTTTTGTTTCTAAGATTTGTCTTCTGGCTCTGCCATAGAATCTACAACCTCTTCGGCAAGTGTCTTTTGTTCCGTTTCTTGATTTGCACTATCAATTTTTTCTACAGGATTTTCTACATCAACAGTTTCAGGCTCTGGTGTAGATTCTACATCAACAGTTTCAGGCTCTGGTGTAGATTCTACATCAACAGTTTCAGGCTC
>PAAH01000021.1 GCA_002698885.1 Nitrososphaerota archaeon | reverse complement strand
TGAGATTATCATGAAATTGTTTATCATGTCCTACTGCTTGTACTGTTTCTTGCCATCTAACACTATCTTTACCAAGAAAATCAAATTCAATGGAACTACCTGTGAGATTTACATGCTCTTTTCGTAGAGTTGTTGCACCAACAGTGTCTGCCTCCTCAGGATCTTTCTCATCTCCAACTCTCATAGCAGTTCTATAAATCAAATAACATGCAGTAGAAATACGCCTAATCTTTGAATTTTTATCTTGCATATCTTTAACAATTCTATCTTTAATTTTGTTAATTTCACTTGCTAATTTTTTTGCCTTGTCATACTTTGCCTGATCACGTTCTTGTTTAATTCCAGCAGTATCTGCTAGCCATACATATTTCCTTTTTTCAGTTAAAATATCTGTCCATCTAGCCATCCACATTGAATCTTTCTCATTAACAATTTTTCCCCAGTTACCTGCAGGTATTTTTGCTTCTCTTCCAAGGTTTAAAGTCACATTCTTTGCTGAAACTTTGGGTTTCCACTTACCCCTCATAGGGTGTTCACCTCTACCAATGAATATACCTGGAGGTTCTGCCATGTAGTTTGCAACTTCAACTTCTTTTCCATCCATTGTTGCAATACCATATTTGGCTTTCATTTCCTCCCGAATTTCTTTTCTTTTTGCGGCAAGTGCCTTTTTCTCTTCTTTTGTAAGAAGTTCCTTTGCATCTTTCTCCTTATCAACTATCTTGAATGGATTTGAAAAATCGATTTCTGATAATTCCAAGTTCTTATATTTTCCTTTGAAAGTCTTAGCAAAATCTGCAACAAAATTTTTTTGAAATACTTTGTCTTGCACATAAGGGGTATCCTTCTTTTTTGCCCATTGATAGATCATTTCTTCTTGAAGTAGTTCCAAAGAAACTGATTCGCCTCTAATTTTGATCTTTATACCCTTTGATTCAAAATCTGGAGGAAAGAGTATTCCATTATGTTGAAGTTTTTGCCATTTCATATTATTGCGGACTTAGACAAAAATCGACTAAAGGCGTATATAATCTAATCTTGAAAAATATGGAATCTATTCACCATACAATTCTTTTTTAATATAGTTTTCAAACTCAATATCAGTTTTCATTTTTTTTGCCTCTAAGAACATCATTGCATCATTACCAACAATGTATCTAGGCAGTGGGTTTTTGTCATTTATCGATTTTAGTATGGCATTTGCTACTTCCTTAGGTTCTGTTCCCATTTCGGCCATCATTTTTACTCCTGAAATTACTTTTGATGTAATATCATTATATACAGAATTAGAATCTGATTTTTTTGCCATTTTCATCGAGTCAAAAAAATTGGTTTTGATTACTCCGGGTTCAATAGTAATAACATTTATTCCAAATGGACTAAGCTCAAACCTTAGACATTCACTTAGTCCTTCTAATGCAAATTTTGAGCTTATGTATGCAGGGGAAACTGGAAAGCCAATTCTACCTGCTACTGAACTAACATTTACGATACTGCCACTTTTTTGTTTTCTCATAATAGGTGCAATTTTTTGTATCATTCTGACTATTGAAAAGAAATTTGTCTCAAATTGTTCTTTAAATTCATCAATTGAGACATCTTCAACAGTACCCCACATACCCCAACCAGCATTATTTACAAGAGTGTCAATCCTTCCTTTTTGCTCCATAATTTTTTCTATGGCATTGTCCATAGATTCCTTATTATCAACATCAAGTTCTAAAATACTTATAGGTAAATTCTCATCTTTTACAATTTTTTCCAATGTCTCTGCTTTTTTTAAATTTCTCATTGTAGCAAAAGTAAAATGACCTTCCCTTGCTAAAGCAACTGCAGTTTCTAATCCAATTCCACTTGAACAGCCAGTTACTAATGCAACATTTTCCATGTTCCAACAACATCCAAGGTATCTAATAGTCTTATTATTGGCACTATGGATGATAAATAAGAAAGGTTAACTATAATGTGTATAACTCGTTTTATGGTAAGTTATACATCACAAGTGGCAAAAAGTCATAAAAAATTCACTGCTCAATTGAGTAGAGCAAAAACTAGACAAGCATGCCTAAATGCATACTGGAAACATAAAAAAGAACATGAAGTACTGTTAAGAAGACATCTAAAAGAGGAATTAGCTCAAGTCAATAAGAAAAAGGCAAAAATGGCATACAAGTAATACCTTGATTACCACTCATTATCTTTTTTTATGTCTGAGATTATAAGTAACCACTTGCTAAAAATTAAAGTTGAAAAAAATATCATTCAATAATATTTATAATCTTAATTGTATTGAGGGAATGAAGCTTATTTCAAAAAATAAGATTGATCTTGTTATAACTGATCCACCATTTGCAATTAATTTTAAAGCAAAAAAAGCAAATTACAATAGAACACAATCAAGAGTCATAGAAGGATATAATGAGATTTTACCTGAGAATTACTATGATTTTACTTTACAATGGATGTCTGAAATTTTTAGAATTTTAAAAGATTCTGGAAGTATGTATGTTTTTTCAGGATGGAATAATCTAAAAGATATACTTACTGTAATCGATGATGTTGGATTTACTGTAGTAAATCATATTATCTGGAAATATCAATTTGGGGTTGTAACAAAAAATAAGTATGTTACATCTCACTATCATTGTCTTTATGTTTGTAAAAATCCTAAAAAAAGAAAGTTTTATCCTTTTTCACGGTTCTCTAAAGATGCAAGATCTGATAAAGGCAATAGTCTTCATTATAGGGACAAAGAGGATGTTTGGGAGATTAAACGTGAGTATTGGACAGGTGAAGAAAAAACACCAACTAAACTTCCACTAGAAATAATTGAAAAAATATTAAATTATTCAAGCAAAAAAAACGATATGGTTTTTGATCCTTTTCTAGGATCAGGTCAAGTTGCTGTAGTTAGTAAAATGAATGAAAGACAGTTTTGTGGTTTTGAAATTGTTAGTGATTATTACAAATTTGCAAAGAAACGGCTTGCAAGTAATACATACAGATTTAAAAAAAATTAATTTTTGAATCTCTTTTCTTTCAAATCATCCTTTGGTTCAGTTTCTGATGTACCAAATTTTGCTTCTATGATTTGTTTTAATTCTAAATCAGTCTTATTTTCTATGTTGATTCCAAGTGATTTCGCCATGTATTCCAGTTTCTGTCTTTCCGTTTGAACAGGTCCATTGACAGATAGACTAGAATTATTTGAATTTGGTTCTGCATAATCTTTCATTTGTTTTTGAACACCATTTTTTGCTTTGTTATACTCTCCGACAATCCTCCCAATTTTTTTTCCAGCCTCAGGTAGTTTGTTTGTACCAAACAATAGAATTAACGCAACAAAAATAATAATCATCCATTCGCTTCCAATAATATTTAGACTATATTCAATCATATGCTTTCTCTAATTAGTTTTAAATTAAAGATTTGTATTTCTTTTAGGTTCAAGCAGTCTTCTTTGTGATATTGAGATAATTGCAACCCCAATTCCTAGAGCAAAGAAAATCAGATAAGGCATTTCGTTTCCAAAAAATTGGGAAATTAAACCTGCAGTTATAGGACCAATTGCCCATCCAATACCAAAAGTAGTTTCATACGCACCTATCATTGTACCAGAAATTTCTGGTCTTGTTTTACTAAGTATGATTTCTAGTGTAAGTGGGAAGAAAATACTAAATCCAAAACCAAGTAGAACAAGTGAAATTGCAAATTCAATTATTGTATCTACAAAGAATGACAGTCCAAGCCCTATAGCAATTGCAAAAGTGGCAATAATCAGTGTAGTACTGGTATGTTTAGCAAGTTTCCCTGCAACTGCGAGTGTAAGAATTCTTGATATTCCAAAAATGAAAAAAAGTATCTCTATATCCACTACAGTCATACTTTGATCACTTAGAAACGCAGGATAGATGCTTAGAATTACCCCAAATGAGGCAGTGCAGTAGACTAACATTAGAATTACTTGTGGAAATTTTGCAATTTCTTTAAGTGATGATAATGAAAAAGTTTCGTGCTTTATTGTTGGTCTATTTTTTGATAGAATTAACGAAGAAACTAAAGATGCAACCAGTACNTATGCAGCTATTTCAAAAATTANTCTATATGTNANATCAAAACTATCTAANAGAATTGAACCNATTAGTGGTCCAATCATAAATCCNGTTGTAAAGAACCCAGTAAATGTNGCAATNTTTCGTACTCNTGTNTTTCCNTTACTCACATTAGANATAATTGCTTCACANGGNGGCCAAAAAAANGCATGAGCAACTCCAGTCATNACTCTANAACCCATTATTTCNGGNACACTTTGTGCAATAGANAGTAGNTATACTGANGCNGAATTNATNATNACACCAATNGANANNAGATGNCCATTATTGAATTTNTTNAAGAANATTCCTACAAANANTGGAAAAAACATGTANGGAATNAAATTAGCAAANCCAATNANTCCTAATTCTGCATATGATGCACCTATNACATCTTTNGCAAANATTGGNAGCAANGGACCATGTAATCCNTANGANACNCCAATNANNAGNCCTGTAATGTAAACTATAACNANTCTTCTATTCATTTATACGCAGCAACCATTATTGCTCCGCCCATAAGATCCTTATCAAACTCAACTCTTGAGAATTTCTCAAGCAACAAGGATTCTAATTTTTTATTTTGTGGCCAAAGCTTGTATGTTCCATAAAGTGTTGCAAATTTTAAACCTAATTTCCCACCAGCAATAAACGCGATTATTGGAAGTAATAATCTGAGATAGCATGTTACACCAAATCTAATTATTGGTTGATCTGGTTTTCCAAGATCAACAATCACCCATCGACCGTCATTTTTTAGAACTCGATGTATTTCAGAAATTGCTGTTTTCAAACTAATTGCATCACGTAAAGAATAGCCTGATAATACCATATCAAATTCATTATCCTGAAATGGAACATGTTCAAAAACTCCACATGCACTATCTAATTTTTTATCAAATAACCTATCAGTATTTTTTAACATTGGTACTAGAGGATCATACAAAATAATACTCAAATCATCATTCACTATTTTTGCTGCAGTTTTTGACATATTTCCAAAACCAGAACCTGCATCAAGAACTTTATCACCTTTTTTTATTCTACCCCTTATAGCTCGAGTTCTGTGTTCAGTATCTTTGCCTAATGAAATGAATGAATTGACTTTATCATATACGGGAATTATATCTCTTAGAACATCTATTACCTCGCCCCAGTAACTTCCTAAGCCCATATCATTAACTCAAATCATGTTTTAACAAATGTTTGCACTTGATCTATCAAAATAATTGTNTTTCTTCTTATTTGACGAATTTACCCTTGGCTAATTCATCAAATTTCTTTAAATCCTCGTCTGATATTCTTTCAAGAAGTTTTGTATCATCAGTGACTTTTGACATTTTAATATGCTCAGTTCCTGTTTTTTCTTCACTTTTGAGATTTATTGCTGCAATTGCCAAAGACGCTGCTTCCTCAATAGGAATATCATCTTTGTAGTTTTTCTCTAAGAAGTCATTTACCTCATCTGAGCCTAAACCAATTGCCACAGCAGAATATGAGACATATGTTCCACTTGGGTCTATTGTAACTATTTGAGAACCTTTTCGGTCCACTCCTGCAAGAATTAATGCCACACCAAATGGTCTAACACCTGAATATTGTGTAAATTGATGATTTTGGTCTGCTAGGTGCTTTGCAACAGTTTCAATTTCTACAGGTTCATCATATGTTAACTTGTTACTCTGAGAAAAATATCGTGCATTGTCTACTTGAACACGTGCATCTGGTATGTAACCAGCAGCTGCAACTCCAATATGTTCATCAACTTGAAAAATTTTTTGAGTGACTTCTGAGACTTGAAGTGTTCTTGCTTTTTCTTCAACTGCTATGATGATTCCATCCTTACTTTTTATTCCAATTGCAAGTGTACCACGTTTTACCGTTTCAAGTGCATATTCAACCTGATAAATTCTACCATCAGGTGAGTACATAGTTGGTGTCATGTCATATCCACGGTTTGCCATCATGATAGATCGATTATTTCCAATGTTAATTTAAGGGTTAGTTATTTTGTAGGCTCAATGTAAAAGATCTATTTTTAATTAAATTAATTATCTAAAATAGAATTGATCCCTTCTTTATATGATGGATATTTGAAATTATAGATCTTTGAAATTTTTTCATTTGAAATTTTCATTGGTGTTGTTAACAGTTTTGTTAAATCCCCTCCTAGTACACCTTTTGCGAGAAACATAGGAACACCACCTGGACGTTTTGCACCAATTTTATCAGCAGTGTAATCTACAAATTCTTTAAAAGTTGTAGATGTAGAATCGGCTACAACATATGATTCGTTATATGCACTATTTCTTGCAATTGCAGTTAGTACCCCGACCGCATCATCAACATGAATGAAGCATTTTGAGTAATCTCCCTTACCTGGAATTTTGAGTGTTCTATTTTTTAGCCTGTTTACAATCATATTTTCAAACCAACTTCCATCTCCATAAACATCTCCAAAATAACATACTGAGAAATTAATTTTATTTTGCTCACATGAATTCTTTAAGAACTTCTGTGCTTCCAATCTAATCTTTACAAAATCTGTATCCGGTTGAATCTTACTTTCTTCATTAACAGTTGAGTTATTTGTATTTCCAAATACTCCTAATCCTGATGCATAAATAATAAAATTTGTTTTGTTTTTAATTTTTTCAAATAGGTTAATCGTTCCTTCAAGATTGATTTTTTTTTGTTTTTTCTTGTCTTTAACTAATGGTGTAGCTGCTGCTAGATGATAAACTACATCAAAATTAACATNAGGNATATCAAAAGTANTNTCTGANAAATCNGCAGTNATTACATGCACTCCATCCACAGTATTTGGTTTCTCATGAATTATACCATAGACTTCATCACCTTCTGAGATTAATCTTCCTGCTAATCTAGAACCAATAAATCCTGATGCACCAGTTACTAATACTTTCATACATTACCTCCAATCTTACATTTAAAATAATTTGATATTTTATGAAAGGAACTTTTAAGTAGTAATTTAAGATCAGAATTATACATCTTGGCACAAGCGGATCCTTTTGCAAATGCAACTAAACAGGTCAATGATGCATGTGACATTTTGAAAATTAAAGATAAACAATTACGTGAATATTTAGCAATGCCAAACAGAGTATTGAGAGTAAAAATTCCTGTAAAAATGGACAATGGAAAAATTCGTGTCTTCACTGGATTTAGATCACAGCATAACAATGATCGTGGTCCATACAAAGGAGGTATACGTTACTTTAATCCTGAAGGTGGCGTCAAATACATGGAACGTGAAGTTATGGCTTTGTCATCATGGATGACATGGAAATGTGCAATAGTTGATATTCCACTTGGTGGAGGAAAAGGAGCAATCTTTGTCAATCCAAAAACAGAGAAACTTAGTGATGGTGAACTTGAAAGATTAACACGTGGTTTTGCGTATAAAATCGGCGAAGTGATTGGACCTCAAAAAGATATTCCTGCTCCTGATGTTTATACTACAGGAAGAGAAATGACGCAAATTATGGATACATGGAGTAAAATGAATGGAAACAAGTATTCACCTGGTGTCATAACTGGAAAGCCAATTCCTATGGGAGGTTCATTAGCAAGAAATGTTGCTACTGGATTAGGTAACGCTTACTGTATCAGAGAGGCTGCAAAGATTCTAAAACTCAAATTAAAAGGTGCAACAGTTGTTTTACAAGGATTTGGAAATGCCTCAACCTTTTCTGGTGAGTATCTTGAAAAGATGGGTGCAAAGTGTATTGCCGCAAGTGATTCAAAAGGTTCCATATTAGTTCCAAAAGGATTCAAAGTTAGCAAACTACTAGAGTATAAAGAAAAGAAAGGTTCTGTTGTAGGCTTCCCAGGAAGTAAGAAAATTACTACTGAACAACTACTTACTACAAAATGTGATATACTAGTTCCAGGTGCATTAGAAAATCAGATTACTGCATCTATTGCAAAGAAATTACAATGTAAAATTATAGGCGAAGCTGCTAATGGTCCTACATTACCTGAGGCAGATCCAATAATTTTCAAGAAAAAAATCTTTATGATTCCTGACATTCTTGCAAATTCTGGAGGAGTGTGTATTTCCTATTTAGAGTGGGTTCAAAACAATCAGGGTTATTACTGGTCGTTTGATGAAGTTGCTGGTAAAATGGAATCTAACATTGTAAAAGGCCTAAATGATATGCATAAACTTGCTAAAAAACATAAAATTGATAATAGAAGAGCTGCTATGGCACTTGCAGTTGAAAGAGTTTTGGAAGCATTTGAGCTTAAAGGCATCTGGCCTTAAACAGAAATTTTGATCAAAGATTAATATAACGAAAAATTTTTTTATCGATCGAATAATGTCTTCTGTAAAAAATATCTTTGAGGAAACAATCAAAACAGATCATAAAGTTATCACAGAAGAGGCTGCCAAATCAATTTTAAAGAAATATGGGATTAAAGTTCCTGGATTTGCTTTAGTAAAATCTACCGATGAGGCAGCAAAGGCTGCAAAAAAACTTGGATTTCCATTAGTAATGAAAGTTGTATCTCCACAAATTCTCCATAAAACTGATGTTGGTGGTGTAAAAGTTGGTGTGGATAATGTAGCAGATGTCAAAAAGACATTCAATGATA
>PAAH01000020.1 GCA_002698885.1 Nitrososphaerota archaeon | reverse complement strand
ACTTTTTGCTACGCTTTCTAGTTAGAATCTAGATTTTGTAACTTCAACTATTCCTACCATCCATGGATGTGGATCACAGTGATATTCAATTACCCATGCTCCGTTTGGAGGAGCATCAGTAAATAGAAATTCATAACTCTCACCAGGCATAATTACACCCGTAGAACCAAATTCTCCACTAAAAGGATCAGTTATTTCGTCTCTATCATGACTGTCTGGAGTAACAGTGTGCGGTGTAGAATCCACATTATTCCAGATCACATAATTATCAATTGTTAATTGCACCTGAACTACTTTTGGAATGTAATTATCTTGTTGTTCAGGACTGGATGAACCTTCAATAATGTTAATGATTGTTTCACCATCTGGATGAAGAATATGTTCGTCAACGAAAACTTTCTGATTTTCTTCAGGCAACCAAAACATTGTATACCAAGAGATTGTCAAGCCTAATGCAATAATTACTGCAATAATTCCAATTCCATATGCATGACTTGATGATGTCTCAGTTGTGCTCAACAGCTTGCATGGTTTCTGAAAGTCTTATAAAGCTTTTTTAAAAAAACCGGTTTTTGATTAAGGTTTTTTTAGATCAGACACACCAATATTTGGATCTTTTTCTGAAGTTACCTCGGCATTCTTTGGCTGAATTTCGGGAGCTTGCGGTTCAGGTACGTGAACATCTTTTTTCTCAAGTTCTTTGATAAAGACCTCCTTTTCTTGTATGTTCTTTTCAGACCCGTCATCTGGATCTTTAGTTGGTAATTCCTTTGTAGCCGTACCTGAAATTGCCTTAGATGAAATATTTCGTTTTATACTTGGGGGTGGCGGAGCTACTTGTGTTTGAGCCATAGAATATCGATAAACGTGGAACATGCCAGCAAATACAATTAGGATTAGACCTGCTAGGAATAATCCCATGTTCTTCATTCCAGTTATTGCCGCATTATACGCAGCAATATTCAGGAATACCATAAACGCAATTAAAGCAATAATAACCCAATTAACCCATTTTTCAGAAAATTCAATTTTTGCGACTTTCTGCGGTCCTTTCTCTTTTGCAAGCTTTGCTTTTCTTTCAGCCTCTTTTGCAAGATAAATCATCATGTAGCTGAATCCGATTCCTAATGGAACAAGCAGTATCATTACAGTATACAAGTAAATTGGATCTATGACCAGTCTTTCGACTAGAGGTAATGTCGAATCTGGTGGAATATAAAATCCCCAATACGTAGTAACCAAGATTTGAGCAATTCCCACTATACCAAATGCTGTTATGAGTGGTTTATCTTTCCATGAGAACTTTTTGTATCTGTCTACAAACGGAATCACTAGCAGCGCCAGTATAAACAGTCCTGGCCATAACACACCAGTTACAAACTTATCGTATTGCGTCCGCAGAAATGCATAGAGTCCCGTCAGATACCATTCTGGTACAGTAATTCCTGGCGGCACTGTCGGTTGGAATTTAAATCCGAGATCAACCGGGAAAACCCCACCAGTAATTAGAATAGCACCAGATATTGCCATCACCATTGGTACATCAAAGACCAAGAATCTTGGGAAATGAACTGCCATTAGACCAAGCATTACAATTGGAAGAATGAACACATGTTGAGTATAGAAACGCAGAACAAAGTCATGGAATCCATTTCCAAACGCCATATCACGTATCAACGGCCCTGCTACTGGAATTGAGTTTGTAAGTGACGCCGCAATACTAATTGCAAGTTCTGCTCTTTCACTGAAAATTATATCATATCCAGTAAATGCTTCTAGGATTGTTACAGTTCCTAAAATAATTCCAGTTACCCAAAGTATTTCATTTCTAATCTTGTAACGTCCACTAAAGTATTGATAATACATGTGAAGTATTGCAAGCATTACCATTGCATTTGAGCCATGATAGTGAATATTCCTAATATGAAAACCAAAAGGAACATCATTATTGATAAATTCGACACTGTCCCATGCTCTGTCTAGTATTGGTTCATAATAGAACATCAAAAGTGCACCAGAAACTCCAAGAATAATAAATACAATGAAAGTTAACATTCCCAAAAATCCAAATGGACTTACAAATCTTGCAGGGAATGAAAATTTAATTGCAGTAAAAATAGTTCTGTCTAGACTATCCCAAATCCAATAAATGAAGGCCATGAGGCCATTTCTTCTACTTAACGAAACGGCCATATCCTATTACTCCATTTTTGTTAGGTCCCCACACAGGTGGTAAGACCCATATTCCGCCATCACTGTCTGCTTCCAAGTCTAAAATTGGTAATGTGTTAGATGGTGCAGCTTGTAATGATGCAGGTCCAGAAAATGCTGTTCCAGTTCTTGGATCATACATACTTCCATGACAAGGACATTCACCTCTCATTCGTCCTTCTTGTGGCCAATATTTCCATACACACCAAAGATGTAAACAAATCATACTGAAAGCTCTAAACGCTGTAACATTATTTGTTTCTCCACCGTACTTTGCTGGAAGTCTAATAAATTGCCATTTACGAAATGCTTCTTCATCTAAAACTCTGTCACCAGTTTTTGGATATGTAATAATTTCTGCATGATTAACTGGAAAAGTGTTAATGTTTGCTTGTGTACCATCAGGAAGTTCCACTGGAACTTTTTCAGATGAAGCTGATGAAGGATTTGGAAGAAAAGAGCCCCATGGTACAAAAGGTGCAAATGCTAAACCTGTTCCTGCTGCGCCCATCAATTTCAAAAAGTCTCGTCTAGAAAGTTTTGAACCTGTTTCTTGATCTGACATATGGCTGAAATCCTGCTGGAATAGTTATAAACCTTATTTCAAAAATTACTAGTCAACTATTTTTAGAAAATTTAATGACGCAATGATCGCATTAGGACATTATTTTTTAGAGTTCTCTAGCTGGGACTTTATATTTTTGGCAAGTACCAAGCCAATTTTATCTATTTTAGCTAATTTTTCAAGTGGTACTTTTTTTAGTGAAGTTTTATCCTTGTAGCCATTTTTGTACAAAACTTGAGCACGAACCCGTCCAATTTGTTTAATTTTTATTAATTCAAGGTATTTCTCTGGAACACCATGAATTATTCGTAGTTTAAGTAAATCTGATTCATCTATAAGATGCTGATATTCAGATACGATCTTTTTTTGTTCATTTACTTTAGCGTGATCTCTCCAGAATTTAACAATCTCTGTAAAGCTATAGACCAAATCTTTTGCATTTTCTTTTATGTAGAAAATATCACCAGGCTCAGCATCAAACTGTTCTGACATATTTTGATAAGTCATAGCATCAATCCACTTGTAAAGAATTAATAGACTTTTGAAACAATCTTCATTTGAAAATTTTTGTTGAGTGTACAATTTTTCATTTTTATTAATAAGATCGTCCATATTTTCCTGATATTTTTCAGGTATTGGGTATTGTGAATAAAATTCAGCAAGATTAGTAATCATATGTAATATTCCAAACGTATGTTTTGTTCCTCTAACATAATCTTCAATGTAACCAGTCATATCAAATGCTGTTCTTGGATCAATTCTTAAATAAAAAACTCTAATTCCAAATTTTGTAGGTTCAAAACCATTTTCATCAATTATCATTCCATATTCTTTTAATTTTTCAAGTTGTTTTGATATTTTTTTTTCTAATATGGAATCATTAGAAAGTTGATACGCAGCAAAAGTTTCTGAAAAGAATTCTATTATTTTTTCATAAGATGTAGGATTGAATTTTGATGAAGTGTAGATGTATCCAAGTAAATTAATGCGTAATGAACTATCTTCATCTAAGGTTTTAGATTCTAATGGTTCTGGTATACCATCAACATAATATTCTAATATTTCATCAGGATATCCTTTTGCAATAATTATTGATTCGCCCATATCATCATATTGTGGTCGTCCAGCTCTTCCACACATTTGTTTGTATTCTAGAATACTAATTTTTTCTAAACCATTGTTTGTATATCTCATTACACTTGGTATCACAACTCTACGTGCAGGTAAGTTTACACCAGCAGCTAAGGTTGGTGTTGCACTTAATAATTTTATGTGACCATTTCTAAATTCAGTTTCAATTATTGAACGACATCTTTGATCAAGTCCTGCATGATGAAAGGCAGTTCCATTTTTCACCATATGTGCTAATTCAGTAGTTAATTTTGTATTATCATAACTATCTTTTGGAAGAATTTTTTTTGAAATCTGTTCTAGTTCTTTTCGTTGTATTTCTGTAAGCATTTTTACAACATCTCGTCCAGCTTCTTTGGCCCACGCTACGGCATTCTTTCTTGTCATTGCAAATATCAAACATTGATCTCCATTATCTACAGTGTCCAATCCTAAACCAATCCAATCTTTTTGATGCCTAGACTCTTGACGATTATTTGTGAGATTTCCCTCAGTTTCTTCCCTGTCTTGATTTGTTATGATATGTCTACTGTAAACTGCTTCTGATAATGGAACACGTCTAAATGTACTCTCAACTAATTCACAGTCTAACCAGTCTGCAAGTTCATTACTGTTTGAGATAGTTGCACTGAGTCCAATAATTTTAGGTGGATTTTTTCCAATAAATCCAGATCTAAGTCGAGTCAAAACAATTTCTAATGTTGGACCTCTTGTGTCATCACCAATTAGATGAATTTCATCAGAAACCACCAATCCTATATCATAAATCCAATCCTGCTGAAATGCCATATTTGCATCCATACTCTCATTTGTGAGAAATATTACATCTGCATCTTCTAATTTCTCTTTTTTTTCTTTTGAATCTCCAGTCGATAATGCTACTTTGATTTTTCTGCCTAGAGATAATTTCTCTAATTTTTTAAACTCTTCAAATTTTTCACTAGTTAACGCACGTAATGGAGTTAGATAAACAACTTTGGTTTTATGTTTTGAAAGATGAGAAAGAATTGCTAACATTGCAATGAGTGTTTTTCCACTTGCAGTAGGTATTGTGATTAAAAAATTCTTTTTTTCATCAAATAGTCCAGCCTTTACAGATTGTTCTTGTGGTTCAAAAAGTTCGTCATATCCTTCTGAATGAAGAAAATTAATTGCTTGTGAATCTAGATCTAAGTCACTTATTTTCATACTGTATTATAGTGACCTGGTTTTGACTCATAAATAGATGCATCTCGAGCCATTTTTCTTACCATATTTCTTGCGTCATCTTCTGTAAACTTTTCTGTTTTACCAAGTTCCTCATACAATGTTTTTTCATCTACAGGNTTCTTTGGTTCTCCTTCAAGACCCTTTAGAATATCCATAAACAACTGCATTTTTGATACTTCACTACGTGGTTTTCCTTGTAGTACACCAAGATCAACTTTACCAGTATTAACATCAATTCCTGCATCTTCAAACATATTCTGTAAAAGATCTATTGCTCTTTGGGCGTCTTCTTCTTCTACTTTGTTTTTAAGTAATAATCTTGCACGTGCAGTTGCAAGTCTGATTAGACCTTCCAGTTGTCTAGGTGTAACAGTAATCATTTCATCTGATTCAACATTACGCATTTTCAAATAATACTCAAGAATTTTTGTCTCAGCCTCTTTGGTTAGTATAGGATCTACTCTTTTTGCAAATGAAACATATTTTGTAAGTGTCTCAGAATCAATTAACGAACGATTATCAATTCCTTGAGGAGTATGAAGGTCAATAATGTGCTTAGCAATTTTTTCATCTTTTTCTTTTGATGGTTGATCTCTTACTACAAAAATAAGATCAAATCTAGTAAGTAATGGTATTGGTAAGTTAACATTCTCTGTTATATTTTTGAAAGGATCATATTTTCCATACATTGGGTTAGCTGCTGCAAGAATTGAAGTTCTAGCATTTAGTGTAGCAACGATTCCACCTTTTGCAATACTTGCAGTTTGTTGTTCCATAACTTCGTGTAATGCACTTCTATCTTCATCTTTCATCTTGTCAAATTCGTCAATGCATACTAATCCTTGATCACCCAAAACTGTAGCACCTGCCTCTAACATGAATACACCATTAACATCACGAACAACTGCAGCAGTCAGTCCAGCTGCAGTAGAACCTCTTCCAGATGTATACAAACCTCTAGGAGCAATTCTGGCACAGAATTTTAACATCTCACTTTTTGCAGTACCAGGATCACCTACAAGAAAGATATTGATGTCGCCTCTGATTTTACTACCATCTTGTAATTCCCTTTGAGTAGAACCGGCCATTAAAAGTAGAATTGATTCTTTGATGATTCGATGTCCTGTAATATGTGGGGCATAAGAATCAATTATTCTATCATATATGTCGGGACTCTTTGATAACGATCTGAGAATTTTTTCTTCTTCTGGAGAAATTTCTTCTCGTTGAATTCGTCTCGATGTTTTTGAACCCTTTCCACCTAAGAATTCAACATTATTACCATCTAATCTTAATCTGTATAATGGACTATCATTTTTTGAAACACCACTCATCTTTTCTTGTTCTATTCTAACAATTCCGGTTAGAACAACTCTATCACCTGGTCTAGCTTCATCTACTAAATCTTGTTTCACTGTGATGTCCAAATAGTGAGGAAGTTGTCCTGGAGGTAGATCCTCTGGTAATTCTTGTAGTCGTACAAATTGTACATCAATAAATCTACTAGATTGAGGTTCTAATGCTAGATTTTTATGCGTACATTTTTCATTTTGACATTTTACAGGAGTAGTAAAACTAAGATCTTTTTCTAATGTAATAGCATCTGTTCTATGTCCAGATGGACAAACAAATACAAGTTCTTTTACTAATGGCTTTACTTCAGATGCACGTAAAACCATACCAGAAACACTTGTCATTTTTCCAATTATTTCAGCATTGATTTGACGTAGACTTCTTTGAACAGGATAATTTGCAATCCTAGCTCTTATCTCGTGTTCAATCTTTTTTGCATATTTTGGAAATCTCTCATTTAGTATATCTTTAATTGCTCTTGCAAATGCTTCAAGAATTTCATCTGGTTTTTCATTGAATTTTGATTCAATTTCCGGATGGGTTACCAAATCATTATAATCAATATTGATATATTTTGAATTTGATGACATCATTTTATCAATATCTTCTACGTATCTGTATGAACCAGTCTTATCTTTGAATTGTACCAAGAAATCTTTGACATAATCCGATAAGCCCGATGGTGTGTGTGTTTCTACAGTAGTCATTTCTTTTTACCTATAATTTGTTTTTTAAATTCAATACTTGCATTGTGAATTTGATTATAAAATACTTCTTCCTCTACACTGAGTTTTGACCCCAAGTCAGATGTAAGTGTAGAAGAATCAGCTAATCGTATAATTTTTCCTTGCCTCATTCGTATTAGTTGATTTAACATGCTTTCAACTTTATCAAAATCATCTTTTGGTAAGTTCTGCATGTAATCATTCAATCTAATATAGAAAAATTTGTCAAGTGAAGAAATAGAATCTTCTCCCTGTACATCTTCCTTAACTTTTGCTTGTTTTAATTCTTGTATCATATCTTGTTCATGAATAACAATATGATTATCAGAGTGAAGTGTTTTAGCAATCCATCTAGGGATGTTCATAATTTCACCTTCTTTTCCGTCAATTTGTATACCAGAAACATTAATTTTCAAATCATGCGAAAATTCAACTTTTACATCCTCTAGGTCATATCCTACAGAATATACTTTCGTGGTGTCTTCTAATTCCATTATTCATCAAAGGCGAGCGAGGGATTTATTGTCTGCGATCGATCAATTTCGTTAACAATTAGCTTTGATCATTTGATCCTACTAGTGATTTATTAACAAGAATAGGCAGTTTGCAACTATGACAAACACTGATGTAATGTGGGTAGAAAAATATCGNCCAAAAAATCTCTCAGAATTAGTTAATCAGAAAGATATCAAAGGTAGTTTATCTGGACTGATAAAAAAACAATCAGAAATGCCTCATTTACTATTTTCTGGTAGTGCTGGTGTTGGAAAAACAACTACTGCAATATGCATTTCACGCGAAATACTTGGTGATGTATGGAAAGATTATACTCTAGAACTTAATGCATCAGATGAACGTGGAATCGGTATGGTTCGTGAAAGGGTAAAAAAATTCTCTAGGTTTGCCGGATTAGATTCTCAAATTCCATTTAAAATAATTATTTTAGATGAGGCGGATGAAATGACTTCTGATGCACAAACTGCATTACGTAGAATAATTGAAGATACAGCAAAATTTTGTAGGTTTATACTAATTGCCAATAATATTTCAAAAATAATTGATCCAATTCAAAGTAGATGTGCAGTTTTTAAATTTACACGAATTNATGAAAATGAAATAATTGAACAATTGAAAGTTGTTTCTAAAAAAGAAAAAATCAAAATAGATGAAAAAGGTCTNAAAGAAATTACNAATTATGCAAAAGGGGATATGCGACATGCAATAAATTTACTACAAGCAGTTGCAAGTACTGGAAGTATTACTGAATCTAGTGTTAAATCAACAGCTGGATTAACAAAAACAAATGATGTATCTGAAGTACTAAAATTGTCCATATCAGGAAAAATTCAAGATGCACGAAATAAAATGATTGAATTGATTAAAGTTTACGGAATGTCAGAATCAGATTTTCTCAAATACATTAATCAGGCACTATTTGAAGAAAAACCAANAAATCTTGAAGATATGTCACAAATTATTGCTAAATATGATTATAGAATATTATCAGGAGCAAATTCTGAAATTCAATTGTCTGCAATGCTAGCAGAATTAGGAAAATTTTCAAAATAAAAAAACGCAGAGAGAGGGATTTGAACCCCCGCGTTCTTGCGAACACAGGCTTTCAAGGCCCGCGCCCTACCAGGCTAGGCGACCTCTGCGAGTTTTGATGTAATTTACTGCTTAAAATTTGTTAATGAAAGAGATTTTGCGAGTTTTTTCTTTAGTANTAGAATATTTTTTAGAATTAACCCATTCCTGGAGGGCCGCCAGCACCACCTGGTGCGCCAGAAATTGCAATAACATCGTCTATTCTTAAAATCATTGATGCCGCTTCAGTTGCAGACTTGATAATTTGTTCTTTTACAACTACAGGTTCAACAATATTTAATGAAAGCATATCACCAACCTTTCCATCTTTGGCATTAATCCCACTCCATTTTTTGCCTTCACTTTGTTTTGCACGTAGAGTGACCATTGTATCAATAGGATCCATTCCTGCATTTTCTGCAATTGTAAGAGGGATAATTTCTAATGCTTCAGCAAATTTCTTAATTGCTAATTGTTGACGACCATCAAAACTTTCTGACCAATCTTTCAAAAATGCTGCCAATAATGCTTCAGGGGCACCACCACCTGCAACTATTGCAGGTCTTTCAATTACATCCTTAACAACCATTAATGCGTCATGAATTGAACGATCTACTTCATCAACAACTCTTTGAGAGCCTCCACGAATCAATAGAGTGACAGATTGTGGATTTCTACAACCCTCTACAAATACCCATTTATCAGACTCAACTTTCTTTTGATGTACAAGTTCAGATGTTCCAAGATCCTTCTCACTAATATCATCAAGATTAGTTGTAATGCGACCACCAGTTGCCTTTGCAAGTTTTGTCATATCACTTTCTTTTACACGTCTAACAGACAATATACCATGTTTTGCTAAGAAATGTTGAGCCATATCATCAATTCCTTTTTGACATATCACAACATTAGCTCCGACGGTGTGTAATTTATCAACCATTGTTTTTAACATTCTATTTTCTTCTTCCAAAAACATTTGCATCTGTGTAGGATCATTAATNCTAATCTCAGCACTCATCTCAGTTTTTTCAATTTCAAGTGCAGTGTTTATTAAAGCAATTTTAGCTTNCTGTATTTTTGTTGGCATTCCACTATGAACAATTTCTTTGTCAAGAACTATTCCTTTTACAAGTGTAGTGTCAGTAATAGAACCTCCTGCCTTTTTCTCAACTTTAATGTTATCAAGATCTACGGTTGATTTTTCTTTTTTAGTTTCAGTAATTTTTAAAATTGCATCTACAACAATCTTAGATAGTATATCACTATCTTCAGAGATTAATTTTGATTCCATACTAGTTGCTGCAATTTTTAGNAATGTTTCTTTGTCATTTGATTGAACCTTTNTTGAAATTTCATCTAGAATTTCTAATGATTTTTCTGATGCTGCTTGGAATCCGTCAATAATAACTGATGAATGTACATCTTTGCTAAGTAGTTCTTCTGCTTTTGCTAAAAGAGTACCGGCAAATATAACAGAGGATGTAGTTCCATCTCCAACTTCAGTATCAATTGTTTTTGAAATTTCAACCATCATTTTAGCAGTTGGATGTTGTGCATCAATCTCCTTAAGAATTGTAGCACCATCGTTTGTAATTGTAACATCACCTAATGAATCAACTAACATTTTGTCTAAGCCACGTGGGCCAAGGCTTGATTTTACTAAATCTGCAACAAGTTTGGCAGCAGCGATATTATTTTTTTGTGCATCTCTGCCTTTTTCTTGCAAAGCACTTTCCTTAAGAACTAAAACAGGTCCATTTGGAGTTTGCTGTATAGATGCCATTGTTTTTTTTGCCGTTTTCCTATTTTAATACCTTACGAGATGATAGTTGGAATGAATTCACGTTTTTTGATATCAACAATTCCAGAATAAAGTATACGAATATCAGGTAGAGCTAAAAATGGGAGAAATACTGGTATAAGATGTGGTTTCTTGAATATACACCCATAATCAACTAANANATTGTTAATCTCTGAAAATTGGTTTGCNATAGTTTCAATTGGTTTTGATGAAATTATTCCTGCTACTTCCATAGGCAAAAATGCAAGAACTTTTCCCTCTTTGACTACAATCATACCTCCTTGGGATTTTCTCAATTTGTTTGCTGCAAAAGACATGTCCTTTTCATTTGAACCTATTACTATCATATCATTTTCATGAAAACTCCATGTTGATGCGAATGCACCTATATCAGATCCAAAATTTTTAAGAAANCCTAAAGAATGTTTTTTTGTTCCAAATGTTCTATCAAATGCTGCAACTTTCCAGATATCTTTTTCTAAAGATGCAGTAACATTACCTAGATTTGTTTGGAGAATTTCATTAGATTTAGCTGTTACAATCTCAGTTTTCATTGAGATAATATTGACATTTTCTTCATCATTTCTTGATTTAATTACAAAATCATTTTCTGTAATAGGNGGAGTTTTCACTGTATTTATCATCCACAAAGGTAACTTTGGTTTTTTTATTCTAGGTAGAATTTTTCCATCAGACACAANTAATTTTCCACCTAGAAAGATTTTCTTTATTTTTATTTTTTTAAGANTATCAAAAACTATGATATCAGCAATCTTTCCTGGCGCAATTCCTCCAAAATCATTATTCATTTTATAATAATCAAAGCAGTTTTTNGATGCCATTGATATTGCATCAATAGGATCTAATCCAAGTTCAATTGATTCTCTTACGCAGTGATCAATATGACCATATGTTGTAATATCAGTAGGATCAAGACCATCAGAACAAAACATCAATCGATTTGTATATGTCCCATGAGACATTACAAGAGGAATAATTTTTTTCAAATCTCGCCTAATTGAACCCTCTCTTATCATAATCCACATACCTAATCTTAGGCGCTCAATAACTTGTTCAAAATTTATTGGTTCGTGACATGAAAAAATACCTGATGCAACATATGCATTTAATTTTTTCCCACTAGCACCTGCTGTATGACCATTTATGATGCAATTATTCTGATGCATTTGAATTAATGACTTCATAGTTTGTGTGTCACGTGATGTTACTTTTGTCCACGAGAATACTTCNCCTAAACCAATGACNGATGGATTTTTTATTGATAATCTCTCTTCTCTAAGTGAAAATGTTTTTCCATGACTAAATTTTCTGTCTACTGGTAATCCTCCAGGTATTGTATGGAAAAATCGCATAGGTAAATTTTCTGTTTGTTTAACAAATTCTTTGAACCCTCTAAAACCTGACACACTAACAATATCTATCGAGTCAGGAAATAGTGAAGTTACTCCGCACAAAAGAGATTTCTTTACAAACTCTGATGGCAATGTAAAATGGTCAATGTGTATATGTGGATCTACAAAACCTGGTGACACAAATTTATTTTTTAGATCTATTACAGTAGTTTTTGGTCCTTTAGTATGAGTTGCATTAGATCCAACATATGCAATTCTATCATTTTTAATGGCTATCTGAATTTTTTCTTGAATCTCTTTTGAATAGACATTAACCAATGAACAATTTACTAAAATTATGTCAGCTGGAGAGTCTCCAGTTGCAACGGAATTAATTTCTAAAATTGATGTTGAAATACTTGAAAACACATGTAGATGTGCAGTTGGAGATTATTATAGATTGAAGCGATGTTTAAATTACCGTCATAGAGGCAAAATAATATGAATTTACCAAAGGAGACTAGAACCTATTGCCCAAAATGTAANACCCATCAAACTATGAAAGTTTCNATTTACAAGGCTGGTAAANGAAGAGGTTCTGCAGCTGGTGAAAGAAGGCACGCATTACGCAAAAAGGGATATGGTGGACAAAAATTCCCAAAATTGGCAAAACCGGCCAAAACAACAAAAAAAGTAACACGATTACTGACTTGTAGTGTGTGTAAGAAGAAAATGATGAAAAAAGGTATAAGAATTAGAAAGTTTGAGTTGATTGCTGTATGAAAAAAGATCACATCCTTATTCCAACGCCAAGTAGTAAATTTCAAAAAATTAAATGCGGAGAATGTGATGAGGAGCAAATTGTCTATTCACATAGTACAACACACGTAAAATGTAATTCATGTGGAAATACTATTTCAGAACCAACTGGCTCAAAAGCTAAAATCAAGGGAAAAATTTCAGGTTCTGCATAATAATTCATAGTCATCTTTTGTATTAAGATTAAATCCAATTCTTTTATCATCAATAACAAGAAAAGTATCTTTGATTGATTTTAAATCATTGATTTCCTCAGCGTTAACAAGTGATATTCCAGAAAAAACATATTTTTCGTTTTCAGATTTATACTCTGATTTGATTCCCAAAGAATTTAGAAAAGTTTGTGTTATCATAATACTGGTCCATACATTTTTAGAATCATAATTATCAACTATCTCTTTAATAATTTTCTCATCAAGTAATGGAATATCTCCTGATGTTACAAATACAGAATCTTGCAATTTCGTTAAAACAGAATTTAGATCAGTTACAAAATCTTTACCAGAAGTTGAAATAACGTCAACTTCAGATTCTTGCAAAAGTTTTTCTGTTTCTGGTGAATTTGAACTGGTTGCAGCAATAATTTTTGAAAAGCAATTAGAATTTCTTAACGCATCAAGTACATGAAGAATTATTGGTTTTTTATATTTAAGAAGTAATTTTTCTTGATTAGAATTCATTCTGGTACCTTTACCACCAGCCATTATAAGACCAATCATAATGAAACAAAGATTAGAAGAGAAGCAAGTCTTGTAATTTCATTTGTCGCACCCAATACATCACCAGTTATCCCACCGAAACTTCTTGTTGCAATACCAACCATAAACATGGTAATTACAATTCCAACAGCAAAGACAATAAGTCCGGGTGTTTCTCCTATTATCAAAAATGGTATAATAGTAATAGCAAAGGCTACTGCTAATCGTTTTTTATCATTCATAATCTGCATGAATGGTGAATTAGAACCAATTGCAGCAGAATTTCCTAAACTAGCCATTAAAACCATTGAAAATTTTGCTAAAATTTCACTTAGTAGAATTATCTTGAATAATTCATAGCCACTGGTTAGTGAAATGGCAATTATTGCTCCTGCAATATACAAAACAATAGAAACAATTCCAGCAGATCCTGTTGCTAGATCCTTCATTGCTTTGAGTTTCTTTTCTTTTGTTCCTCGAGTCATTAAACCGTCAGCAAAATCTGCAAGACCATCATTATGATGAATTCCAGTAATTATTGCTAATGAGGCAACAACTAACAATGAAGTAATTAATGGATCAAGAAAGAATGATAAACCAAAACCAAATGAACCAACAAGAAGACCTATTACAATTCCAGCAATTGGGAAGAGATACATGTGTTTGGCAACTGTTTCAAGATTTGCATTACTTGTAGGAATTATAGTAAGAAATGAAAATACAGATCCAATTTGCTTAAGCATTAAAACTCAACCCCAAATATGATAAGATAACAAGCATTGGAATTGAAAATATTCCAAAGAATAGAATCGTGGTTACTTTCATTAAAGTTAATGCGGAACGAACTTGTTGAATTGACAATTCAACTGAGCCATTACCCACAGCATAATGTTCAATCTTTTCAAATTTTGTTCCTAAAGCCCCTGCTAACGCTGCCATAGGATAACCTGCATTTGGACTTTCTGTCTTTCTGCTATCTCTTTTCATTATCTGATACGATTGTTTCCAATCAATTCCTATCAAAAATGCACTAAGAACCATGATAATTGCTGTTAACCTTGATGGTAAATAATTTAAAATCTTGTCACAATTAGCGCCAAACCAACCAATATTTTTGAACATCTCAGTTTTGTAACCAATCATAGAATCAATCGTATTTACCACACGATAAGCAAACGCTCCTGGTAGACCAAACAAAGAAAAATAAAAAATTGGTCCCGTTACACCGTCAACTGTATTTTCACTGATACTCTCAAGTACGCCTGATAAAATATGCTTTTTATCTAAATTTTTGGTTTTACGTTTTACAATCATTGCTAAATTTACTCTAGCATCCTCAATATCATCTCGTTCTAACGCATTAACAACTGCTAATGCGTGTTTTTCCATGCCCCGTATAGCAATTGTAGTCTTTAACAAAATTGCGCCAACAACGACAGTAATTATTGTTACAAGAAAATCATTCCCAATTATATCAATTTTAAGACTAAAAATTACCAAAAACGAACATACAATTCCACTTGCAATTAATACAACAAACACACCACCAATTTTCTCAAAAACTGGATTTTCATTTTTGAATAATGGAACAAGATTACTAATTAATGCTCCAATCCATGCAGTTGGATGATAACGATTTCTTGGATCAGANACTACTAGATCTAGAATTATTGCAAAACCAATTATTAAGATTGATTCAAATATCATTTTAAAATTCTCTTGATTGAACTGATATTAAGACTTGACTTTACAACATTAGCAATTTTATTAATTTCATTATCTAATTTTCGTAAATTGGGTTTATTCCACACAATTTTTTTTGGTGAACTTCCAATTGAATCCTCATCCGGTATTGAAAATTTAGTAAGTGGAATTGTTCCAAAAACAGGCCTTTTTGTAATTTGTTTAAGTTTTTTAAATCCAGGTTTTAAAATTTCTATGTCCCCTCGAAATTTGTTTATTACAAAACCTTTAATCAAATTTTGATGCTTTTTTTCTAATAATTCCAGTGTTCCAACAAGACTAGCAAATGATCCACCTCTCTCAATATCTGTAATTAGAACTACTGGCGAATTTGTTTTTTCTGCAATTTTCATATTAGAAATATCATATCTCTGTAGATTAATTTCAGCTGGTGAACCAGCGCCTTCGATTATAATAATATCATAATTTTGTTGTAGTTTGTTATATGACTCTAAAACGTGTTTTAGACCAATTTTATTTGTAAATTTTTTATAGTAATCATTTGCGTGCATTTTTTTATAATATTTGCCATTAACAAAGACTGAACTTTTGTAATTTCCTAATGGTTTTAGTAAAATTGGATTTTGATAAGGTGAGATTGTTGTTCTAGCAGCAATTGCCTGAATTGCCTGTGCTCTTGATATCTCGAAATCTTTTGTGGAATACGAGTAATTTGACATATTTTGAGCCTTAAATGGAGATACGGAATATCCCAAATCAGAAAATATTCTACATAATGCAGTAACTAAAATTGTTTTACCAGCACCAGATGATGTACCCTGAACCATCAATGATTTTGAAATTTAAATCTCCTCCANTGCTTTGACTAGTTTAACATTATCTTTGTGTGTTTTTACTGCAATTCTGATATAANTTTCATTTAGCCCACGAAAAGTACTACAGTCACGAATTAGAATTTTTTTTCTTAGTAATTTTTTTTGTAATATTTTTGATTTAATTTTTGTTTTTAGTAAAATAAAATTTGTTGCTGATTCAAAACAATTAAAATTTTTTATTTTAGATATAGACTTTCTTAGATATTGATTTTCNNTCTTAATTAATAATCTAGATTTATCAAGAAATGGATGATAGCAAATAGCAGCACTTGCAGCATTTTGGGCAATGTTACTTACATTCCATGGAATTTTTAATTTTTGTAGAGTGTTTACTAATTCTTTATTGCCTACNCCATATCCTATTCTAAGACCAGCTAAACCAAATGATTTTGTAAATGAACGCAAAATAAACAAATTGTCATATGATTTGATTAGTCTAATTAATGATTGATTTGTTTCTGAAATTAATTCAATAAACGTTTCATCAAGAAATACAAGACTTGATTTTTTTTGTGCATTTTTGATAATTTTAATCATGTTAGATTTTTTGACAAGTACACCAGTGGGATTATTTGGATTGCAGACAAAAACAGCACCATTTTTTGGTATACTTTTTAGAAAACCGTCCATGTCCTCATTAAGATTAAATGTTTTATAGAAATTAATTTTACATCCAGATAACCTACTAGCTTTTTCATACTCAGAAAACGTTGGTATTGGGATCAATACGTTAGTTTTTTCATTCAAGAATGCTCTAGTGAAATTGTAAATGATTTCAGTTGCACCATTTCCAACAAGTATTTGTGATTCGTTTAATCCTGTATACCATTTTAGATTTGAGCGTAAACTAGAGGAATCAGAATCAGGATATGTTGAAATTAATTTTAGTTGTTTTTTCAAGAATTTTTTCACACCTGGATGGCAGCCTAATGGGTTAACATTTGAGCTAAAATCAATAATATCCATTGATGGATTCTTGATGGAGTATAAACCGCCATGTGAGGCTGGGGAATGTCTTCCTACGAATTGGTTTACTTTAATTTTCAATATATGGGATATTTACTCACAATATAGTATTGTTTTGGTTGTTCTTCTAAAGGAATATTAACAGAAAATAGGAAATATCTATCTATGAAAAAGAAAGTAGCAATTATTGGTGTAACAGGTTCTGTTGGACAAGAATTTGTTCAATCTTTACATAACCATCCTTGGTTTGAGGTTACGCAAATTGCTGCCTCTGAGCGTACTGCTGGAAAAAAGTACTTGGATGCAATTAGAGATAACAATGGAATTGTTGCATGGGATGTAGGTGGAGAAATTCCAGATTATATCAAAGAGATGAAAGTGTTAACGATAGATGAGGTAGATATTACAGAATTAGATTTGATTTTCTCAGCAGTAGAATCTGTTGCTGCAAGAGACATTGAAACTAAATTTGCAAAAGATTTACCTGTTATTTCAACTTCATCTGCATACAGGTATGAAGAAGATGTTCCAATTCTTATTCCAGGTGTAAATGATGAGCAAGCAGAATTACTTGAAGTTCAGAAAAAGAATCGAGATTGGAAAGGTTGGGTAGCTCCCTTACCAAATTGTACTACAACTGGTTTAGCTATTACACTAAAACCCCTACTTGAAAAATATGGTGCAAAAAAAGTCATGATGACTTCAATGCAGGCAATATCTGGTGGTGGTAAAACTGGCGTATCTGCAATGGGAATTACTGATAACATTTTACCATATATTCCAAAAGAAGAAGGAAAAGTAAGAAAAGAAACCAGAAAAATTCTAGGTAAACTAAAAGATGGAAAAATTGAGGATGCAGACATTAGAGTAAGTTGTACATGTACACGTGTACCTGTAATTGATGGACATACTGAATCAGTTTTTGTAGAAACAGAAAAAGAAATTGATCCAAGTATGGCAAAAGACACCTACAATGATTACAACAAAGAGATCTCTGTATCAGGATTACCTTCTGCACCAGAAGAATACTATGCATTTCATGAAGATCCAACCAGACCACAACCAAGAATGGAAAGAGAAGTTGGTGATGGAATGACTACAACAATTGGAAGAGTTGAAAAAGAAGAACTGTTTGAAAACGGACTAAAGTACATGTTGTTTTCACACAATAAAAAAATGGGCTCTGCAAAAGGTGCAGTTTTGTTAGCTGAGATGCTATACAAAAAAGATAAGATTTAGTAAAAAAAATAATAAAAATTTCAAAAATAGCTTTATTATAGGTCGAATTATTCAAGATGCTGGTGTCTTAAACGGCTAAAGTTGATAATTTAGATTTGAAAATTTTATCTGAATTATCTAATGACGCATCAATTTCTGTTCCAAAGCTTGCTGAAAAAATAAACACAAACTCATCAGTGGTTTATAGTAGAATCAAACGTCTTCAAAAGCAAAAATTAATTAAAAAATTTACAATTGATGTGAATGATAAAGAATTAGGTTATGGAGTAAAATCTGTCACAGGAATTAACATGGATTCAAAAGAACGTGATAATATTATAGAAAAATTATTCAGTATTGACGGAGTAAGAGAAATCTCAGAGGTTACAGGTAGATTTGACATAATGGTTACAATGTATGCTAAGAACCTAAATGAAATGCACAAGGTGGTTTCTGAGAAAATTGGAAAAATTGAAGGAATATTAGGCTCTGAGAGCTTTATTGAAATGAAAAGAAGGACAAAATCAATGCCTTACCTCGTGGAACAATAGTTTGATATTTATTTTTTGGAGTACAATGATATAATATGCAAACAGCACCTACCGAATCAAAATTCAAGACATACTATGAGCTAACAAAACCAAAGATCTGGTATTTACTGGTTTTTACTGCATTAGGAACTGCAGTAACTGCATCAAACATCTACAATATTGAAATTTCAATTGGGACCTGGATTCTGATGCTTTTCGGAGTAGCTGCTGGTTCTGCAGCTGCCAACACATTGACAAACTATCATGATAGAGACATTGACGCCATCATGGAGAGAACAAAAGAAAGACCAATTCCAAGTGAGAGAATTTACCCAGCTGAAAAAGCACGAGACTTTGGATTAATTTTAGCTGGTGTTTCCATTGCATGTGCATTTGGAATTGCATTTACAACAGGATTTTGGAATGGAATTTGGTGCGGAATTTTTATGGCTTTTGGATTAGCAGATAATATTATAATTTACAGTCATGCATTGAAAAGAAAAAGTCAACTTAACATTATACTCGGTGGCTTTTCAGGCGGTGCACCAGCAATGATTGGTTATGCTGCAGTAACACTAACTGGACTTTGGGATTTTGGACTTATTATGGCAGGCTTGGTATTCATCTGGATTCCAATGCACATCTGGGCATTGACATTACATTTCAGAGATGACTATCAGAAAGTTAAAGTTCCAATGCTCACTGCAGTGTTATCTGAAAAAACATCTGCACGAGTGATTGCAGGTACAACACTCATGATGGTTTTGTTTAGTGTGGTTCCATTCTTTTTGACAACTGATACAGGTGAGCCAGTAATGGGTGAAGTTTATCTCTACACTGCAATTGCATCAGGTGCACTAATGATAGTACTAAGCGCCTGGGTTGTTGCAAAGCCAACTGAAAAATCCTCATGGGTCTTGTTCAAGTTTTCAAGTCCATATCTGGCAGTACTGTTTATTGCACTGATGGTTGATTCTGCACTTTAACCAAACTCTGCAAAAGTATACGGCGTATCAACTGCTTCGTTAAAACTCCATACTGTAGGTAAAACTGCTGTTTGAATCACCTTCAAATTGTTCTTTTCAATTAATGAACTCCAGCCGCCATCTTTTCTGTCGTTAAGAGAATACTTTTCAGAATAACTCCCAGTCAAAACCATACAGGTTTTTTGTTTTAATTCAGAATCAAGATGTGTAAGAATACTGGTTGCTAACATTTCTCCACCCATCTGAGCTAAACCACCAATGAAGAATGCAGGTTTTTCTAGATTTAGGCTAAGATAATCAAATTTTACTGCATCTGCACCTACTGGCTTAAAATCAACTTTGGTAGTTTCACAGATTGACTCTTGTAGTTCAACTAGCATGTCATCAATTTCAATTGCATGTGCATCCAATCCTAAAATTTTTGCACAATATGCAATTCGGCCATCACCTGAACCAATGTCAAGCACTTCTCTGTAATTGAGAGTTTTTGCTATACTTGTGATGATGTAGGCTGTTAGCATCCAGGTTGGCGAAAATGGTTGGTAGCTTGAACCATGGCTAATGCTATTTAGCCAGAATTTGTTAATGTCGCCCTCATACACCATACATTCTGTATGGTTGATTTTCTCTTCATACGAATTATAGTAGATGGGATTATTCCTGACAAACAAATGAAGTGCATCTAGTTCTTTTTGGTCTATTGGAAAGTCATCAGAGTTTGATAGTGGAATTATTTCTTGAATGTGACTGGTTCCTGAATAAGTACGCCTAAATTCTTGTTTTAGACTAGCCAGATTTTTTGATATATCTTCAATCATTTTTAATTCCGTTTTCGTACTGTTCAACAAATTCCTTAGTGCTCATTATTTCACGTAATTCCTTGTATAGGCTGGCTTCTTTTTCTATGGTTTCTTTTGATTTCTGGCCAGATTCTTTTGCCAGTAGTTTGAGATTGTCTGTATTTTTTTGGATTGAATCAGTCAACTGTGTTAAAATTTTAGGATGGAAAGATGCGTTAAACTCTTCTGAAATGTATTTCTGAGTTTTATCAATTCTTGCTAAGAATGCTTCATGCTCTGGTTTTGTTTGGAAATTTTCCTTTAGTACTTTGGCAAGTGAATCTACCTTGATTGCCTGATAATAGACATCGATTATCTCTGGTATGGTTTTGTCTGATTTTTTTTGTATTGATTCAAGAGCATCCTGTAATTTCTTTGATTCAGAATCAAATAGTTCGGATGATTGGTCAGAATCCATAGATTAGTGCTATTGGATGTATTTTTATTTCTAGAGGTTAGTCTGGCTTGAGAATTATCTTACCAACTAGACCTTTTCCGTTCAACATCTTGTTGTGGGCTTCAACTGCATTCTCAAATGTATAAACAGAATCAATGATTGCCTTTATTTTTCCCTGACCCATCCAGTAAAATCCCTGTTCTAGCTCAGCACGTGTTCCTTGTGTCGAACCTAGTATGTCGATTCCTTTGAAGAATATCTGACGTAGGTCTGTTGGTGCATCATAACCAGTTGTAGCTCCAGTTGTTACCATTGTTGCGCCATATTTCAAAAGAGTAAGTTCTTTGTTAAAATGCGAGCCACCAATG
>PAAH01000019.1 GCA_002698885.1 Nitrososphaerota archaeon | reverse complement strand
TGATTTTAAGAGTGATGTTAAAGAATTGGAGACAATTATGCAGAATTTTGGATTATGCAAAAAAATCCTGATCGTATCAGATAAAGTAGTTACAAAATTCCTTGAAGATTCAGCAGTGGAAGCAAAGATAGAAGAATCTAATACTGCTCATAATTTCTTTTCAAATCAAGTTTATGGTCACGATATGCTTAAAATAATAGATAGAAAAATAAGGCAAGAGCAAAACGAAATAGATTATATCAAAAAAACAATTTCTGGGATTTAAAAATTTAATACAGTAAAAATCCGGTCAGTGTAAAATCTTGCAGGAGGTTACATTGACCAGACCATTACCGATCAGCATACAAAATAGTAGTATTTAACATCATTTTTTACTACAAATCATTTTATATTCAAATTATATCTGAAATTCAAATGGCTGGGAAATGTACCGTGTGTGAAAAAGATATTGTTAACACAACTTATGTTCCAATGGATGAATGGAAAATTAAAGGAAATCTATGTAGTAAGTGCTATTCACAAAAAATTGAGGAACATTATCCAGGTAAACACATTAGAACAAATAGATTAGAAAACTCTGAATAGTTTCTATTAATTACTCTGTTTTGTTATATTTATGACGATTAAGGCAGTTCCATGCTAGTGAATCATCTTTAACTTCATCTTCACTCATAAATTTGATATTAGTTACAACTTTTTTCTTCTTCATTAAATTAATTTGGAAACTTTCAAATTTTTTGCAATTACAATCTTCATATAAACAATAATAATCATTTTTTTCAAAATTATGATCGTCTTTTCTATGTCCACAATCACATGGTACATCATTTTTTACACCATCATAGAATTTTTTGGTATAAACCGCAAATCTTAGAATTGCACTCCCATTATGCCCTTTCTTGAATCGCTCATAATTTTCTGATTTTGGGAGAATTTTATAGAATGATTTGTTGGTAGAGGGTTTTCTGGAATCAGCTCCAGCAATAAACCAATACTCATCACCAATTTCTACAAATCTAACTTTGATCGTATGATCGTTCCACCAATGAACAGTTTCTAACCAAAGACTTGATGCTTCCTTCCTTTCAGGAAACATCAAAGCAATATTCATCCTGACGTCAAAAAATCTATATGCTACACCTAAGAAATTTTCCTGCCAATTGATCGATGTATTTTCAGACACGCCACAAGGAGGATTTAGTGGATATTTATCTCATGTCAGATAAACTCAAGCAATACTATTATATCACTTAGTTAGAAATTAGTCAATATGGCATATAGAACAGGGATGCAAATAGTTGCTGACATGCTGTATATTACTGAGCAAACTGGTCAAGAGGGTATCAAAACAACAACACTTCTGACAAAAGCTAATCTTTCACATTCTAGATTAGAAAAATTTGTGAAAAATCTTACTGGTGCAGGTCTTATGAACAAAATTGATTTTGATGGTAAAAATGTGTTTGTCATAACCCCAAAAGGAAAACAGTATCTTGAATCTTACAAAAGATTTTCTGATCTTGCAGGTTCTTTTGGTTTAGAATTATAATTTTATCTTCTTCTTTTGTTTCTTCTTTCACGTCTAAGTTCNTGCTGTTTTTTTCTATTTTGGTAAGAACCGTATATAATTACANCAANAGCTCCAGCTACAGAAGCCCAGAATAAAGGATAAATNGGCTCTGNACGTATATCNCCTTCATATGGAGATACNAAAGCAATTGCCATAGTAACAATCATCATNGCTAANACAATTGANAGGTACTTGCCCATATTCAATCTAAATCATTAAATCATTTATCTGTTTTATCTTCAATAGGTTGACAAAAGCATTAGAGNTAGTTGGANTTGCTCTCATAGGGGGAACAATTGTCTCATTTCTCGGCATGGGTGATTCAGAACTTCGATGGCCAGTTTTTTGGGNATGTGCGATAGGAGCATTAGCAGTTATCCTATATCGCAAACGACNACGAAAGAAACTTGATGAAAAAAATTCATCATAATAGATCANTTACTCAGCCAANATTNCACCGGCAGATCTATAAAGGACTAAACATAGAAATTTTTGAAGTATGTCAGAAGAAAAGAATGATTGGTGGCTAGGACTTGGAGAAGAACTTCAAGAAGACATTGAAACTTTCGTAGANNAAACTTCCTAAATANATTAAATAATTTCTTTCTAAATTTTATCAAGCCTCGAATGGGATTCGATCCCACGACCTAACGCTTACGAGGCGTTCGCTCTACCAGGCTGAGCTATCGAGGCACGTACGATTTGCAGTTAGAGTTTATAAAAAGCCTTTGTGATTTTTAATAGTGAAAATATCAATATCTGGAATAAGAGGTATATTTGGAAATGATTTTGGACCAGCAAATATTTTACAATTTACNACAAATTTCTCATCAATAATTAAATCGGGAAAATGTGTNATNGGAAGAGACACNAGACCTTCAGGCGAAATAATTATGAATTATGTGACTGCTGCATTAATGCAATCTGGGATAGATGTATACAATCTGGGAATTGTACCAACACCTNTTGTATTTAGAGAAGCAAGAAAATTTGGCTCTGGAATTATGATAACATCATCTCATAATCCTATTGAATGGAACGGTCTAAAATTCATCTTGAATGGANGAGGAATTAATGCAGAAGAATTGAATNTGATTANTNGTAAACAAGAAATTTTAAGTTCAAAAATCGGTAATGAGGAATTTATCAAGTCAGAGTATATTTCAGATGCTNCAAAGATTGTAGGTAATGTAAAAAATAATCCAAAANTAACAATAGACATTGGTGGTGGTGCCGCAAAAAACTTTGCACANCCANTACTTGAAAAAATTGGTTGTCAAGTAGATGCAATAAATGAGGATTTACTTGNATCATCAAGGGGNCCAGATCCAACAACAGATACACTTGAGGAACTAATCAAAAAATCNAAGGAGNTTGGATTTGCATTTGATTTAGATTCTGATCGTCTAGTAATAGTAAAAAATGGNAAAAAGAAATCACCAGANATTACTTTAGGTCTTGGTGTAGTAAAATCAATGCAAATTGGATATAAAAAATTTGTACTTAGTACTGATAGTAGCATAGGAATTGAAAAATATATCAAAAACAACGGTGGGAGTGTTTGGAGATCTAAGGTAGGAGAAGCAAATGTAATGCAAACTATACAGGAAAAAAATGCTCAAGCAGGTGGAGAAGGTAGTAGTGGCGGATTTATTTTACCAGAATTTAATTTTTGCAGAGATGGTCTTTTAACATCAGGATTAGTCGCNACTATGCTTGACCAAAATTTAGATANGTTNATTGAAAAATTTGAAGAGTATNAACAAGTTAGAGAAAAANTCTTGTTTCCANCAAAATNTCATGATAAAATAATGGAAAAGTTNGTTAACAAGTTAGAAAATAAATATGAATTAGACNTNCTTGACGGTATAAAAATAAAAATANATGATGANAGTTGGGCNCTTNTTAGAAAATCAAACACTGAANATATTATTAGAATTTCCATTGAATCNAANGATCAATCAACAATAACTAGTATACAAAAAGATGTTANAAGATTACTAAATGAGAGCTATGAAGAGATTAAGTGAAAGTCAGATTATTAGNTATTTTCAAAAACAAAATTCAAAAGAATTTGTTGCTGAAGATGTAGAAATTTTTTTACTTGGAAAAAGAAATTGTGCTACTAGTATTGATACATTAGTTCAGAGTACAGANATTCCACCAAAAAGTAATTTTTCAGATATTGCAAGAAAAAGTATTGTNTCNAGTGTTAGTGATTTTGCATCAAAAGGAATAATCCCAAAATTTTGTATTGTTTCAATAACATTACCAAAAAATATTTCAAAAAAACAAGTAGTAAAACTTGCATCTGGTTTTACTAGCGCATGCAAAGAATTCAATCTAAAACTATTAGGAGGAGATACCAATGAGGGAAAAGAAATTGTAATTCATTCTGTATTATTTGGACTNCCAGGNAAAATCATTCCTAGAAATGGTGCCAAGGTAGGTGATATGATAATAACAACCGGACCATTTGGATACCCAGCAGCTGCACTNGACATTATGGGTAAAAAGAGGATTACTACAAAAAAATTTCTTACAAAATCAAAAAAATTATTTTCTAGGCCCATTCCNCGGTTGAAATTTGGATATTTATNTAGAAATTTAATTTCATCATCAATGGATTCTAGTGATGGTCTTTCAACATGCCTGAATGAATTATCNNNTCAAAGTAAAAAGCAATTTGTAATAACAAAACTTCCTGTAAACTCGGATTTGATTGATTTTTCAAGGAAAAATAAACTAAAGTTTGAGAAATTTGTGTTAAATGGTGGTGAGGAGTTTGAACTGGTATGCACTGTATCACCTAAAAATTTGTCAAAAGTTTACAAAATTGCTAAAAAGAACAAGATCAATATTTTTGAAATTGGATATGTAAGAAAAGGTAAAAAAGTAGTATTTGCAAAAAATGGAAAATATTCTACAATTTCTGATAAAGGTTGGAAGCATTTCCAAAGAAATTCCTAGAATAATATCTAAAAACAATCTTGTGGTGAAACAAACGAAAAATTGCAACACTTGAAATGTATTGTTTTATAAAGCCAGTAAATTGTGGATTTTCATTGTCTGAAACGGAAACTGTTAGTGACGCACATACAGAAAATCTGGAACTTGAAAATAAAGAAAAAACTGAGCAAGTAGAAGAAACATCTGTATCAGAAGATGAAAATAAAACTAAAGTTCAAAATGAAGAAAAATCTGATATACAGTCTTCACCAAAAACCAAAGTTCAGGATAAATGGGGAATTGCACATATCTATAGTAGTTATAATAACACAATTATTCATATTACAGATCTTACGGGTGGAGAAACTCTTGCAATTAGTTCTGGTGGCCATCATGTAAATGCAGACAGATATCAATCATCGCCATTTGCAGCAATGAAAGCAGCAAATGTTGTTGTAGAAGGTGCAAAAACAAAAGGAATAACAGGATTACACATTAGAGTGCGCGCAGTAGGTGGAGTCGGTTCTAGAGTTCCAGGACCTGGTGCACAAGCTGCTATTAGAGCTCTAGCAAGAGGAGGATTTAGGATTGGTAAGATTGATGATGTTACACCAATACCTCATGATACTACAAGAAAGAAAGGTGGCAAAAGAGGAAGAAGAGTTTAGATTTCTTCATCTACAAGTTTTACTCTAATTTTACATCCATTTGATTCAAAAAAACCACTCATAAAATTTCCAAATTTTTCTTCATGTTTATTTCCTTTTGTTTTTCTTATCACATCATCAAATTCATGTGAAATTGCTTGATAGAAATTAGTATGAAGTGCAATTGAAAAAAATGTCCATCCAAATTTAGATATTGGTTCACTAACAGCATAACCATCAGAAAGTTTACAGAGTTTTTGCATCTTATTCATTGCATCTATTACTAAGATTTTATCCTCAACAAGTTTTATTGTACTAAATTCTAGAATGTAAACCATTAATTTTCATCTTCCTCAAAATTACTATCATCTGTTTGTTTAACAAATTTTTCTGAAATTGATACAAATTTTCCATCTTTTTCAACATTAATCTTATTCTCCATTCTAACACGAATTCCTACAGAACGAAAAAGTGTCAATAATTTACCACCATCTAAAACTTCATCAATTTCACCAGATTGAATTAATTCTGCTAATTTTTCTTCAACAAGTTTTGTTTCATTTGGAAATTGGGATTCTGCATTAGACAGTACTTCAAGTCCTCTATAACCAAGTTTTTGTATAATTTGCTCTCTTGGCAAAAGTTTGTTTTGATCACTATTACTAAGCACAGTTTCTTTCTCTTCTTGATTATTCTGTTGTGCAAGGTTTTTTTCCATTTCAGCTAAACGCTTTGCTTTTAAAATTTCTAATTCTTTATCTTCTTCTTTCATCCTTTAATCACACCAATTGGCACCAATTTTGCTACTTTAGTAGCTATCCCTAGTTCATGTGAAACATTTACCACTGCATCAACATTTTTGTATGCCTGTGGTGTCTCTTCAACCACTCCATCACGTGTAAGTGATTTGATAAAAATTCCTTTTTCGTTTAAGGATTTTTTTACCTGCTCTTCTGTAAAATTTCTCCTTGCTTTAGAACGTGACATCATTCTACCTGCACCATGAGCAGTGGATCCAAAGCTTCTGGTCATAGAATTTTCTTTTCCAAGTAAAATCCAACTTCCAGTTCCCATTGAACCTGGTACTAGAACTGGTTGACCCAAATCTCGATATTTACTTGGAACTTCCTCCAAATTTGCTGGAAATGCTCTAGTTGCCCCTTTTCGATGAACCACAACTGATTTATTTTTGCCATCTATTTTATGATTTTCAACTTTAGCTATGTTATGTGCAACATCATACACTAATTTCATATCAAGATCAGATTCTGTCTGGTTAAATACTCGTTCAAATGATTTTCTCGTCCAATGCGTAATCATTTGTCTGTTACTCCATGCAAAATTTAATGCTGCAAACATTGCTGCTCTATATGATTCTCCCTCATCAGATCTGTTTGGTACGCAAGCTAATTCCCTATCTGCTAGACTAATGTTGTATTTTTTTTGAGCCTGCTCTGATATTCTAAGATAATCACTACAAACTTGATGACCAAATCCCCTGGAGCCACAATGAATTAAAACTGTTACATTGCCCTTTTGAATTCCCATTCTTTTTGCTGCTTCTTCATCATGAATCTCTTCAACTCGTTGAACCTCAAGAAAATGATTTCCAGATCCAAGACTTCCAAGTTGTGGTGCACCACGTTTTCTTGCTTTATCAGAAACTTTGTTAGGATCAGCATTTGCCATCTGCCCATTCTCTTCACAAACATCTGCATCATCATTAGTACCATAACCATGCTCGATAGCCCACATTACACCTTTTACTAGAACTTCATCAAGTTCTGATTGAGTTAATCTAACAGCACCTTTAGAACCAACTCCTGATGGTATTGATTTGAAAAGATCATTGACTAATTCACCAAGTTTTGGTCTTACATTTTCTTCAGTAAGATTTGTTCGTAAAAGTCTTACACCACAATTGATATCATATCCAACCCCACCAGGACTAATCATTCCTTCTTCTGCATCCATTGCTGCAACACCACCAACAGGAAAACCATAACCTTCATGACCGTCAGGCAATACTACAGAATGTTGTTGTATACCAGGTAAAGTTGCAACGTTAATTGCTTGTTTAATTGTTCTATCAGTCATCATTTTTTCTATTAAGGTTTCATCTGCATAGATAGTTACAGGAACCTTCATTCCAAGAGAGGGATCAGCTTCTATTTGGTATTCCATATCACCTATTTTTTTTGGTTTTAAGTCAGTCAATTAGATGGACAAAGTTCAGGTAGAGGCAATTTAAATCAAATTCAATACTCTTGAATAAATTAAAATGAAATGATAATATGAATAATTATATGAAAAAAGCAATTGTATTGGGTGGTTCTAGAGGAATTGGTAAGGCGATTTCAGAGTCACTGAAAACACTTGATATTGATGTTATTGCAGCATCTAAGTCTGATATTGATACATCAAATATGGAAAGTGTAAGAAAATTTTTGCAGACATATTCCAATACAGATATTCTTGTACTCAATACAGGAGGGCCACCTGTACTTGAATTTAAAAAAATTTCGGAAGAAGACTGGAAAAAATATCATAACCAACTATTTCTTGGATTCTGTACCATATTACAAAACATTTCAATCAGTGATAATGGATATATTTTTGTAATAACATCAAATGTGATTAAAGAACCAAATTCTAAACTTATTATTTCAAGTGCATATAGAGCCGCATTTTCTAGTGTCTTTAAAATTCTAAGTAAAGAATTTGCAAAAAGAGAAATTAGTTGCATAAATATCGCACCAGGTCCAATCAACACAGATCGAACTAAAGAATTAATTGATAATGTAGATGAATTTGTAGACACACTTCCAATGAAACGCTTAGGAAAACCAGAAGAAATTGGAAATTTTGTAAAATCAATTATAGAAAATAATATCAAATATCTTTCAGGAACAACAATTAATTTTGATGGTGCAAACTCGAATTCTCTATTTTAGGTAAACATAGATTTATTTTTGTACAAATTTGAGTAAATACATTGGCAATTCTACCTATAGATAGTGGTCGTTATGGGACAAAAGAGATGCTTGCAATATTTAGTGAGCAAAAAAAGATAGATTATCAGTTAGAAATTGAAGCAGCCGCTGCACTATCACAAAGCGAAATTAAAATAATTTCACGTAATGTTGCTAATGATATTGCAAAAATTGCAAAATCAGGTAAAATCACAAACAGACGAATTAAACAATTAGAAGCAAAAAGTGATCATGATACTGCAGCACTTGTAGAAGCACTAGCAGAAAAATGTAAAAAAGAATCGAGACCATGGATTCACTATGGTTTGACAAGTAATGATCTAGTTGATACAAGTAATTCATTACAAATGAAAGATGCTTTAAGAATAATTCAACCAAAAGTTTCTAGATTATCGCTAATTCTTGCAAATAATGCTATAAAATACAAAAATGTTCCAGCAGTTGGAAGAACTCATGGACAGCACGCTAGCATAATTTCTTTTGGATTAAAATTTGCAAATTGGGCTGCTGAAATGTCGACACATTTGGAAAGATTAGATGAAATCAAAAAACGAATTCTAATATGTAAAACACTTGGTGTTGTTGGAACTGGTTCATTAATGGGCAAAAATGCTGTAAAAGTTCAAGATAAAGTATCAAAAAAACTTGGACTTTTTGCAGCAAAAGTAACTACGCAAATTATTCCTAGAGAAAGATATGCAGAGTATGTGTTTCATTTGTCGCTTTTAGGGGCAACTCTAGAAAAGATTGCTATAGAAGTTAGAAATTTACAAAGAACAGAGATTGGCGAAGTGGCAGAATACTTCAAGAAAGGCCAAATGGGTAGTAGTGCAGTTCCTGTTAAAAGAAATCCAATTAAAAGTGAAAGAATATCTTCGTTATCAAAACTTCTAAGAAGTCAAGTTAGCACATCATTTGAAAATATTCCTTTGTGGCATGAGAGAGATCTATCAAATTCTGCAAATGAAAGATTTGTTATTCCAATGACATCAATTCTTGTTGATGAAATGTTGGAAACTATGATTCGCATTGTTGAAAATCTACATGTTAATACAAAACGAGTTAAAGATAATCTTAACATTACAAAAGGTCAGATTTTTGCTGAGTTTGTCTTAGAGGCATTAATCAAGAAAGGCATGCCACGATTCAAGGCATATCGGGATGTACAGAGAGTTGCATTTGACGCACATAAAAAAGAAATTAACTATATTGACGCACTATTAAACGATAAATCTATTTCTAATATCCTGTCAGATAAAGAAATAAAATCAATATTTGTTGCAGAAAATCACCTTGGGGCATCACTAACAATTATTGATAATGTAAACAAACATGTCAAATTGTATTCTAAGAAGTTTTCCTAGACTTCAATAATGATTTGTGAATCTTAGTTCCATACTGCAGTGCTTTTTTCTGTTTATATGCAGAAATCTTAGGCACATTACAATCTATTGCAAGTTCACGTATAACATGCTTACGTAACAAGTCATCAGGTCCATGTATTTTTTTAGTTATCGGAATTGTTCTTGCATAATCTATGAAAGAATCATTTAACAGTGGTTGAACAATAGTAACTCCAAACTCTGAAGATACATTATTTACTGCAATCATCATGTCCTTTTCATTTTTTAATTTTAGATCCATCATTTTTTGAACTTCATTCTCGCTAATACTAATGGCTTCACGATATGAATTATAACCACAAAATAATTCATCAATTCCATTTGCAGTTATAACTTTAGAAATACCTAAACTTTTTGCCAATTTTGATACATAATAAAATGCAATAGAATTCTCATTCCAAGATAGATTATCTGTTTTAATTATATCATGAATTTTTTCACTTGTTTCTTGAAAAGATTTAGGTTCTATTTCTAAAATATTATGCTTGAATTTTAGAATTTCATTAACTTCTTTTGCAAAATTAATGTCATGTGAATCATGAAAACCAATTGTAAGAAGATGTATGTCATATCCGGCATCATGCAATAGTTTTGCAATAAGAGTACTGTCTACTCCTCCTGAAAAGGCAACACCAACAGAATTATCTAATATACTAGTTTTGATAACATGTTGAATTTCACCAAGTAGTTGATTCACAGTTTTGGAAACTAAATTGCATAATTTATTATTGTTCATAGATATCCACAAAATATGGAAAAGCTTTCAGATGGAGAGATTCAAGAGAATCTAAAAGAATTGAATGGTTGGACTGTGGTAGGCGGTAAATTACATAAAGAAATTGAATTTGCCGACTTTAATGGAGCATGGCAGTTTATGACAATTGCAGTCACAGAAATTGAAAAAATGAATCATCACCCAGAGTGGTTTAATGTATACAACAAACTTGTAATTGATCTTATGACACATGATGCAGGTGGAATTACTAAGAATGACATCAATCTTGCAAAATATCTAGATAAGATACCAGTTATCACATCACTTTAGAGATTTATAGACAAAGATCAAAGTTTTAGATATGGAACCAAAGATTACTGAAAAAGCATGGGAACCAATTCTTGAAGAAAAAATTTTAAAAAAATGGGATGACACAGGGATAAATGATTTTGTAATCCAAAATTCTAATTATACAATAGATACGCCACCACCATATCCTTCAGGAAGACCATGGCATATTGGCGCAGCATCACACTATGCTCAGATAGATATGATTGCAAGAACTGCAAGAATGTCTGGAAAGAATGTGTATTTCCCAATAGGTATTGACAGAAATGGATTACCTGTTGAACTGTACACAGAAAAAAAACACAATATAAGAATGCGTGAAACTGAAAGAGGAGAGTTTCTTGAGCTATGTAAAAATGCATTAGATGATTTGGAAGCTGAAATGATTCAGATAATGAAAAGTCTTGGAATAAGCGGTGACTTTAAAAATTATTACCGAACAGATAGTGAAGAGTATAGAAAATTTACGCAATCTACATTCATTGAACTTTGGAAAAAAGGAATTATCTATCTTGCAACAAGGCCAAATAACTATGATTGGGTATCTGGTACAACAATTGCTGATGCTGAAATTGTATATGATGAAATTTCAACTAAATTAGTTTACATGAGATTTTTCATTAAAGATACATCTGACAAAATTATCATTGCCAGTACTAGACCTGAATTACTTTGTGCATGTAAAACCGTAATTGTACATCCAGAGGATTCTAGATATTCAGAATTGATTGGAAAAAAATTGATTATACCACTAACAAATAATGAAGTTGAGATTAAACCTCATCATTCAGCAAAAATGGAATTTGGTTCGGGAGCTGTTATGGTATGTAGTTATGGTGATCAAAACGACGTAGCGCTGTTTCGTGAATTACAATTAGACGAAGTTGTGGCAATCGGGCTTGATGGTAGAATGACAAAAGCTGCAGGAGATTATGAGGGTCTAAAACCAAAACAGGCACGAAAAAAGATTATCGAAGATTTGGAAAACGCCGAATTTGTGGAAAAAATCGAAGATACTTCTCATAGAACACCATTATCTGAAAGAAGTAAAACTCCAATTGAGATTATTCCAATGGAAGAATATTACCTGAAACAAAAAGATTCTGTCGAAGAAATGAAGCGTGCTGGAACTGAAATCAAATTCTATCCTGATATGCACAAACAAATTCTAATGAATTGGCTTGACTCCATTTCGATTGATTGGCCTATTTCAAGAAGAAGATATTATGGAACAGAAATTCCAATTTGGTATTGTAAGAATTGTTCAGAAGCATTTGTTCCTGAACCTGGAAAATATTATCGACCATGGAAAGATGAATGTCCTGCTGATAAATGTGAAAAATGTGGTAAAACAGAATTTATAGGTGAAGAAAGAACATTTGATACATGGATGGATTCAAGTGTGTCACCATTATTCATTACAAAATTTAATGTAGATAATGAATTTTTCAAAAAAACATATCCAACAGGAATTAGACCGCAGGCAAAAGATATTGTAAGAACTTGGTTGTACTATACACTTTTACGATGTGAAGAATTAACAGGCAAAAAACCATGGGCTGAAGCATGGATCATGGGTTATGGATTAGATGAAAAAGGAATGAAGATGAGTAAAAGTAAGGGCAACGCATTAGATCCATTACCTATTATTCAAAAATCAGGTGCTGACACTTTTCGATTTTGGAGTGCAAGCGAAATCAATCACGGTTATGATTTTAGATGTTCTGAACAAAAAATTGAATCGACAAAAAAATTTCTAAGCAAACTATGGAATGTATCAAGATTTCTTTCTAGTTTTCCAGTAATTAATTCTGTAAATCTTACTAATACTGACAAATGGATACTATCTGAGCTAGATAAATTAATTTTAGAATGCAAAGAGGGTTACTCCCAATACAATTTCTTTATACCAGCAATTGCACTAAGAGAATTCACATGGAATATTTTTGCGGCACACTATATTGAGATGGTAAAAGCCAGAGCATATGGAATAGGATTCGAGGGTGACGAAAGAGATGCTGCAATCTACACTTTACACAAGGTTTTATCAACAATTCTAAAACTTTTAGCACCAATTACACCATTTATTACAGAGCATCTGTGGCAAACACTTTATTCAGAAAATAGTGTTCACAAAGAAAAAATTCCTGAAACTGAAAATGTAGAAGATTTTTCACAATTTACACAAAATGTAATTGAATTCAATTCTAAAGTTTGGAATGATAAAAAGGAGAAAAATCTGTCACTTAAGGATCCAATTGAGATTAATGTTCCAGAAAACTTGCAGCAGTTTAAGAAAGATTTAGTGGCAATGCATAATCTAAAAACAGATTAAGGTTTTGAGTCTTTTACCATTTGCACAAAAGATTTGTGTAAAGAAGTATCTCTTGTTAATTCAGGATGAAATGCTGTTGCAATAATATTTCCCTGTTTGACAGACACAATCTTTTCCTCAAATTTTGCTAGAATTTGAACATCTTTTCCTACTTCTGAGACAGATGGTGCACGTATGAAAACGCCATTAAATGAAGATATTCCTATTGGCTCAAGGGAAATTTCTGCTTCAAATGAGTCTTTTTGTCTTCCAAAAGAATTCCTCTCTATCTTAACATCAAGTAAATCAAGTAATGGCTGTTCAACATCACCAACTACTCTATCCTTAGAATTCTTTGAAAGTAGAATCATACCTGCACATATACCAAATACTGGCATACCAGAGCCAATTTTCTCCTTGATTGTTTTCAATGCACCATTAACTAATGACATCTGACCAATCATTGTACTTTCTCCACCTGGAATAATTAATCCATCTAATTTGGAAATTTGTTCAGCAGTTTTAACTTGACTGACTGTACCATCAATACCTAATTCACTTAATGATGCCATAACTGATAGAAAATTCTCAGTTACATCACCTTGAATTGCCAATACACCGATGTTTAATGTCAAACTGTACCACCACGTTCTTGCATTTTCAATTCTAAATCTTTAACGTCAAGACCAAGTATTGATTGGCGCTCATCAATCATTTTTTGTGCTTCTTTTACCTTGTCAGGTTCCTCCCAGAATGTCGTTGCAAGAACAACTGCTCTTGCTCTTTCTTTTGCATCTTCTGCTTTGAAAATTCCTGAACCAACAAAAATACCATCACAACCTAATGACATTAAATAGGCAGCATCGGCTGGTGTTGCAATTCCACCAGCAGCAAAATTTACAACTGGAAGACGACCAATTTTTGCAGTTTCCTCAACAAGACTGTAAGAAACTTTTAGTTCTCTAGCCATTTTCACTAGATCTTGTTTATCACCTGAATCGTAAATGCTCTTTATACTACGAAGTTCATCGTTAACTTTTTTGATATGAGTAATTGCTTCAGCAACATTTCCTGTACCAGGCTCTCCTTTTGTTCTAATCATGGCAGCACCTTCTTCAACACGTCTTAATGCTTCACCAAGTGAACGTGCACCATTAACAAATGGTGTTGTATAATCCCATTTCCAAATATGATGATATTCATCAGCAGGTGTTAATACTTCTGATTCATCAATCATATCTACATTAGTCTCAGCAAGTACATTTGCTTCGTAAACATGACCGATTCTACATTTTGCCATTACAGGTATTGTAACGTTATCCATTATTTCTTGAATTATTCTAATACTTGCTGTCCTTGCTACACCACCTGCTTTTCTTACATCCGATGGTAGTTTGTCTAAAACCATAACTGAAACTGCACCTGCTTCTTCAGCAATTAGAGCTTGTTCTACAGTTGTAACATCCATTACAACGCCATTTTTTAACATGTGTGCAAAACCCCGTTTCAATGTGGATGTCCCTCTGGAAATCGAAGTCATTTCGTTTGCTTCCTTAATTTCACCTTTAGAATTTGGAATATCACCAGAAAGTGGAATCATACCGATACTATGTTCACTGAATATTTATTCTCTTATACTGTCAAGAATAGATTCAAGTTCAATTTCTACTTCAGTGATAATTGGAGGTATTAATTGGTCTGTAGCCTCCTGTTCAGGCCAAAATAACTGATTGATTTTTTCGTTATATGTTATTTTTACACCATATTTTACAAAATCACTTATTTCATCTTTTATCACAAATGAATCAAAAGGTATTGCCATAAAACCAGTTTCTTTAATCATCGCAATTAATTTTGTTTTTTTATCAGAATCAATCTCGGAGATTTTTTCTGTTGATGGCGATCCTTCGTTAACCAATGTATATTGTAATTCCCCATCATTTTTTATAACAAGGATTTCAGTTTGCTGTGCACCTAGTCTTTCAGTTATCCCAAATGAAACTGATGTTAAATGATGTTTTGTAAATTCTATTTCAACAATATCATTTGGATCAATAGCAGTTATTGGAATCTCAGGATTTGTGAGTGGAATGATTAAAAGAATTGCAAAGATTACAGGAATTGTACCAGCGATAATTAAAACAGGCTTTACCATTTAGTTACAAATAGTCACGTAGTGCAATAAATCTTGGTAATAGTTAAAATTCAAGCTTGATAATTAATTACTTGTGGGGTCGTAGCCTAGCCTGGTAGGGCGACAGTGACTACGAAGTTCACCGCTAAGGGCTCCAGAGGTTAATTCAAACTACTGATCGAAAAGATGATGTGAGTTTGGAGCTGCAGTAACCCGTAGGTCGTCGGTTCAATTCCGATCGGCCCCACGTTATTTTTTTCGATTTTTTAACACATTCAAAGCAGAGCCAGCTTTAAACCACTCAATCTGTGAGGAATTATATGAATGCCTTAAAGAGATTTTTTCAGATTTACCATTAGTATGTTTCAATTCACATGTAACAACTGAGTTCTCTACAAAATTTTCTAATCCAGTAATACTTATTTTATCATCTTCATTGATTTTTTCATAATCATCTACATCATCGAATGTTAATGCAAGAATTCCTTGCTTTTTTAAATTAGTTTCATGGATTCTTGCAAAGGATTTTGCAATTACAACTACACAGCCTAAAAATCTAGGAGTCATTGCAGCATGTTCACGACTACTTCCTTCACCATAATTGGTATCTCCAACTATAAGCCAATTGATATTTTCTTTTTTATATTTTCTAGCAATTTCGGCGCAATTTTCTATCTCATTTGTTAACATATTTTTTGTTTTTCCAACATCACTGGAAAATGCATTAACTGCACCCAACAGCAAGTTATCACTTAGCTTATCAAGATGACCACGGAGTCTAAGCCATGGACCAGCAGGGGAAATATGATCAGTGGTACATTTTCCTTTTGCCTTAATCATTAATGATAGTTCAGTAAAATCATCCCCATTCCATGGTTTGAATGGTTCAAGTTTTTGTAATCTGTCACTATTTGGATCGATAATAACTTCTACGTCTTCTGGTTTTTCAGATGGAGGAATATAGACATCTTTTGCTACAACAAATCCTTTCTCAGGTACTTCTGGTGCAATTGGTGGTGGTGATAGCGTAATTTTCTTGCCATCGTCTGTCTCAAGTGAATCTTTCAATGGGTTAAAGGATAAACTTCCTCCTAATGCAAATGCAGTAACAATTTCTGGACTTGCAATAAAGTTCATAGTATCACGTTTTCCGTCATTACGACCGGGAAAATTTCTATTAAATGATGTAACAATAGAATTTTTTTGCCCATCTCTGAGTTCTGGTCTATGCCATTGTCCAATACAAGGACCACATGCATTTGCCAATACTGTTGCACCTATTGATTTTAGAGTTTCAATTTGACCATCACGTTCAATGGTTGAGCGAATCTGTTCAGAACCAGGTGTAACTAATAATGGAATTTTTGCTTTTATCCCATGAGATTCAGCTTGCTTTGCAACACTAGATGATCTGGACATATCCTCATACGATGAATTTGTGCAACTTCCAATCAATGCGACAGATATGTTATCAATGTAATCATTAGTAGTAACTTCATCAGACAGTTTTGATATTGGTCTTGCTAAATCAGGAGTATGGGGTCCAACTACATGTGGCTCAAGCGTAGATAAATCAATTTCAATAACCTTATCAAAAAACTTCTCTGGATTTTTTTCAATTTCAGGGTCGGCTTGAAGTAATTCTGTATACATATTTGCAAGTTCAGCAATATTCTCCCTATTAGTTGATTTTAGATATGTTTCCATTCGTTTGTCATATGGAAAAATAGAACATGTTGCACCAATCTCAGCACCCATATTAGTTATTGTTGCTTTTCCAGTGCAACTAATTGATTGTGTACCAGGTCCAAAATATTCAATAATTGAATTAGTTCCTCCAGATACTGAAAGTTTTCCTGCAACATACAAGATAACATCTTTTGGTGCAGTCCATCCACTCATTTGACCTTTAAGAAAAACACCAATTCTTTTTGGATAGAGTAATTCCCATGGCATTCCAGCCATTGTTTCAGCAGCATCTACACCACCAACACCTACAGCTATCATTCCTAATCCACCAGCATTAGGAGTATGTGAATCAGTACCAATCATTAAGCCGCCAGGAAAGGCATAATTTTCTAAAACAACTTGATGAATTATTCCTGCACCTGGATTCCAAAAACCAACACCATATTTTCTTGATGCAGTTTCGAGAAATTTGTAGACCTCGTTATTTTCATATATTGCTAATTTAGTATCAGACTTACCTTCAGTTCTAGCTTGAATAAGATGATCACAATGAACTGTTGTTGGTAGTGAAACAGAATTCAAACCAGCTTGCATAAATTGTAACATAACCATTTGCCCTGTTACATCTTGAAGTGCTACACGATCAGGTTTTAAAAAGACATAATTTATTTTTTCATCAAGATTTTTTTCAAGAAACTCATCTTCCAAATGACCTGCAAGGATTTTCTCAGTTAGAGTTAAAGGACGGTTTAAAGTAGTTCGAAATTTTTTAATATTCTCTCTTGATTT